>CAXMUH010000166.1:0-1641 GCA_964196565.1 uncultured Legionellaceae bacterium | reverse complement strand
TGAAACGCTAAACATAGGTGTAAATAAAGAAACTTCATAGTAATATCCTATAAATCGTGATCCAAATTGACGACTGAAACCATGGACTGTAAAGCTATTAGCTGCAATAACAATCATCCCTGCGCCACTATAAAAATGCCAACGGTAACAAAAACCAATGGATGAACAACGAGAGTTTACCAAGCAAATCGCTCGAAAAGCAATCGCACTTACAAAATTACAACAAACAGATAGAAGTTGATAAAATATATAACGCACAGTACCAGTAAAATCCACCATACACATGCGCTGGCAGCAAATCTCGGCCTAACGCACAACCTGATCAGAAACCAAACGACTCAGTTGCAATATACCCCTAATATCACGGTAAGCCCCATCATGCGTGTTATACCAAGTAATTTCTCTAACCAGCAGGCAGGTAAAATTCTACGCAGCGAAGCGCATACAGGTTTTACTTCAACTTATTTGTTTTTCGAAAGAACGGAAGTCTCTCCACGGTTACCCATTAGCCTGATCATTACGTCATCCCACGATGAAAAGACAAAATAACGAATAAGACTCCTGAAGGTCTCCCAAAGGAATCGCTTCGTTCTCATAGCGCTACGGCATTGCTGATACGCCGGATCAGTCAATTCAAATATTTGATGGTAAAAGAACGCCAGCAACGTCAATAGGTACATGTTATGACTAAGGTGCTTTTTCCCATGGCCAAAATTATGATTCAAATGATAACCTTGGTTTTTCAGCGTGTTGAAACATTCGTTTTCGATTTTCCAGCGACAACGACCACCTTTAGCCAATCGAATAACATTCGAGTCACTCACTTCGATGCTCGTCACCCAGCTATTTTTATAGGTCACTTTCCCTTTTTCATTCGTTAGCTCGTAATGAATATAGTTAACGTGTGGAGCATCTTCTTTGGCATTTAGTGGTACGTTGTTCATGTAGGTAAATCGATGCTGCCGCCCTTTGAGATCCTTATACTTCACCTCTGGCAGTGTATCAAACCCAGCAATCCACTCCATCATATATTTATGATCATCTGGTTTGGCAACAAATAGGTAATTCATTTTTTCATCGATTACTTGCTGGATCATTGGGCCTTTCGAGAATAATCCGTCACCCACAATAATAATACCGAGCCGGGGATGATCCGTTTTTAATTTCTTGATAAACCGTTTAGCGGCATTGATTTCGCAATCTTGTTTCTTTTGCCCGTCAGCGTTAGCTATTGGCTCAGGCATAACCGGTATCACTTGTTTTTTATCTGGGTGCATAAAGGCGCCCTGTAGTACGGCGTGATGATACGTTACCGTACCATTCCGATGTTTTTTTGTAAGGCACTGGTCGCAATGTACTTGCTCTGATGAATGATGGTGCACACCATCTATCGCGCAGAGATATTGCCCCGGTAATATTTGAAAGCTTTCCATATGTTTATTACGTCTTAACCTTTCAAAATAGTCCTTAAAGACTGGACGAAATACTTCGCTTGGTGTGTTATCGATAACATCACGCAGCTGTGTATCTTTGGGGATCGTTTCGACATCAAATAGGTATCCTCTCCAAATTTCAGGGTCGATCAATATTGACACAGCCAAAGATAGGATGTGCAAAGCAATTTACATGTCGGTATTAAGG
>CAXMUH010000165.1:0-2849 GCA_964196565.1 uncultured Legionellaceae bacterium | reverse complement strand
CTTCGGCGAAATCACTATCATTAGACTCAAGCAAGTGATTGCCTCGAGATTGCAATCGTTTAATTTTTTCAGCGTGGTTTTTATATTTTCGTGGTATTAAAGATTTCGTTTTACATTGCTCTATCAGTCGATTGATTTTCGGGTACAATTCATTTTTTTGCTTTACAGTTAAAATTGTCATCCTGAGTATGGTTTTGTTACCTGGTTCACCGTATTGGATGTCATCCCTGAGCGTTAATAAAATAAAATGGATGGTTTTTACTGTTAATAGAATCAGTTCAGGGTTGCCGCTGGAATTTTTATCGAGGCTTAACCATTGTTTAATTTTAATTAAAATCGAGCCTTGGGTTTTTGCTAAACCCGTAAAAAGGTTATAAATAGCTTTAGGATTAATGCTGCTTGGCACGCTATCAACAGCTGACTGCAGTTCCATTAATAGCGTGCGCTCATGCTGATCGGACACGGTTCGAATAAATTGATTTAATACTGTTTTGGTAAGGGCGACGGCGGATTTTGTTTGTCCATTTTTACTGTTGTTCCTGCCGGTGATCGCCTCGGCATCCGTTGTTTGCGCCTTCAGCTCGACTCTATCAATATAACCACTTAATTGTTTAACGTTAACGCTCAACGTAATAGCCCTTCTTATGGTGTAATAGTAACCATTCTACAACCATTATATTAAAATATCCTTAATACGGTAGTGGTAATGCTATGTTAACCATAATCTGGTTCTGTTATCTGTATGAGCCACAAATTGAACTTAGTGGCAGGCTAAATGATAGACATAACTCCAAACTTCTTTGACTCCAATGTCTTCAAGCTTGCTTGGCAAAACGTCAAGATTTTGCTTTTTTAACACTTGGATATCAAAGTGACTGGAAAATAATGTTTGAATTTCTGCTGGTTTTAAATCAAACGGTGGGCCGATTATTTCAGGGTAATCGTAGTCAAGCGTGACCAATAATATTTGGCAGTTGGGTTTAAGAATTTTTTTATAGTGATCCACATACTGTTTGCGAGTGGCTTCTGGCAATGCAATTAAAGCGCCGCGATCATAAACGCCGCTGACGTTTCCAAGCATTTCAGCGGTTAATTTAAAATAATCTCCGCAAAAAAGTGTAATATGCTGGGCTTGATAAACTGTAAATGGGCCCTGCTGCGTTTCTTTATATTCAATATTATTTTCATTAAAAAATTCGGTGATTGCAATCGGGCTTAATTCGATTCCAATCACCTCATAGCCTTGCTGCAATAACCACAGCATATCGATGCTTTTGCCGCATAAAGGCACAAAAACTCGCGCATGATTTGATAACTCGAGCGCGGGGAAGAACTCAGTTAGATTAGGGTTCGGCGCTTCCTGATTAAATTTAATATCATGCGCTTTCCACTTTTTGTGCCAGTAATCTTCTTCCATTGCTGTGTTACGGCTGTCGTATTAAAGTGACTGAATCTTCGGGAAATACGCAGTTATTAACATAAAGCACCTTCCATTCAATGGTTGATGGACCATAAGGCGTGCTTGGCAGGGTAAATCTTCCGGAGACCTTGCCGTATTCACCACTCCAGTTAAAGGGCATAACATTTACACTAAAAGTAGAGAGAGTTCCAGTGGCATTATTTGCATCAGAAACCGTGCAGCCAAAAGTGCCACGGTTGACACTGAATCGATCGATAATCATTTTCATCGCAAAAGGCGTTATGTTTTTGCCCACGTGAAATACCAAATCAACGTTTGTTCTTGTGGCATTATTAAACCCGTGAAAATGATAACGCTGGGCTTCACTAAAAAAGCCAGCATAACTGAGTGGAGCGGAGGTAAGTGCTGCTAACGCAATCGAGGCCAGCGTAATTGAAGTAGCGAAACTTTTTTTCATGATAATCTCCCTGTAAAAAAATCCATTGATAAAGAATTGAAAGTAAAGTAGTTATTTTATGCAAAAATGGAACATTTCACAAGCAATACTTAAACAATCAGCCTAATTGCAATATTTGCCGAGGGTTATTTAAAGTGATAGGGTAGTATTCAGGAAGAATAAGCTATTTTATGGAGGAAATATGCAGGCAAAAGCTAACTTTATTGCCAAAGTTTTTATTCTAGTTGGGATTGTCTGCATTATCGCTGCAACATTTTTAACCTATTCCGCCCGATCTTTTTTAAAAAGCACCATTTTAACTGAGGGCACGGTGGTGGGACTACCATCGCAGCTGGTAGATGGCCGCATGACTTACTTCCCGATCGTCTCATACCAAAATCAATCTGGTGAAATTTTTACCTATCGTGCACGCGAAGGCAGTTCACCCGCAGCGTTTGCCGTCGGGGATCGGATTCAATTATTTTATGAAAAGTCCAATCCACAAATTGCTAAAATTGAAACGTTTGCTAATCTTTGGATGCGAACGATGGTGTTTCTCGGGGTTGGGATTATTTTGTTATTGGCTGCGCTGATTATGCGAATTTTGTTGCGTAGTAAGACTCGAAAAATCAATCAAGTGCGCTTACCCTAGTTGCGGCGCACGTTTACGTCAGCGTCGACAACACGGGCAGACCAAAATGGACAAAAGTGAAACCTGAAAGCCAAAATAATTTTGTGATGAGAATTACTGATTCCTTGTTGCTTCTCCTAAGGAAGTTGCTCGATGAGGAAGATGATCCCCCAAACACTCTTTGCGTGTTCTCGTAGCTAAAGCAATCCCTTATAAAGTAAGCAAGAAATATCAAGTATTTTACTTTTCATTTAATATTAATTTAACTTGTTTGCGGTATATTAATTTTCAAACTGATGAAGCAAATGAAGGAATACCAACCGTTAACGTACTGGTATTGTAGCTTTTTCATAAAACGACTG
>CAXMUH010000164.1:0-13050 GCA_964196565.1 uncultured Legionellaceae bacterium | reverse complement strand
TAGAAACTAGGTGCTGTTAAGGCACCATCTGATGTAGCCCGGACAAGCAATCGTAGATTGCGCGGCCGGGAAGCCTCATGCGAAGCACGATTCCAACTCGCCTCAAAGCGACTCGCGCAACATTCCCGGCCGCGCAATCTACGATTGCTTGTCCGGGCTACACCTATAAATAAACCGCGTTGGGTATAGTTATTCCCACTTGTCGCCGCTATTACGTGACAATAATTCTTTTGCAGCATCGATAGGTTTTAAATTAGCATACAAGACTTTGTACACTGCGGCAACAATAGGCATGTCGACGTTATGTTGTTCGGCAAGCCGATTAAGTTGTTTAGCATTAATAAATCCTTCCACCACTTGTCCTATTTGCTTATTGGCAGCTTTTACTTCCATACCTTGACCGACCGCCAGACCAAATCGACGATTACGTGAAGTATCTGTGGTACACGTTAAAATGGTATCGCCAATACCAGCTAAACCCATAATCGTTTCTTTGTTGCCGCCAGAAGTGACAATTAAACGCGACAACTCAGCAATGCCTCGGGTAATCATCGCACTACGTGCATCTGCACCCAGTTTTAAGCCATCACACAATCCAGCGCCAATTGCGAGTACGTTTTTATAAACACCACAAAGCTCAACGCCTAACATATCGGTGCTTTTGTACAAGCGAAATGTGCCGCATTGAAAGCGCGCTATTAAATCATTGGAAAATTCTTCATTATTACTGGCTAAGGTAACCGCCGTTGGCAAATTCGCTGCGACTTCAACCGCAAAACTTGGACCCGATAATACCGCCAGCGGTACTTTATCGCCTAATATTTCTTGTGCTACTTTATCTAAAGTCAGTGACGATTCAGGATCCAAACCTTTGGTCCCCCAGGCAAGACGAACGTTTTTGTGAAAGAATGGTTTTGCATTTTGTAGGGCATTTCGAAACGCATGCGAGGGAACAACAATCAATACATCACGAGTGTCTTTTAATAACTCTTCTAGGCTTAACACCACCTGAATATTATCGGGCAACGGGTGACCTGGTAAATATTGGCTATTAACTCGCTTTTTATGCATTGCCTGCATCTCAGCTTCGTCATGTCCCCAGATAGAAACAGGTTGGTCATTTCGCGCAAGCGCCAAAGCCAATGCTGTGCCCCACGAGCCAGCGCCGATAATTGCGATTGGTGTTTTTTTAATTTCTGACATGATAACAAACCTTGAGTTTACCGTGGCCGGAATATACTTAAAGCGCTTTAATATTAGGTTTTTAATTATTAAATTACTACGCTCAAGTTGCTTTCTCTTACGCGGCGTCGCAGCGCTATAAAAAGAACGCAAAGGTATCTTAATATAAGCCCGTTGCGCCTTATCATAAACGCTGCGCCCGCCGCGTAAGAGTTTTTGCCCGAACGCAGCAACTTAGAAATAAAAAGCCCAAATCCCACCTGTGCTAGGTATACCCAACCACGGTACAATTTAAGCTTAGTTTGCCGCCGACCCACCTTTAGCCTCAGCTGCAGTTTGTTCTTCATGCTGTTGGTATAAGGCATCAAAATTTACCGGTGCCAAATAAAGTTGTGGGAATCCACCTTTAACAACCACATCGGTGATTGCTTCACGCGCATAAGGATATAAAATGTTAGGGCAAAAGCTACCAAGCATTGGTTTTAATTGATCTTCAGGAAAACGCTTAATAGAAAAAATTCCAGCTTCTTTTACTTCAACCAGAAAAACGACTTCTTTTTTCATTTTAACAGTAACAGTTATGGTTAATATCACTTCATGCATATCATCGCCAAGAGCTTCTGTCTTGGTGGCAATATCCATATCAAGTTCTGGTTGCCATTCTTCTAAAAAGATTTTAGGGCTCTTAGGCGCTTCAAAAGACAAATCTTTTATATAAATACGTTGAATACCAAACTCAGGTTGATCACCACCAGCGGCTTGTTCTTGTGGTTGTTGTTTTGTCTCTATCGCCATTTACTTTTCTCCAATAAATTAATTAATCTTTTAATAATTGGTCCAATAAGCCTTTAGTCTCTAAAGCCCAAAGCTCATCAAAACCACCAATCGATTGATCATTGATAAAAATTTGCGGTACCGTACGACGACCACTACGGGTCATCATTTCATCACGTTTTTTATCATCTAAATCAACTCGAATCTCTTCAAAATGCACTTTTTTAGTTTCCAACAAATGCTTTGCCCGATCGCAATAAGGGCAATAATCCGTACTGTATACGATTACTTTAGCCATCATACTATCCCCTAACTCTTTTTCAACGGTAGGTTATCTTTTTTCCAGGCACCCACCCCACCACCTAATATATAAACTTTCTCAAAACCCTGTTTGCGCAGCTTATTCATCACTCGCGTTGATTGCTGACCCATCGCACAGACCAAAATCATGGGACGATCCTTGTAAGCCTCTATTTTGCTCATCTTTTGATCTATTGTAGCCATGGGAATATTCACACTGTTGGTAATATGGCCATCTTTAAATGCTTTAACATCGCGAAGATCAATGACCACAGCATTTTCATTATTAATCAAGCTGGTAACACCCTGTGGGCTCTGGCGTACGCCTCCCACACCTTGATGGCGACCTTCCTCGAAAATTACCCAGATAAAGGCAATAACAAAAAGCGACACCAAAATCCAATGGGCTGTTACAAATTCAAGCACTTTGCTCATATTGTTTTCATTCTAAGTCTATGATGGGATCAAAGTATACTATTGATGAATCTCGGGTGTCAAAGAAGCATAAGATTAAATTAACGTATTGATTGTGCTACTAAGGATCGGCCGGGTGAAATAAAAACCTGGCCAACAAAGCCTGTCACGCGCGAAGCGTGAGGATTGACCAGTCTACAAGCTAAAAATTCTTAAGATGAACCTTTTCCACTTGATCCGCAGGCGCAAAATCAAAAATCTGAGAATAAAATGAAAGCTCTGCTTCTAAGGCAATTTTAATGGATTTTGCATCACGAAAGCCATGCTGCTCATGAGGAAATGTGATATACCCGTAAGGTAAATTTTTAGCATCCAACGCTTGCATCATCGATTCAGCTTGAGATGGTGGAACGACGGTATCCTCCAACCCTTGAAAAAAGATCACGGGGCAAGTTAAAAGCTCCGCATGAAACAAGGGCGATCGATTTTTATAGGTGTCAATTTCAGCGGGATAATCACCCACCAAGGTTTCTAAATAATGCGCTTCAAATTTATGAGAATCAGATACCAGCCCTTCCAAATCAGCCACGCCATAGTAACTGGCACCCGCTGAAAATAAATCATAAAAAATTAACGCACTGAGTGTTGTTAATCCACCGGCACTGCTGCCTTTAATAATTAATCGAGCTTTATCAACTTTATTTTGCTCCACTAAATATTTAGCTGCATTAACACAATCAACAACGTCCACCACACCCCACTGGCCTTTTAAACGATCACGATACGCTCTGCCATAACCTGTGCTGCCACCGTAATTTACATCAACCACGGCAAAACCACGCGAGGTCCAATATTGAATTTTTAAATTCAACGCCGTGCTAGCACAGGCAGTTGGACCACCATGACTAATCACAATTAATGGCGGCAATTCATCTGGATTTGCTTGATAATGTGGATTACAAGGCGGATAAAAATTCGCAAAGCTCTGCTGGCCATTATCGCTTTGAAATTCAATCACCTCAGGAATTGAAAAATAACCGGCATCGATCATTAAACTTGAACTCGAATGGATAACTTCCACCTGCTGCGTTTTGATTTCCACTTGTATCACAGCAGGAGCGCACCCAGCATTCGCTGCAATCGCATAAATCTTTTCATCTGCAACAGCGATATAAGGAGCGAAATCATCAAAGTCATTTTTTATTTTTTGAATTTCATAATTTTGCACCAAACCCATCCAGTGCTTACCTTTTTCATTGACAATACAAGTAACGGTGTCATCATTAACAATCGCATACATCGACGTGGCAAATATCCACCCAGGATAAGCAAATTCAGCATCGAACATCACCAAACGATCAGTTTCACCATCACAATATTTATAGAGGTTCCACCAATTGGTTTTGTCCGAAACAAAATAAATATTTCCGTTAGCATCAAAACTTGGCTGACAAATTGACTCAGTTTTTCCACCGGCAATCACTTCAGAATCGCCAAGCTCCATTCCATCCATAAATTCGGCCACACAAAGTTCAGTCCCATCCCATGGCATTTGCGGATGATTCCAGCGTAAATATATTAATTTACTGGCATCAAAATTAAGCCTAGGTGCGGCATAAAAATCAGCACCACGCACCAAAACACAAACTTGCATGCTGCCATCAGTTGCTATTGCAACAATTTCATTTACCACATTATTGTCTTCAAGGTGCGTTTCGCGCACACATATAATCTGTGAATTATCGGGCGTAATGATTAAATCCGCATATCGATATCCCATCGGCTTATCTGGATCTGGTGTGATGGCGCTCGGTGCTTTATTGACATCCTGACAATACAGCTTTTGATCTCGATCATTACAAAAAAATATGACACCTTGTTTTACTAAATAATCACCGCCTCCATATTCATGCACACGATTTCGCACACTAAAATCTCTTGGCGTTAATTCTTTAATGTCACCTCGAGCGTCTCGACAAATAATTGCAGCACGACCTTTTTGCTCGGGAAATTGTTCAACCCAATAAACACAACCATGATCTGTTTTAACTTGACTGATATTATGCGAAGAGCTTGCAACCAATTCTGCACTAATCGGCGAAAACCAGTTGCCATAAGGGGAGTGTTGTTTAGCTTTCATAACGTCCATCTTCTAAGTGCCAATATTATGTTAATGATAGCACAGCTTTTTTCAGAATAAATTATATACCCAAAGCATGCAAACACTTGCTCGACTGTTTTTTTATAAACTCCCTTTGTCAGCAGCACATTTTTTAAGTAGAATGGTGAATAATTATTAACCTCACCGAGAGATGCATGAAAAAAGAGCAACATCGCCCCATCAGCTTAATCATTTTAGACGGCTGGGGACACCGCGAAGAGACCGAACATAACCCGATTCAAGCAACCGCAACCCCAACGTTTGATAAATTATACCAAAACAAACCGCACACGCTGCTCGACGCCTCAGGAACTGCTGTTGGATTACCTGAGGGGCAAATGGGCAACTCAGAGGTCGGTCACCTGCATATTGGTGCCGGTCGTAAAGTGCCCCAAGATTTAACTCGAATCAATGCATCAATTAAAGAAGGTGACTTTTTTCACAATCCTATTCTTATAGATGCCATCAAAACCGCCAAACAAACAGACAAGGCCATTCATATTTTTGGCCTACTTTCTCCGGGCGGCGTACACAGCCAAAATAAACATATCGAAGCCATCATTAAACTCGTGCACGACCAAGGGGTCGATAAAAATTATTTGCATGCCTTTTTAGATGGACGTGATACACCACCTAAATCAGCCGCTGCATCCATTAGCGCTGTAGAAAAGCTTTATCATAAACTTGGATCTGGAAAAATTGCATCTCTGATCGGCCGCTATTACGCCATGGATCGAGATAATCGCTGGGAGCGAACACAAATCGCTTATGATTTATTAACCCAAGGTATCGCTGATTATCATGCCGCCAGCGCAACTGAAGCTTTAGAGCATGCCTATGCCAATGGTCAAAAAGATGAGTTCGTCAAACCGGTTAACATTTATGCCGTTGGTGAAAAACCCATTTTAATTGAAGATGGTGATGTGGTTATTTTTATGAATTTTCGTGCGGATCGCGCACGTCAACTTAGTTATGCCTTCACACAAGAAAAATTTACCCATTTTAATCGCAAAGTTTTCCCTAAACTAAGCCTCTATGTCACCCTAACCGAATATGCAAAGAACTTAAAAGCAAGTGTTGCCTATCCTCCATCAACATTAAAAAACACACTGGGCGAATATGCTGCCAGTCTTGGTTTGCATCAACTGCGAATTGCCGAAACCGAAAAATATGCACATGTGACTTATTTTATTAATGGTGGCCAAGAACAACCCTTCCCTAATGAAGATCGCATTTTGGTCCCATCACCCAAAGTCGCAACCTATGATTTACAACCTGAAATGAGCGCGGTCGAATTAACCGATAAATTGGTTGAAGCAATTAAAAGCAATAGCTACGACCTCATTATCTGTAATTATGCAAACCCCGATATGGTTGGACATACCGGAATTGAATCCGCTGCAAAAGAAGCCATTTCTGTTATCGACCAGTGCATGCATCGAATACTGGATGCGTTAAAGCAAGTAGGCGGCGAAGCACTTATTACAGCCGATCACGGCAACATTGAATGCATGTATGATAACGCGCATGATCAGCCCCATACCGCACACACCAATAACTTAGTCCCATTAATTTATTTTGGCAGAAAGGCCACGTTTATCAAGCCCGAGGGTGCACTGGATGATATTGCCCCAACGGTACTCTATCTTTTAGGGTTAGCGACTCCCGCTGAGATGACGGGACACAACCTATTAAAACTAGAATAAGGATTTTATTATTTCATGGAACGAAATATTTTTATCTATCTATTACTGATACTAATCAGTATCAATGCTTATTCAGCGTCAGCAAATAATAAAAAGCTCGTCCGTATTAATCATTCGATCAAAACCATCAAAGCACAACTAAGCCGTGAGAGCCAATTGCAGCACCAATCACAAAAAGAACTTAAAGCAACTGAAATGAAAGCTTATGGTGTTCAACGCAAACTGAGAAAAACTGAGAAAAAATTTAAACTTCAAGTATCACACTTGGTAGATATACAGCAACAAATTGCTAAATACCGCCAAACCATAAGCAAGCAAACACAAATCGTAGAGCGCGAGGTGCGTGCTGCCTACATGGCTCAGCAACCTCCATTATTGAAATTATTACTCGGCCGATCAGACACAAAAACCATTGCCAGAATGCGCATGTATTATTCTTACCTTGCACAAACCAAAGCAGAAACAATTACCAAGCTATATCTAAATATCGACCAACTTCGCATTTATGAAACCAAAAATAAGAAACAAACTCGACTGTTACGACATCTCAGATCAGAGCAACTTCAACAAAGCGCCAAGTTGAATGCGCTAAAGCGATTTCGCCATCAAATCACCCGAAGAATTAACGCACGGATCTTAACAAAGCACCAACGCCTCGAAGCGCTACTTTATAATAAAAGGGTCTTCGAAAAGACATTAAGGCAACTACAAAAGGCAGCGTTATCGATTAAAATGAGCAACTTTTACAAACAAAAAAGCAAACTACATTGGCCCACAAAAGGCACAATTATTAACAAATTTGGTACCAAAATTTATCAAAGCGAGTTAAGATGGAATGGTATCATTATTTTAGCCCCCGACAACCAAGACATTCACGCGATTGCAGACGGCAAAGTGGTTTTTGCCAATTGGCTGCCTGGATATGGTCTACTTTTGATCATTAATCATGGCAAAGGCTTTATGAGCCTGTATGGCCGTAACCACAGCATATCCAAGCCAGTTGGAAGTTTTGTGCACAAGAATGATGTGGTTGCAAGCGTAGGAAAAAGTGGCGGTTATGAGACTAGCAGTCTATATTTTGCAATAAGGCACAACGCTAAACCACTTAACCCAGCCAAGTGGTGTCGTTAATGGAGTTAATGGATTAGCTCAACAAGGAGATATGGAATGATTCGCAGATTGTTAAAACTCATCAGTTTGGTTTTTATTGCCTTAACATTTATTCCTCTTACCCAAACCTTCGCAGAACAACAACTGCCGTCACGAAAAATTATCAATACCGATAACATGCCAAGTGGACAGAAGAGCGTTGACAATATCGCCAACGATCAACGCTTGCCACGAAAAGATATTCAACGCTTTGTCACAGCCATTGCCGTTATTCATCATTATTATATTCACCCCACAAAAAATAACACCCTATTTAACAACGCGATTCGCGGCATGGTATCAGCACTTGATCCTCACTCCATGTATCTTGATTCAACCGAATTAAAAGATTTAAAGACTACGGTCTCTGGTAAATTTGTTGGGATTGGCATTGAGCTCACTTTAAAAAATGGCATGCTAAAAGTCATTAGCCCACTCGATGATTCACCAGCTCAAAAAGCGGGAATTAAACCCGATGATTTAATTATAAAAGTAGATAACACCTTAATTCGCAATATGAATATTAATGAAGCGGTTAAAAAAATCAAAGGCAAAAGAGGCACAAAAGTTAAATTAACCATTTTACGTAAAGGCACTGATAAACCAGTCGTTGTGACCATCACCCGCGATGTAATCAAGCTGGTCAGCGTTAAAAGTAGAATGCTCGAAAAGAAATATGGTTATATCCGCATTACTTTTTTCCAAGGCCCAGTTGAATCCCAATTACGACGTGCGATTAAAAAATTGACTAAACAAGCCGGGGGCAGGTTGGAAGGACTTGTGCTTGATTTTAGAAATAATCCAGGCGGCCTGTTAGATGTATCTGCTAAAGTTGCCGATGATTTTCTCGACGCCAAGCAGCTGAATCGATACAACAACAATATTGTCTACACCAAGGGGCGCATTCCTGGATCCAATATGCAATTAAAAGCCCACGGTGGCGACTTGATTAAAGGCACGCCGATGGTCGTGTTAATTAATGGTGGATCAGCTTCAGCATCTGAAATTGTCGCTGGTGCACTGCAAGATTACCGACGGGCGATCATTATGGGCACACGTAGCTTTGGTAAAGGTTCCGTACAAACCGTGCTCCCGGTTGGCAAAGACAGCGCAATCAAGCTCACCACAGCGTTATACTACACACCGGCGGGTCGAGTCATTCAGGCACGCGGCATTATTCCGGATGTAACCGTACCGCAACTCTCGGTTAAAGATTTAGATACTAAGTCTTTTATCATCGATGAGGCTGATTTTCAAAACCACTTGTTAAATGGATTGGCGAAAAAAACCAAAGAAGAATTGGATGCCAGAAGAGAACTTCTAAAAAGCCAGCTGGCACTTGCCAAAAAGGATTACCAACTTTACGAAGGGATGATGATGCTTGAAGGCCTGCATGCGGTTAAGCATTATGGGTATACAAAAACGAATTAGTAGTATACCCAGTTCACTATAGAATTAGGTCTTTTTAGTATGGGCTTTAACATTGTTAGCTTTGACTTTTTGGTTAAAAAGCCACTCGAAGATGTTTTCTCTTACGCGGCGGTCGCTACGGCTATGACAAGGCGCAACGGACTCATATTAAGAGACCTTTGCGTTCTTTTTATAACCGCTGCGTAAGAACGGCGTAGCTCATGGGTCAATAAAACTGAATTTATAAGCGGCCTACAAGCCAAACATTAGCCCAACACCTAAATTTATTGTGTGTTGGGTATATGCTCAGCGCAGTTTAGTTTTAGATGTTGTTTGTGCAGCATCATCCCGGAATTCGACACTGTCGTCCCGGAATTTTCGCAGAAAATATCCGGGATCCAGCAGGTTTTGCTCTAGGTCCCGGGTGGCTATGACCCGGGACGACAGGCTCGGCGGGTAGTCAATTCCACCTTATTAATTTTCGAAAAATTGACTGAGTTATCGACACAACTGAAATCATCACTGGAAAATAAAATATGTCATTCAAGCAAGCAATACAGCCATTTAAACCCAAACCCGTGCGTCTATTGCTATTGGGCGATCTATTCTTCTTTTTAAGCTTTTGGGTTGTTCAAATCAATCTTTCCTGGGTCATGTATAAAGTCGATAAATCCCCACTGCAATTAGGCCTGCTAGGATTTTTAGTTAATTTGCCAATGATTTGTGTTTTACCTTTTGCTGGCATTTTAGCGGATCGTTATAATCGTCGCAGAATTATTCTGTTAGTACAGCTGCTCTGGCTTGTGCCCACCGCCATTCTTGTCGCTTATGGTTCACTCGGCAAAATCCATATGGCGCTGATCTTTTCTGTAGGTATTATTTACGGTTGCTTATTTGCAATCTTAAAACCAGCCTCTGATGCCTTAATTCGCGATGTGGTGGCCACTAAAGAAGATATTCCCCGCGTCACGGGTATTGATGGCGCCATAAATAAAGTCATGCAATTTTTTGGCGGCGTGGTCAGTTCAATTATGCATATCCTCTCTGCCAACGTTGGAGCTTTCTTTGCATCGCTGTGTCTCACTGTGCTCGCGTATTTTAGCTTTTTTCGAATCAAAGTGCCGCATAAATTTATACCTGAAACTGACAAAAAACCGATGCAGCAAATGGCGGAAGGTTTTCAATATGTGTTTCATCGTCTTAAAATTTGGAGCACAACGCTACTCAGCGCCTTAGCACTTGGGATTATTATCGCATTATTATTTCAGCTGCCCATTTTTGCTGGCACAGTATTAAAAGGCAATATTAATTATTTACATTATTTTTATTATGCAGCAGGTATTGGCGGCACCACGGGTGGCGTCGTGTTAGCAATGCAAATTCATAATAAAAATTTATTAGGACTTGCAACGGCGGCGATGGTTTTAATGGGCGCAGCATTGATTGTTTTTGCCTTTTCACGCAACATTATATTATCCGCATTTTCCATGCTGGTAAGCGATGGCAGCATGATTTTTATTTTTGCGAGTTGTAGCGCTTCAATACAATTATGGATTGAAGATTCAAAACGCGGCAGAGTGATGAGCATCTATTCATTGCTATGCATTGGGACGATCCCATTTGCCAATATTATTATGGGAGTTGTGGCCGAATATACCAGCATTACTGCAACGGTTGCCGGTGCTGGAATCCTTTGTATTATTGCAGCGATTATTTATTGGCAAATCAGACGCCGCCGCGGTTTTTAATTTTAGTTCAATTATTGTCACATCAAAAATAGACATTTTTCATCAATAAATAGTTGTAAAACATCTATTTCTTGATATAATGCTTCTTAACTTTAGGAAAGAGGCAAACTCATGAAACGAATTCAGCGACTCAGTCTGGTATTGCAAATCATTTTTACCATTGTTTTTTTATGGTTGCCTGTTTATACCGTTATTTATTGGCTTAGCAATGGACTGCCATTTGGCTCGCAATTTCCAATTTCAGTTTTCTTATATAACGGACCGCCCTTACCTTTCATTTGGACATTGCCACTCAATATAAAAATTTACGGGTTTTTCGTCAATATGTTGCCGGTTGGGCTCTATATGATATTGTTAGCTTTATTAGTGCGGCTATTTTATTTGTATCATCGACACGGAGAAATTATTTCTTCACGCATTGTCTCTTTATATAAAACCATCGCACTATTTTTACTCGCAACTCAAGCCGTTCGCCCATTTTATTGCATGCTATTGAGTTATACTTTATCGTCCGCTAATCCACCAGGTCATCGATTTATTTACTTTAGTTTTTCACTGCAAGATGTCATTATGATTTCTGTTGCATCGGTGGTACTACTCATATCATGGATAATTGAAGAGTATCATAGCTTAAATGAAGAACAAGGATATACGGTATAATAATGGCTATTATAATAAGTGTTGATGTCATGCTAGCAAAACGGAAAATGCAGTCACAAGAACTTGCAAAAAAAATTGGAATCACACCAAGAAACTTTTCGCTACTGAAGACAAATAAAGTGAAGGCAATTAGATTATCGACTTTAAACAGCATCTGTAAAGCGCTGGACTGCCAACCAGGCGATTTGTTTAGTTTTATTGACGAAGATGAGTAATATTGTCAAAGAGAAGATATGAATTTCCTCCTTTTTTCATATCTTCTTGGAGGCATGCAAGCGCTATTTCTTTACATCGCAATCGGTGCTTTATAGGACAGCATCTACATGCTGCACACAGGTCAGCATATAAATTCAAAAAGTATACCTATCTATGAGCAGTTTTATGCGCTTGGAGCTGCGGTTGGCTTTTCAAAGTATTGTTCAGTTGCCTCCTTCTCGGGATATGCAGCATGCTGAAAAATTCGATACATATTGTTTGTTTCAGAAGATCTTCTGTTGAGAATAAACTTAGGTCTTTCAGCATATTCTCGCATAGCAACTTCTATAGATTTTTTCAGTTTAACTGGATTGAGGTTGAATAAAGCCCATATTTCTTTGTTGGCGTTCAAGCAACCAATCTTTTTTAATGAATAATAAACTCCGCGTGGCACAGTAAATTCTTCTCCTTGGAATTTTACATTTTTTCCGCCGTGAGGAGATTTATCCTTCATAACTCTTGTTAAAAAAAACTTTATTATTTTATCACACTTTGCTTTCATTTTTTCAGCACAAGGAGACTTTTCAAAGTCTTCAAAGATATTCTGCTTGATCTGCTGAAACGCCTTTGTCTGGCGTATATCACGAAAGGCGTAGTCATTAAATATTTTTTCTAATTCTTGCCGGATGCTTTCTCCAGGATCTTGAGTCAAAAAAACATAATTTTTTCTGTTTACTGTACTATCAAGATTTTTGCTTTGCTCAGAAATGAGTGATTCAATTTTTTCAGAAATGATAGAAAGCGCTTTATTATCAACACCCAATTTATTTTGCAATTGATCCTTAAGTTCTTTAAGTCGAGGAATTAAGCTAGCAAGTAGTTTTTTTCTTGCTTGGTCTATATTTTTTAATTTATTAAGTGCATAGGTACTCATCTCCGGTGATTCACACAAAGCGATTAAATACTCTGAGTGAATATTTAAACCAATTTCCCAACTTGATTCTACTATCTTCTTAGTCAGTATTAACTCTGTTTGCTCGCCATGAGATAACTCCGACCCAAGAACTGTTTCAACATAAAGTGTAGCTGCATGAGGATATCTTTTATACTGCGATGGATGCAGTAATCTTAATTTATCTTCCGGCTTTATTTTCGTTGATTCAATTACAGCTTGCATATAGGCTTTAACTGTTCCCCAATTTGAATTTCTTATGGCGTCATGGAGATCATATGTTCCTCCTGCGGCAAGAATATTCATCTTATCGGTATAGCTAAGTCTTGCGGCGGGAATTTGAAGTAGGCTACTAATATATTCTTTAATTGCTTTGCGGGTTTTTTCTGCTTTGTAAGG
>CAXMUH010000163.1:0-2180 GCA_964196565.1 uncultured Legionellaceae bacterium | reverse complement strand
TTCTGAATGACATTCTTATTGACCCTGATAAATAAGAAAGGCCACCAGGGATCGAACCCTAGTGGCCATAGTTTTGTGCATTAAAGAGCTTCCTGAATACCCCTATCAATAATAAGCCGGTTTTCGTCTCAGAAGTCGTGACTTTTGAGAAATGAGGTAGGCTGGAAAAAGTGGACACCAATCTGACAACCTAGGAGGCTCAACCTGCATGCTTGGCGATAGATGCTGTAGAGCTTGCGTCTATTCCTTGTTTAACAAAAAGTGTTAATGCACTATTGAGTAGTTGTTGCTTTTTGTTGATTTTTACAGGTGTTTTAATTGACATAATTTATCTCATAAACATTTTTAACATCATCTTTTGGATAAAACCGCCATAAGGAGGATGTACCAATTTACCCGTATTTAGTTTGCCACGTGACAATACTGTTTTTGCTTTCGAGAAGGCCAAAAAGCCTTCTTTGCCATGGTAATGTCCCATGCCTGAATCACCCACACCGCCAAAAGGTGCGTCATCAGCTGCAACATGGAAAATAGTTTCGTTAATGCAAACACCACCTGAGTGAGTTTTATTAAGCAGGTCTTGTTGAGTCGTTTCATCAAAACTCATAATATATAGTGCTAGTGGGCGAGGTCGCTCATCAATATAATTGACAGCCTCGCTTAAATCTTTATAACCAATAATCGGTAGGATGGGACCAAAAATTTCACCTTGCATTAATAACATATCATCTGTTGTGCCAGTGACTAATTGAGTAGCAAGTTGGCGCGACCCTCTATTAATTTCTTGGTCATTGGCTGAGATAACTGTTGCACCTTTTTCTATTGCGTCATCAAGCCAAGAAAGCAGGCGACTGTGTTGGGCATCATTAATCACATTACCGTAGTCGTTACTGGTTGCTTGTTTGCCGTACATTCTTTGAAATTGCTTTTGATAAGCGTTAATAAAATCAGCTACTTTATTTTCAGGGCACAAGACATAATCAGGAGCCACACAAATTTGCCCTGCATTTAAACATTTGCCATAAATAAGACGTTCAACGGCGGTTTCAATTGGTATGTCATCAGCAATAATAACAGGGGATTTACCGCCAAGCTCTAAAGTGACAGGGGTTAAGTTATCTGCAGCAGCGCGCATAACATGGCGACCAACAGTTGTTGAACCGGTGAAAATTAAATGATTAAAAGCTAATGCGGAAAAGGCTGCGGCAACATCGGCTTCACCTTCAACAACCGCAACTGTGTCGTTGTCAAAAATACTAGCGAGCATTTTAGTTATTACGGTATTTGTTGCTGGTGTGAATTCTGATAATTTGATCATCGCACGATTGCCCGCCGCAAGCACAGTGATCAATGGACCTACAGATAACATCACTGGGAAATTCCAAGGCACCATAATCCCAATCACACCAAGTGGCTGATAGTGAACGGTGACTTTAGCTGGAAATAATAATAAACCTGCATGACGACGTTGTGGTTTCATCCATTTTTTCAAATTCTTAATGGTGTAATTGATATTCATCACACAAGGTAAAATATCTGAAATCAAAGTATCTTGGGTTGAACGTTGACCATAGTCTTGATCAAGGGCGTAGACCATCTCATCTTGATAGGTTAGTAAGGCATTTTTAAGTTGAGTTAATTGGCTAATTCTTTGTTGAACTGATGGAGCAGGTGCAAGTTGGTAAGAAGTTTTTTGTGTATTTAATAATACTTGTAATGACTCGATACTCATCTTTATTTCAACTGGCATGTTCATAACTACTCCATAGGGTTGATCAAATGTTGCTTTTAAATTTTACCGACTGATTAGTCGGTCCGTGTGGTGAACACTAAATATTGAATCGCCCCCGATTTTGTAGACAGTTATTAACAAAAAACCGCTGGCTGGTATTATGCCAACAACAGTGGCCTATAAATTATTCAGAATCGTTTTGATTGCCTACAGATCATTTCCATCCCCCATGGAACGCATCAAATAAGACAACAGAATGCTAACCAATCTAGAGCAAAAATCAAATGAAATTGTCTTATTAATCCTCTTACATTGTTTGGCCGTGTTGAATTGGCAAAAATGAGTAATTCTTACTGACCCTGTAATATAGTAAAAGCCACACGATTCTGTAATCGAAGTGACCTCTAAGATTAATTATAAAAACAACACAATCGTCATAATGCTTCTT
>CAXMUH010000162.1:0-2370 GCA_964196565.1 uncultured Legionellaceae bacterium | reverse complement strand
AACTATGATAATTTAACGGCGATGCACGGATGGGCTATTCCAACTGCCACAGATATTGCATTTTCATTGGCAATTTTGGCGTTGTTAGGGTCAAGGATTCCGGTATCGCTGAAGATTTTTTTAACAGCACTCGCAATTTTTGATGATATTGGAGCAATCGTCATTATCGCCATTTTTTACACTGCGCATGTTTCGCTGCTGATGTTGTTGGGTGCAACGGGATTAACTTTTATTTTATTATTGTTTAACCGTTTTCGTGTTACCCAAATTGGACCTTATATCATCGTGGGTGTGGCGCTGTGGCTGTGTGTATTAAAATCTGGAGTGCATGCCACGCTTGCGGGTATTGTTATCGCATTTGCTATTCCATTGCGCGACGAAAAAAATAATCATTCGCCGGCTCGTAAAGTTGAGCATACTCTCCATCCTTGGGTTGCGTTTGGGGTATTGCCAATATTTGCCTTTGCAAATGCCGGAGTGAGTGTGTCGGGGTTGATGCTTTCAGAACTGATAAGTCCAATTACCTTGGGTATTGCCCTTGGTTTATTTGTGGGCAAGCAGCTTGGTGTTTGGTTTTTTTCTTGGGCGGCAATTAAACTGGGCATCGTGCGAATGCCGCGCGGGGCGAATTCAATGAGTATTTATGGTGTGGCTCTAATTGCTGGGATTGGGTTTACCATGAGTTTGTTTATTGGTAGTTTAGCGTTTGGACGGCTTGGGCAGCATTATTTAGACCTGGTTCGAGTTGGGGTTATTATCGCATCCTTTTTCTCCGGACTTTGTGGGTATTTAGTTTTATATTTTAATCACCCCAGAATTCGGGTAATTAAAGATAGTACTAAATAGCGCTTTGTAATAAGTTGTTGTGGTATCATCTTGTGTAATTTTTTAGTCTCTTGTGCAAGAAAAGCCGTGTATATCCAATTGTGAGGCTAACAGTATTAATTGAATGGAGTTTATTATGTCAGACACTTCTCTTTGGACCTTTATCACCCACGCCGACTTAGTAGTTAAGCTGGTTTTAATCATTCTTTGTATTGCTTCAATTATCTCATGGACTATTATTCTGCAGCGCGCGCGCTTAATTCGTAAGACTAAAAAATTAATTCAAAGTTTTGAACAATTATTTAGTAAAAGTGTGAGCCTGGGTGATTTGCAAAAACAGATTCCAGAAAAACAAAGTGATTTAGCGCGAATCTTCCATGCGGGATGTAATGAGTTTGTGCGCTTGAGTGCCGAGCCTAATCTTAAGCCTGAGATGATTATAGAAAACAGCCAGCGTGCGATGCGCCTTGCAGCCCAGGAGTGTATGCGAGAGCTTGATCAACAGGTTCCTATTCTTGCAACCATCGGGTCAACGGCACCTTATGTTGGTTTATTTGGAACAGTGTGGGGAATTATGTCAGCGTTTAGTACACTCGGTGGTGTGCAGCAAGCGACGATTGCCATGGTAGCACCTGGTATTTCTGAAGCGTTAATAGCCACAGCAATTGGTTTATTTGCTGCAATCCCAGCAGTAATCGCCTATAATCGCTTTGCCAATCAACTCGATATCATTTCACAATCTTTTGATATGTTTCAAGATGAACTGACCGGAATATTGCAACAGCATGTTAACACGCGTGCTGGAGGGGTGGTGAGTCATGCGTAATAGAGCTTATAAACGGACTCGAAGTGGCCCAATAGCAGAAATTAATGTGGTGCCCTACATTGATGTCATGCTGGTGCTGTTGGTTATTTTTATGATTACCGCACCATTATTAACTCAAGGCATCAATGTTAAATTGCCGCAAGCCCATTCAAGAAGTATTCCCCCAGAAAAAGACATTCCAATTGTGGTGAGTGTAGATTCCGTTGGGCGTTATTTTTTAAATTTAGCGCCGCATCCTAAGCAATCGATCAGTGATAAAGAACTGTTATACCGAGTTGCAGCACTTTTACAGATAGCCAAGCAAGCGCATACGACTCGTGGTATTTACGTTAAAGGTGATAGCGGCGTTAATTATGGCAAGGTGGTGCAAGCAATGGCTTTATTACAAAAAGCGGGTGCCGCAGATGTCGGGCTAATTACCCAGCCGAATGGCTAGTATATTCATAAAAAATAGATGCTGTTGTACTGCGCGGGACTAGACTGCCTGCAATAGGTTAGCATGAGACGATCCCAATTAATTATAAGTTAGTTATTGCAGGGTATTTAGCCTATCGGGGGGTGAGCGCCATAATATTCCTCACCTTCAAGTAAAGCATGCGCGGCATTATCATTAAATCGTTGCCGTTCTTTAAAATATCCTAGTACTGTTTTCTCACTTTTCCTATGCCTTTGTTTTCTGATGGAGCTTAAACTCGCACCTTTCTGGCTGGCACAGCCTA
>CAXMUH010000161.1:0-2833 GCA_964196565.1 uncultured Legionellaceae bacterium | reverse complement strand
TAGAAGCTATTCTTAAGAAGCTAAAACCAGATGAAAATATTGCAAATAGACGGCCGTTAATAATGGGTATGGCTGTGTTTAACGAGTGAGTAAGGAGTGTTGTTGGGAAGTAAGAATAAATGTTGCTGCTTTTGCATGTCTGTTGATTTCAAACAGATGACCTGAATTTAGAAAATCTTTTAGATTTTATAAGGTAGACTGCCCGGTGTTTTGGGCAGCCTGAAGTGATGCGCATTGTTTTCTTATCCTGCAACGTTCGTAGTAGTAAAGGATAACATTGTGGCGATAGATCCAAACCAGATATATCTTAAGGCATCGTATATAGCGCCGTCTGATTTAGGGTATTATGCGCGGTTTTCAAAACGTGTACTTGATATACTTATTGTGCTGATTCTAGCGCTTCCAGCGCTCTTTATTGTTTTAATTCTTGCACCATATATTGCTTTAAGCAGTGCGGGTTCTGTTTTTTATAAACAAGAACGTATTGGCAAAGATGGTCATGAGTTTTGGATTTGGAAGCTGCGCAGCATGGTGCCTGACGCCAAGCAGAAACTGGAAGAGTATTTAACGCAAAACCCGGATGCGCGCAAAGAATGGGATTTGACGCAAAAGCTTAAGCACGACCCTAGAATTACGCCGGTTGGTCATTTGATCCGTAAAACCTCTATGGATGAGTTGCCACAATTCTGGAATGTGTTGATAGGTGAGATGTCTATTGTCGGTCCCAGACCGATGATGGTTGAGCAGCGCGATTTATACCCGGGTAGTGAGTATTATTTAATGCTTCCGGGCATTACAGGTTTTTGGCAAACATCAGAGCGTAATGAGTGTAGTTTTGCCCAGCGCGCGTATTTTGACAGGCAGTATTTCCATGAAATGTCGCTAATAACTGACCTGCGGATACTATTGAAAACGGTTGTCGTCGTGATGAAACCTAACGGGTGTTAAATCTTAACTGGGCTTAATGACGTTTAAGTTTATTTTTGATCCGCCTGGCAAGGTTAACAAAAGGAATATGCTCCTTCCAACCTGTATCATGAATGTCGGTTTTTGAAGACCGCTGAACCACCCATATTTTTTTTGTAACCATTGCAGTGATGTTTGGGTGTGCGTTTCGAAACCAGCTATATGCGCCGTCAACATGCATTGGCCCGCCCAACGGGTCGCCGAATTTGCGGGCAATTATTGCTTCGAAATAAGGGATTAAATCTGTTATTGCCGCTTTCTTAAAAATAATTGCATGAGTTAATTTTAAAGGTGCAGATTTAATAACGGACGTGAAAACCCCATAATCGTCATCCGTATTGCCATCAAAGCTATACGCGTTTCCTAAATGAAACATGTCCCAGGTGGTTTCTTTGATTAAAGCGGCATCGGTTTTACTTATGTTGCAAAGTTGGGTTGTAAAATCGGCATCATCTTCAAGAATGAAGATACAATCGAAACCTTGTGCACGCGCGTCTTTTAAAATGTTCAAATGGCTTAAAAAACATCCCCGTGACCCAATATTGGGAAACTCACCGGGGCTCTCAGGGCGCATCGCTGGAAATAGCCTTACTTTTGGGTGATCATAATCAAGCCCTATACGGGACAATTGCTGTGCCATTTCAATACGCCGATCAGCCCGGTGTTCCAGGTTGATAACGTAAATTGCATCAATGAGCGGCAGAAGAGGAAAATTGGACACGTCGGTGGTTACCTATGTTTGTTACTAAGTATAAACCTTTACCGTTAAAATGTGATATTCTTAAGACATATATAAGAAAACAGCCTGCCTGCCCTTATTTTATCACGGTACAAATTTAAACGGTGCGGATGAAAGTAATGGGTGACGTGAATTGACCCGATAAAATAGCGAGTGAATGCAAGAGCAGTGCCCAATACCCTAGCATATTTTATGTTGCTTATCTGGCCTTTTGTTATGATTGGCCCGCCAACTATTGGTAGCTGCGGAAGATCAAAAAGAACTGCTTTTGGCACTTTTCATCGGCGGGCTGGTATATGCGATACCCATGTTGATAGAGGTACGCTTAAGTCCGCAGATTAATGTTTGGGTTTATGGCTTTTTCCAACACTCGTTTGCGCAAACAATACGGTTCGGGGGATACCGGCCTGTTGTGTTTTTAGATCATGGCCTGTGGGTTGCCTTTTTTGCAATGACAGCGATGATTGCAGGTCTTGCGCTTTGGCGTGTTGAGAAATTTGTGAAACACCGCGCGATGTATTTTTTCGGCGCGGTTTATCTGGGCATAGTCTTAATTTTATGCAAATCAGTTGGTGCTCTGCTTTTTGCACTATTTTTGGCTGGGGTAGTTGGGGGTGAAATCATGACCATGACACTTTATCAGGCAAAATACTAACCGTTACAGATGGCCGTTGGATTATCGTATAGGGTGTTTATGGCTGGATTGGGTTTATCGCTGAATTTGGTCTATTAGGCTTACCATTGATTTTATTATGGCGGGTTGTAAGGATTATACCGCCCGGGTCATTATCCCCATATATTGGCCCCTTGGCCTTAATCTTGGTTATTAACATTGTGGACTTGCTGCCTAATGCGACGCTTACACCGATCACATGGATTATTTCAGGCGCACTTCTGGGTTATTCAGAGCAGCTAAAAAAGCTGGCCCCCAAAAAGAAAATAGCGCGCGCACGGTGGCGGCCGATTATGTAAGATAGATGGCCAAGATTGTATGTATGCGGCTTGAATAACAACCCAACCCCTTAAGCACCAAAGGGGTAATCAAGGACCTTATGCCAATTTTATAACAATGGCCTGCCTCAAATACTTCGCATATAATTATTGTGATACGGGTGAATTTTCTTGATC
>CAXMUH010000160.1:0-65391 GCA_964196565.1 uncultured Legionellaceae bacterium | reverse complement strand
TGCTGTTTTGCACCAATTCTATGCCTAAAAAGGATGGAAATATCTGGATAAATTTATATAAAAACAACATGTTACAATAGACAAAGCACTGGCATTTCGCTTCAAGTTAGATGTTCTATAATGTAATAGAATTGTTCAATTCCAAGGACATACTAATATGGACATAAGGAGTTCCAAATGAAAATGACGAAAACACTGACAGGAATAACGATTGCCACCGCAGCAGCATTGGCTTTTACACTTGCTCCTGTAATCGGTGCACAAGCAGCATCCAGTACCGGGACAGTAAAATGTGTTGGTGCTAATTCCTGCAAGGGTAAAGGCGCTTGCAAAACATCGCACAACAAATGCAAAGGCCTTAATTCTTGCAAAGGCAAAAGCTTTGTAATGACCTCTAGCAAAAGATCATGCAAAAAACTTCTAAGAAAACTTAAGAGAATGTAACTTCATTTTAAATGGAATTAAAAAGGCTGGGATTAATTATCTCAGCCTTTTGCAAAAGGATAACGCATGGCTGATAATAATAAACTACCTTACCTTGGGTTTGGCTTAGGATTACGCTCTTTGCATTATGAAGAAGTCTTAGCCACTTTGCCAAGCATTGATTGGTTTGAAATAATTTCAGAAAATTATATGATACCCGGTGGCAAGCCTCTCGATTATTTAAATAAAATTCGCGAACACTATCCGGTGGTGATGCACGGCGTATCGTTATCTTTAGGCAGCACTGACCCATTAGATCAAACGTATTTAAAACAACTAAAACAGTTAATTGATGTAGTCGAACCTAAATGGATATCCGATCATTTGTGCTGGACCGGCGTTCATGGTCGCAATATGCATGATCTATTACCTCTGCCCTATACCACCAAAACAATCGATCATCTTGTTTCTCGAATTCAACAAGTGCAAGACACTTTAGGCAGGCAAATTTTACTTGAAAATGTTTCCAGTTATGTTACCTACCTCGAATCCGATATGCAAGAATGGGAATTTTTGCGTGAAATCGCCATTCGAGCTGATTGCTTTATTTTATTAGATATTAATAATATTTTTGTTAGCTCATTTAATCACGAATTTAACCCACAAGAATTCTTGCAAGGCATTCCAAAAGACCGCGTTTATCAATTTCATCTTGCAGGACATGCCAATCATGGCAATTATATTATTGATACCCATGACGAACCGGTTGTCGATTCAGTATGGTCACTGTATGCAGATGCCGTGCGTCGATTTGGCCTTGTATCAACCATGATAGAGCGTGATGATAATATTCCGCCATTAAAAGAGTTAATTGCAGAACTCAATCAAGCTCGCGAAATTGCTGATGGCATTCTAGAAAAAGTAGATTTGGTATGAATGATTTAAAAAATTTGCAAACTGTATTTCAAGATTTTCTTTTTAATGAAAATACTAAAATCAAACAGCTCGTTGTCGGCAGTCAAAAGATTTCAGCTGCACAGCGATTGGAAATTTATAACAATGCTTACCGCTATCGTTTGCTTGATGCCTTGGCTGAAGATTATTTTGCATTGCATAAGTTACTCGATGACGAACTCTTCTTTGAGATGGGGTGCTTATATATCGATACTTTTCCTTCAACCCATCCATCACTGCGTTGGTTTGGACAACATCTAGAAAAATTCCTAGCAACCACCGAGCCTTATTTGCAACAACCCATCCTCGCTGAAATAGCAAAATTTGAATGGGCTTTAATCACAGCATTTGATGCACGTAACTGTAAACCGGTAACCATAGATAGCATCGCAGCCATAGAACCAGAAGCGTGGGAATCACTTCGATTTAGCTTTGCCCCATCAATGCAATGCATTCAATTAAATTGGAATGTAGTAAAAATATGGAGTGCCGTTAACTCAGACCATAAGCCACCCAAATTAAAGAAACTCAAAATACCCCAAACTGTATTAATTTGGCGAAAAGAATTGGAAACCGAATTTCGCTCATTAAACGTTGAGGAAGCCTGGGCAATTGGAGCTTTATCTAAAGGTGAAACCTTTGGAATGGTTTGTCAGGGATTATGTGAATGGATGGATGAACTTAGCGCTGCGCCCTATGCAGCGGGCATGTTGAAAAATTGGATTATACAAGAAATCATTTCCGAGGTTAATCCTAGTTAGCGTTAAATAATCACAAGGAGTTTACGGAGTGGACTTTTATGTTTTAGAATGGCTGGCAATGGTATTTATGTTTGTGGTTGGTCTTGTTGCTCTGGCCGCAGTAATCACTTTGATTATTGATCTCATACAAACTAAAAACGCGATTCTGCGTAATTATCCTGTGGTTGGACACTTTAGAGGGATCTTTTCAAGGTTAGGTGAGTTTTTTCGCGGCTATTTTTTTGCAATGGATCGCGAAGAAATGCCGTTTAACCGCGCAGAACGAAATTGGGTTGAACAAGCTGCCAGCGACCAAGATACAACCTCAGCCTTTGGGTCAACCAAATCGCTGCTACCCGCTGGAACCGCTATTTTTGTCAATTGCCCCTTCCCAACCTTAGAAGAAGATGCATCTCCCACAAAACCACTTTTGATCGGTGAAGGCTGTCAAAAGCCATACCTCGCTAAATCTTTTTTTAATATTTCTGCTTTAAGTTTTGGTGCGATTTCTAAGCCCGCTGTTACGGCATTATCTCATGGCGCAAAAATGGCGGGGTGTTGGTTAAATACGGGGGAAGGCGGATTGTCACCCTATCATCTATCCGGTGGTGCAGATATCGTTTTCCAAATCGGTACCGCTAAATACGGTGTGCGTGATGACCAAGGCGAACTCGACATTGGGCGCTTAAAAGAAATTGCCGCATTTGATCAAGTAAAAATGTTTGAAATAAAATTCAGCCAGGGAGCCAAACCCGGTAAAGGTGGCATTCTGCCAGGCGCTAAAGTAACAGCAGAAGTTTCAAAAATCAGAAATATACCGATCGGCAAAGATTCAATTTCGCCCAATGGTTTCAAAGGGATTAATAACGTTGGCGCAATTGTTGATTTTGTCAATCAAGTTCGAGAAGCCACAGGAAAACCAGTTGGAATAAAATGCGTCGTTGGCGCTTATGGCTGGCTGGACCAAATGTTTGCAGAAGTTAACAAGCGCGGCCGAGAAAGCGCACCAGATTTTATTACCATTGACAGTGGAGACGGCGGCAGTGGTGCGGCACCCATGCCGTTATTAGATAACGTCGGCCTTACCATAAAAGAATCACTGCCCATGGTGGTGGATATGCTGACTAAAAACAAATTAAGAGATCGCATTCGGGTTATTGCGTCAGGGAAATTATTAACTCCAGCAAATGTCGCCTGGGCTTTGTGTGCGGGTGCTGATTTTATTAATTGCGGCAGAGGTTTTATGTTTTCTCTTGGATGTATTCAAGCAATGCGCTGCAATAAAAACACTTGCCCAACGGGTGTCACCACACATAAAAAACGCTTGCAAAGAGGTTTGGATCCGAAAAAAAAATCAGTCAAAGTTTTTCATTACGCCACAAATTTACGTCATGAAGTCGAAGTGATTGCACATGCCTGCGGTGTCCCCGAGCCAAGAAGATTACGACGCATGCATGTTAGGATTGTGCAGACTAACGGCACCTCAATTCCGATGGATGAGTTGTATCCTGAAGGGTGAGATGGTTTTTTAACTAGGCGTATCCGGTACGCCTAGTTGAGATTACTTAAGTAATGAGTGTAAACCCATCATTAAATGATTTAAACAATTACGTGTAAAATATAAAGTGACACAAAAAAAATAATAACTTTTTGATTTATTCTTTACAATTTTGATATTAACTTGGCGATTTCCTATACTCAGGAGGTTTTCTTAACTATATGTTTATTAGGAATTTATTCTTAATTGGTTTGTATTTAATCTTCCATTAATGGAGTTAAGAGTTAATTTTATTGCCACATTCTTTTGCATCCGTTATACTATTCCACGTTGTACTGTAAGAATCACTTCCCACTAAAGGCTGAGACTATTGAGCATAAATATTTTATCTGTCGATCAT
Source organism: uncultured Legionellaceae bacterium (assembly GCA_964196565.1). GTDB lineage: Bacteria > Pseudomonadota > Gammaproteobacteria > Coxiellales > Coxiellaceae > 2-12-FULL-42-15. Next base: position 61,376 of record CAXMUH010000160.1, on the reverse strand, counting down.
ATTGCTGAGTTATTAAATCAACATGGTTTAGAAAATTATTTGTCTGATTTAATGATTACTGTTCGTGATGATTTCAAACGCTGGCATGAATTTAATAAAATGCCGCGGCCTGCTTTTCATGTACCTGGTGGCGTTATCGAATTAATGCCTATTGCTGACAAAGAATATTTTTCCTATAAATACGTCAATGGACACCCTCAAAATCCTTTTTCCAATAAACAAACGGTTATTGCTACCGGTCAATTATCAAAAGTTAAAGACGGCTACCCACTATTGATCAGTGAAATGACTGTGCTAACTGCTTTGCGTACCGCGGCGACATCCGCATTGGCAAGTCAACTGCTGTCTCGTAAAAATTCCAAAACCATTGCGATGATTGGTACAGGCGCGCAAAGTGATTTTCAAATTATTGCACACACCTTAGTTAGAGATATTACCACCGTTCGTTATCATGATATTGATCCAAAAGCGATGGTACGATTTAAACGTAATATGGAAAACTATGGGCTTGAACTGATTGCTTGTGAAAGTAACGAAGAAGCCGTTAAAGGCGCAGATATTATCTTAGTGTGCACTGCATGCAAAAATCACGTCGATGTTATTTCCGAAGACTGGGTACAGCCAGGTGTTCACATTAATGGACTCGGTGGAGACTGTCCAGGAAAAACAGAAATTCAACAGTCGCTGCTACCAAAATCCAAAGTCGTTGTTGAGTATTTTGAGCAAGCATTAATTGAGGGCGAGATACAACGATATTCTCATGATGAAGCTAAAAAAATAGTTTATGCTGAATTGTGGGAATTATTTACCGAAAAAAAATCGCCTCGAATAAATGATGATGAAATAACTTTATTTGATTCTGTCGGTTTCGCAATCGAAGATTTTTCCGTACTCAAACTGACTCACGCCTTAAGTCAACAATATGCCATTGGCCAAGCTATGAATATGATTCCACCTTTAACAGACCCTAAAGATTTATTTTCGCTAGTAAAACACACCACCAGAAGCAGAGGAAACAGTCAATGCAACACACCTACAAATGTATTGGAGCCGCAGTTGGAAAATGCGCCGGTATAACCGGCTGCGAACAAGCCCCCGACGTTATTCGGTCACGATTAAGCTATTTAGAAAACAGCTGGCACACCACACTTTATTGTCAGGCCGAAGAAACACAACTAGAATCCATCGCAGCATTGGCTGATTTTTCGCATCATTTAGCGGTAGCAACGCACAGGATTTTACAAAAAGGCTCAAAATTTATTACCTTTGGCGGTGACCACAGCTCAGCAATTGGAACTTGGTCAGGTGTTGCTAATCATTTTGATGAGTTTGGTTTAATCTGGATAGATGCACATATGGATGCACATACGAACGAAACTTCTCCTTCGGGAAATCCACACGGGATGCCAGTTGCCGCATTGCTAGGCCATGGCGATGAACGTTTAACATCCATCCTAAACAGTAATCCTAAAATAAAACCACACAATATTACCTTAATTGGTATACGTTCGTACGAACCAGAAGAAAAGGCGCTGTTGGATAAACTCGGAGTAAAAGTTTACTTAATGGAAAGCGTGCTACAAAAAGGCTTCGCCGCGTGCCTACGCGAAACAATAGCTGATTTTCATCGGCGAGGCTTGCACTATGGTATGAGTTTAGATCTTGATGGCCTTGATCCCAGGGACATCTCATCATTAGGCACCCCAGTTGAACAAGGGATCCGCCTGAGTCACCTTTTAAATACATTACACTATATTGATTTCAACCGATTTATCGGACTTGAAATTACAGAATATAATCCAACGCTCGATACAGCAGACCATGCCGATATTCACGCTATTGATAGTGTTTTACGGCAAGTATTTGCATTAAGTCAGCCTAGTGAAATTGAAGAGCCTGATGTTGTAGCGGTATAAGTAGCGCCTGGATTAACACCGCAAAGTGCTAACCCACCCTACAAAACTTCGTCTTTGCGAGGGAGTGAAACGACCGCGGCAATCCAGCAAATTAATGGATTGTAACAAAATCCACTGGATTGCTTCGCTGCTTGCGCGCTCGCAAAGACGGGTCTTGGAATTTAAGACAAGAACGGAAATACCGATTTACCTGCATAAGGCGCGTTATTACCCAAGCTTTCCTCGATTTGTAATAAACGATTGTACTTGGCAATGCGGTCCGAGCGACATAATGAACCGGTTTTAATTTGTCCTGCAGCTGTGGCGACAGCTAAATCAGCAATAGTGGTGTCCTCGGTTTCACCGGAACGGTGTGAAATAACAGATGCGTAATTTGCAGAATTGGCAAGACCAATGCAGGCCAAGGTTTCTGTTAACGTACCGATTTGGTTTAGTTTAATTAATACCGCGTTTGCGATATTTTTTTCAATGCCTTCTTTTAAAATTTCTGGATTTGTCACAAAGATATCATCACCCACCAATTGCACTTTTGAACCCAATCGTTTAGTTAATTCTGCCCAGCCTTCCCAATCGCCTTCATCCAATCCATCTTCAATCGAAATAAGTGGATAACGATCGACCCATTGTTCCAGCTGATCAATCACTTTTCCACTATCGAGTTTATTATTTTCAAAATGATAAGCACCGTCTTTATAAAATTCAGAACTGGCTGAATCAATCCCAATATAAATATCTGTACCCGGCTTAAACCCGGCTTTCTCGATCGCCGCAATAATAAATTCAATTGCTTTTTCATTGTGTGCTAAATCCGGAGCAAAGCCGCCTTCATCACCCACTGAAGTCACTAAACCTTTTTCTGCTAATTGTTTTTTTAGTACATGAAACACTTCTGCCCCATAACGCAGCGCTTCACGAAAAGATGGCGCGCCAACAGGCATTATCATAAATTCCTGGATATCTAAATTATTATTTGCATGCGCTCCACCGTTAATAATATTCATCATCGGTACTGGCATGGTAAACGGTCCATCACCGCCTAAATAATTATAAAGTGGCAGATCAAAATTATTAGCAGCAGCATGCGCCACTGCTAAAGAAACACCTAAAGTGGCGTTAGCTCCGAGTCGCCCTTTATTCGGTGTACCATCTAGCTCAATCATGCGCTCATCAATTTCATCTTGCAATTGCACATCCATTCCAGTTAATGCTTTTTGAATTTCACCATTAACATTAGCCACGGCTTTTAACACGCCTTTACCACCATAACGCTTGGGATCTTGGTCGCGTAATTCGAGCGCTTCTTTTTGACCGGTTGAGGCGCCGGATGGAACATTTGCCGTTCCTCTTGCGCCTGAATCAAGCTGGACTTCCACCGACAGGGTTGGATTGCCGCGTGAATCAAGAATTTCACGCGCATGTATTGTTTTTATTGCACTCATTTTTTTACCTTTGAATTTAATTGTCTATCTCTATATTACGCTTCAAAACGCAGAGATCCCAGCTTTCGCTGGGATGACGGCTATTTCGTCACCTAACAGAAGCTGCATGTTTTAGTTTTGCCTGGGTCACCGCCGCTTTAACAAAGCCACTAAAGAGTGGATGCCCATCACAAGGCCTTGAGGTAAATTCTGGATGAAACTGACACCCTATAAACCAAGGGTGCTCTGGTAATTCTATCATCTCCACTAATCGACCATCGATCGAGCGACCCGAAACCACGAGTCCTTTTTGTTCTAAGGTTTGAATTAAATCATTATTAACCTCATAACGATGACGATGGCGCTCAATAATCGTGTCTTTATTATATAATTTATGAGACAAGGTGTTACGTTTTAAATGACACGGTTGTCCGCCTAAACGCATAGTACCACCTAAATCACTGCTTTTATCTCTGCGTTCAATGGTTCCATCTTCAGTTGCCCACTCACTGACTAACCCAATCACAGGATTGGGTGTCTCTGGATCAAACTCAGTGCTGTTCGCTTTTTCAAGACCCACCACATTGAGAGCATATTCAATAATGGCAACCTGCATGCCTAAACAAATTCCTAAATACGGAATGCCTTTTTCACGTGCGTATTGAACCGCTTGAATCTTGCCTTCAATTCCGCGCGTACCAAAGCCACCCGGTACCAAAATGGCATCGACGTTTTCTAATAATTTTGTACCATGATTTTCAATGGCCTCTGAATCAATAAACTCAATTTCAACTTCTGTTAGCGTTTGAATACCAGCATGAATTAACGCCTCATTTAAAGACTTATAGGCGTCTGCCAAATCAATGTATTTACCCACCATGGCAATTTTTGCTTTATGCAGAGGATTTTTCACCGCTTCGGCTACCTTTTCCCATTCACTCAAGTCAGCAGGCTGAGTTGTTATATTTAATTTTTGACAAACTTGCTCACCCAACCCTTGTTGGTTCAAAATCAATGGAATTTCATAAATACTTTTTGCATCCGATAATGAAATAACATCCTGCGCGGCAACGTTAGTAAATAAAGCAATTTTCTTACGCGCTGTTTCAGGAATAGGGTGTAGCGAACGACACACTAAAATATCTGGCTGGATACCAATCGAACGCAACTCTTTAACCGAATGTTGGGTTGGCTTGGTTTTAATTTCTTTTGAAGCTTCTATATAAGGAACTAATGTTAAGTGAATAAATAAAGTTTTCTCGGTGCCCAATTCAATTCGCATTTGACGAATCGCTTCTAAAAATGGCAAGGATTCAATATCACCGACGGTACCGCCGATCTCAACCAATGCGACATCTGCATCATCAGCACCAGTTTTAATTTTTGCAATAATTTCATCGGTAATATGAGGAATCACTTGCACTGTTCCACCCAAATAATCACCACGCCGTTCTTTTCGAATCACATCCGCGTAAACACGACCCGTAGTAAAATTATTTTTTTTCGCCATCGTGGTTCGCACAAAACGCTCATAGTGACCTAGGTCTAAATCGGTCTCAGCACCATCTTCGGTGACAAATACTTCACCGTGCTGAAATGGACTCATGGTTCCTGGATCAACATTAATATAAGGATCAAGCTTTAATAAGGTAACGTTAAGGCCTTGAGCCTCAAGGATTGCACCCAGCGATGCAGAAGTAATACCTTTACCCAAAGAGGATACGACACCACCAGTGATGAAAATATAGCGTAACATAGGATTCCCGTTTTTTGCCTTAAGACGGGATAACATTGTAGCAAATGACAGGTTATATAAAAAGGATTACAGTGCGATAGATTGCCAGAAATTCTAACTAGTTCAATTTCAACTATTTTTTCAACACTACGGCATAAAAATAATCTAAAGAATCGCTCGCCGGTATCATTAATAGTCAAAATCAATGAACGAATCACGTACTTGTGTAATATTACAAGCTGTGACAAAATGGGCGGCTTTTTCAAGCAATTAGGATTATTCTAATATGGCCAAACATGAAACACACCTATTACAAGACCAATGGTCTTCCAAGCTTGGCTTTATCCTTGCCGCGACCGGAGCGGCAGTTGGCCTTGGCAACATTTGGCGATTCCCTTATATGGCAGGCAAACATGGCGGCAGCGCATTTGTTATTTTATATTTGGTATTTGTGTTAGTGATTGGCTTGCCGATTATGGTCAGTGAATTTGTTATCGGCCGTCATGCGCGAAAAAATCCTGTCGATGCTTTATCTACCATCGCTGTTGAAAATAATCGCAGCAAAAAATGGGGCTTTCTCGGCTGGTGGGGTGCTTTTGGTTTATTGCTAACTTTATCTTTTTACAGTGTGGTCTCAGGATGGAGTATTGCGTATCTGATTCAAAGTTTTTCTGGCACCTTTAATCATATGAATGCACCTGGCGTCGCACAATACTGGCAACACTTTTTATCCAGTCCCTGGCGCTTGCTGGGCTTTCACACGCTGTTTATGTGTTTAACCATGAGTGTGATCACGCTTGGCGTGCAACAAGGACTGGAGCGAGCCACCAAGCTGATGATGCCAGCACTTTATGCGATTTTATTTGGCCTGGTTATTTATGCCGCCTTTGAAGGTGATTTTGCCAGAGCATTTAAATTTTTATTTGATTTTCATATTGATAAAATTACTCCGAGTGTGGTGATTGCAGCACTTGGGCATGCGTTTTTCACCTTAGCATTAGGTGCGGGCGCATTACTGATGTATGGCGCTTATGTTCCCAAACGCGTACATCTCGTAAACTCGGTTTTTATTATTGTCGGCCTTGATGTGTTGGTGGCCATTTTATCGGGACTTGCAATTTTTCCTATCGTATTTAAATTTCATTTGTCACCAGCGTCTGGTCCTGGACTTATGTTTGTAACCTTACCGATTAGTTTTTCACATATGCAGTTTGGCGCGTTTATTGGTGGTCTGTTTTTTGTATTATTGTTATTTGCTGCATGGACTTCATCGATTAATATTGCGGAACCTTTAATTGTCATTGCCATGGATCGCTTTAATATAAAGCGCGGCTATGCCGCTATTTTAGTCGGCGCACTCGCTTGGTTTTTAGGAATTGGCTCAGTGCTGTCGTTTAATGTGTGGAAAAACGTGCATCTGTTCGGTCACCTGAATCTTTTTGATATTGCCACCAATGTGCCAACCGACATTATTCTTCCGATTGGCGGTATTGGTTTTGCTATTTTTGCTGGCTGGATTATGTCACGGCGCTCAACAACGGATGAAGTCAACACACGGCCTGCGATCTATTCTATTTGGCGCTTTTTAATTCGCTATGTTGCACCGATTGGGGTGTTATGCGTATTTGTCAGCGTGTTTTTTTATTAATATAAACATAAACTTCGTTAAAATATAATTGAATCATGCGAAGCACAATGTTCACGAGACCAATCTAACCTATTAAATAATAATAACTATTTCAGGCTCATTATTATGGATTTGTACTATATTTATAGAAGGAATAAAGAGAAATACAAAAGTGAGAGTTTTTAGTATGAATATCAAAGAGCCTCTATTTATTGCAGCGATAACATTATTCTTCTTTACCTCAACTACTGTGTTCGCACAAGAAGGTCACCTACGCGTTAAAAATTGTTCCAATGTAACAATTTATGTGGCTACTGCAGATTGGGTTGATCCTTTAGGATGGGTTCCTTATGCACATAATGCGAAGTGGTTGAAACCAAATAAAACTCATACTTTTCATTGCCGCAAAACTTGGATGAAGGCAAGCGCCCCAGGATGTGAAGTTATTCTAAGGAATAAAGATATGCCAAGACCTATAAGAATACTGAGAAAATCAGGACATTATATAGTTTCTAGCAACGGTTACCTTAGATTTAAAAAAGGATCAACTTGCAATTAACGATACGTGATTATGAGTAAAAAACGGCGCTTCGCTTCTTTTAAGACCAAATCCTCTCTTAAGTGAATACATCAAAATCCCCAACAAATCACCTGCTTTTGATCCCGACTGGGTGTGTTTTTATAAAAAAAAGCCTAAGCATAAGTAAACATTAAAAAACTATTATATTATGCGATAAATTGACTTGACCTACCTCGCTCTATAGCATAAAACGCAAATTCAAAAAAGGAACTTTATCATGTTAAAACAATTTACCACCGTATTTTTATGCCTTGTTGCCAGCCAAGTAAGCTTTGCCAACCAAACGAGCTGCAATTCAAATAGCTGGGATGAGAATAGAGGTTGTGTATTACTCTCTTCAAAAGATAAACAAGTATTAAGAAATTTGCAGCTTAATATTCACACTACAGAAGATATTATCTCAAAGAGCAAATCCCCAGATTCAGATAGCGCAATCGCGCCACACACATCTTCTGCACAAGCTTTTACTGATGCTAACAGCGCGGGACAAATATGGTATGACAATGACAAATATACTTTTAACTATTTAAGAGTAAATTTTAATAGCGTCTTCTTAGGAACACAAAAGATCCCTGCATCCAATTGCCAAATCAATCTAACACCCGATATGCTCAAGGCTTATGTTGGTCGAGAACTAAAAATAAGTTTTGAAACCGATCAAGCAGGCAAGGTTACATGCCATATCAACAATACAAAGATGACTCATTGCCAGGATATGGATATCGATTCATTAGCAACTCAAGAGTCAATGAGTTTCGAGTCTAGATATGGCTTATGTATGGTAGCCGCTAATAATACAAATTTACCCCTGGATATTGCAGATTTGAACGCACACACCTCACAAGATGTAAGTTTGCCTTTAATCATCACTGCAGATATGCCTTATGGCCACGCCTTTGATACATCGGCCTGGAGTGATGATGAGCTCTCTGTGCAAACATCAATTGATTATTCTGTTGTGGATGGATACTACGGAAAACCAATCCCTGGCTGCCAATTGCATACGGATAACAGCAACATTGCGCAATACCAAGGAAAAATTGTGAATTTTCAAATTCAAAAAACCGGTAACACATACACCTGCACCAAGGTAATCAAAGACTACCCTGCAAGCTCATTTCACAAAACGCCAAAAGCAAAACCACACAAAAGATTGCGCCGTTTCTTTTAGACTGAATCGTGTTTAATGCGCTCGAATATTGTATAATGCTATCAACCATAGATTAGAGTTGATACAAAAAATGAACAAATTCGACCAACAGCTTGACAGCATTACTCAAAATATCAATCAGATCTGGGATCAAGAACTGATCCCTCTTCTCTGCGAATATATCAAAATCCCCAATAAGTCTCCGGCGTTTGATCCCGATTGGGAGAAGCACGGCTATATGCAGCAGGCAATAGAGCTGATTTATAATTGGTGTAAAGCGCAGCCGATTAAAGATATGCAGTGTGAGATCGTACAATTACCTGAACGAACACCAATCATCTTTATGGAAATTCCAGGCCAAATCGATGAGACGGTTCTTTTATATGGTCATATGGATAAACAGCCAGAGATGACCGGCTGGGATAAAGATAAAGGCCCATGGAAACCAGTCATTATCGATGACAAACTGTATGGTCGCGGTGGCGCTGACGATGGTTATTCTACCTTTGCCTCATTAACCGCAATTCATGAGTTACAAAAAAATAATATTCCGCACAGTCGTTGCGTGGTAATTATCGAAGGCTGCGAAGAAAGCGGCAGTTATGATTTGCCTTTTTACCTCGACAAACTTAAAGAGCGTATTGGCGAACCGAATTTTGTTATTTGCCTTGACTCTGGCGCTGGAAATTACGAACAGATGTGGAGCACCACTTCATTACGCGGATTAGTCAGCGGCAATCTTACTATTGAAGTTACGCGCGAAGGTATTCATTCTGGATTTGGCAGTGGTGTCGTGCCTTCTGTCGAAATGGTATTGCGCCAGCTATTAGATCGCATTGAAGATAAACACACGGGTGAAATTTTAATTGAAGAATTTAAGTGTAAAATTCCCGAGTTGCGATTACAACAAACAAAACAAGCGGCAGAAATTTTAAAAGATGACTTTGTTAAAAGCTATCCATTTGCCGATCAAACCCAACCTGTGGCAAGTGACGTCACCGAACTGATGCAAAATCGCACCTGGCGCGCTCAATTAAGCCTAACCGGGATTGAAGGTTATCCTGCAATGCAAGATGCCGGCAATGTTACTTTGCCTAAAGCTACTTTTAAACTATCAATTCGGCTGCCACCTTTGGTAAAAAGCTCGAAGTTACGCGATTTATTAAAAGAAATTTTAGAGCGTGATCCACCGTTTAATGCTAATGTTAGCTTTGATGCTACAGAACGTGGCACCGGTTGGCACGCGCCAGAATTAGCGCCTTGGCTTTCCAGTGCAAGTGATGTCGCATCAAATCAATTTTTTAATCAGCCTACGGCTTATATGGGCGAAGGCGGCATGATTCCTTTTATGGGCATGCTTGGCAAAAAATTTCCTAAAGCGCAGTTTTTAATTACTGGTGTGCTCGGTCCTTTTTCAAATGCGCACGGCCCAAATGAATTTTTACATATTCCAACGGTAAAAAAGATTACCGGTTGCGTCGCATCTGTATTGGCAGCACATTATGAGCATTATAAAAAATAAAGTTAGTAGCCCGGACAAAAATTTATTTTTGGCCGGGAATAAAGCATGAATAAAACACTTACGAGTAAAAGCGGCCAACTGTGGGCACTGTTTGTGCTTATTTTTATTGATTCACTTAATTATTTTTTAGTGATCCCGGTTTTTGAACGCCTTTTTTCCACTCAATACCATTTTTTACCTGCGGCCACAACACAAGGCACACGCGATTTATTATTTGGTATCGCAGTACTGCTGTCCCCACTCGCTTTTGTTATCTTTGCGCCCATTGTAGGTCATCTCTCGGATAAATTTGGACGTAAAAAAGTTTTACTGGGCTGTCTTAGCTCATCTTTTATTGGTTATCTATTACCCGTTGTTGGCATTGCAAGCTCACAGCTTTGGCTTATTTTTGCAGGGCGCTTTTTAGCAGGGGCCTCGACCGGCAGCCAACCCATTGCACAAGCCGCAGTTGCTGATATTACTCAAGGTAAACAAAAAGCTTTTTATTTGGCGATTATTGCGTTTGCGATGACGCTGGCAATGACCGTGGGGCCTGCAGCGGGTTCTTATTTGTCGGATGCCACACTTGTCAGTTGGTTTACTGCCGCAACTCCATATTGGATAGGGGTTATTTTATCCTTTCTAAATATTTTATTAGTTATACTATTTTTACGAGAAACTCATGCGCCGCCTAAAACAAGCCCACGCCTCGGGCCGAACCTACTTGAGGTGCTAAATAAACCACTATTGATTAAACTTTTAGTTGTTTTCTTTTTACTTGAGCTGTGCTGGAGTCAATATTATCAAGTCTTGTTTTTGTTTATGCCTAAAGTCTTTAACTACAGCACCAATCATGTGGCTATTTTTACCAGTTATATCGGATTGTGGATGTCGCTTGGGTTAACCGTATTCTATCGACTGGTCATTCGCTATATTAGCATTGATAAATTTTTACGTCTAAGCTTAGTCATAGCGGGGATTGGGCTTTTAGGCTTAAGCTTAATACATACCGCTCACGCCCAATGGATCTTTGTTGTCTTCGCTGCTGTTTTTATCGGTACAGCCTATGTGAATCTACTCGCACTTTTATCAAATGCAACAGACCCCGAACATCAGGGCTGGGTACTTGGCATTACCAGCACATTATTAGGTGCAAGCTGGGCGATTACTGGCTACACTTCAGCAGTATTAGTCAACATTTCCTCACGATTACCCTTTTATATTTCAACCATTTGTATCATAATTGCAATGCTCGTTGCATTTTATCCACAAAAGAAAAAGTGAGTTTTTATGAATCTGCTCAAAAAAGCACTGTCACGTAATCGGGATACTTTTCACAGCGTTATTCCAGAAGAGCTGCAACAAGCCAAGCCCTTATGTTTAAATTTAAGCAGGGACTCAGAATTTTCAGAAATAAGTGTTGAAGACACAGACGCCTTAATTGAGCGCGCCAATAAATTATTAAAAGAAAATAATGCCGAGCTTGCGGTTGGCAAATATGCTGAAAATCGAATGATCTACAAAGGCCGCGCTCGATTTTCTGAGGTTGAACGCTCGGTACATTTAGGCATTGACTTGATGGTACCTCCACAGACACCAATTTATGCACCGATGGACGCAATCGTTCATAGCTTTAAAAACAATAGTGAAATTGGCGATTATGGCCCCACGATTATTTTACAACATCGACTAGAAAATATTATTTTCTACACACTGTATGGACATTTAAGCTGTGAATCTTTAAAAGATTTAAGCATCGATGATCGCATTAAACGCGGACAGCAATTTGGAAGTATTGGAACACCAGAGGAAAATGGCAAATGGCCTCCGCACTTGCATTTTCAAATCATCAGTGATATTGGTGAATATTTCGGTGATTTCCCAGGGGTTGCCAATGTATTTAATCAACAGGAATTTTTAGCATTATGCCCTGATCCCAATTACATATTAAACCTAAAACTTTAGACCACTGCGTATGCGGTGTCTTCATCAGGAAGTTGTTGGTAATGCACCTGACGATTTCCATCATCAGCCGGCCTAAAAAATGAAAAAAATCGTGAACCCACGGAACTGACTGCATCACGACATCCGCTCACCATATCACTCGCCATTTGACACCCTTCCTTAACCGCTGAATAAAGAGTATGTATTCCCATACCGCCCACACCACATATTAATGCTGAATAACTAAAAATAATCCACATGGTAGAGATATAAGCTGCATTAGCACGGTATAAATCCAAAATAGAGCACGCGGAATCAGAAAAATCATGCAAAAAAGGCGCAGAAATAAATAGCGGAAAGTGTAAGTCGCTACAACCATGTAAATCAAGCAACTGATTAGCTTTTGGAATTGCATAGCTTAAAATACCCCACGTCGAAATAGGGATAAAGGCAAGAGAAGAATAAAAACCGGTATTATAAATCTTATCCACTTTTTGATTATAATCATCCAGCTTTTGTCGCAAGGCATTAATATTTTGATTCCTAGCACCAACGCTATTTTGACTATCCGAATAATTCGCATACTTTATTGATCCAGCACCGATAACTGCGCCAACCACACTGCTAAAAGTAACGGTGATTGCAGCCAGCGGCATCATAAAATAAATTTCTGTTTTGGTTGGAAAAGAATCCATCCCTAAAATTTGCATTAACGGCGTACACGCGGGAGAATCCAAATCAAGTTTACTGCTAAACAAAATGTCGAACAACGACATAAGACACCCGGACTGTGCCAATACTTTATTACTAAAGTTAAAACCATCAGCCAATACTGGGTAGGCAAACCCAATCAATACAAGCAAGCCAATAAGCTTCACCGCAAATGAAATATGAGACAAAAGATCTTGTCGATATTGTGGATCGCTTTTTAATTTATCTAACCTTAAACAGTGATAAAGCGCTCGAAAAGGTTTTGAGAAATAATTCTGCGCCGCCTTTGGCAACAACTGATAAATAATAGCAAGCTCCAAAACAATACCGCCTGTCCAGGTTGCGAATGCCCAAGGATAAGCAAATGCTGTCATCCCCCAATAAAGCGGCGGCGCACCACATTTATCATGTTCATAATCTGCAAATAAAACTAAATCGAAAAGATTCGCCGTACAACTAAAATCCTTGAAGATAGCATTTGACGCACGAAACATCGATGGTAATCCCATAAGTGCTGCAACCAGCATGGTGATACGACTCGAAAACCATGCATTATCACTGACTCTCTTAATGCTTGACACCCAATCCGTCTGCACAACGCGAATCGGATTGACCATTGTCAAGACCTCCTCCTCCCCACTATCTAAAAACTCAGCACGCATATCTGATACTGAAGGCGGATGTCGCTCATACTTAAGCAAACTTTTATTTAACTCTGAGTTCACTCTCTCCCCATAGGATTCGCAAACTGTTTCACCATAACAATCAAGGTCTGTGCTGACGACCGCCGCAACCGTTCCCCGGGTTCCATTATTTCGGTTTAAGAACCATCGTCCAGTACCCAATAAAAGTCCAAAGAATGAGCTTAGAATAGTGAAGTTTGTAAAGATATCGCCTTCAGCCCACACCGCACCGCCATTTAATATGGCAATTTTTTTTAGGTCATCACATCCCGGCACATCAAAAAGGACGTTAATGAAATTTTCGCAGCCAAGTTCTTTAGCGATCATATCCCCGATAAAAATATAAGCATAGACTCCGATGGGGAATGCAACAAAAGTGGAGATTGTGGTCGTCACCATCATGGAGTCAAAAATTTCTTTCGCGTATGTTTTTTTATAGGGTGGCTGAGCCTGGGGACGCATAGGCAACTCCTGTCATAAAATCCGTAGTAGTGCACAGCACTATACCTTAGCAGTATTAACAAAATATTAATTTGCTAGAAATTTTTTAGTAAATTGGCGTGATTTGGGCAGATCGTCTTTGCGAGGGAGTGAAACAACCGCTCCCCGTCATCCCTGCGTATGCTGGGATCTCACTAAGCTGGCGTTTAACTTGAAAGATTCCTGCATACGTCGCAATGACAGGCTAGATTGCTTCGCGATGCTCGCAAAGACGGGCCGCGTTGCTCGCAAAAACAGCATGCAGACTTTTTTTAATTTAACTTTAACTATTTGTATTTTTTTAGAATTTGCGTCAGCCAACAACATTGTGCATTTGCGCAAAATAATGTAGCTTTGATATTAAGGTGGCAACTAAAGATCTAAATTCTTAAATTACATTTTCATTAAATCGAATTCAAGGAAACCAAAATGAACAAGGGAAAATCACTTCTTTTATCCAGCTTAGTGTGTGTCGCAATTGTTGCTGGCCCCGCCATCGCATTTGCCGACACTTCTCCAGTATGCCCAAATGTTACCAATTACCCGGTTAATTATGCTACTGCCAATGATGCAGCAAGCTGGGGAGCTATATCACAGACAATAAGCGGAAACTGGGATAATGTTTACGTTGAAATGTATGACCCCGATATTCATTCTAATCTCAATGCCATCGTGCGTGCGAATGAAATTGCAAAAACTTCAGGTTCTGTTGATAAACATAAAGTTTACCTAAGCATGGACCATCAAGGCAATTATTTTTGGGCGTGTGATTATAACATTGCGTCAAATTACGATAGCATTGGCGACTCCGTAAGTGTATTTTCACCTGTCTATGGTAATTCTAACACGCTATCGGTTAAACGACTCAGTAGCGCGCAGAAATTAGCTTTATATCGACAACAGAGATAACTCAAAGCCTTATCAGAAAATAATTTTTCAGCCACACCCATTCGTAAGCACAGGGTTTTGTTTAGAGTCCATAGGTTCAATTTCTATTGCTAACCCAAATAGTCGGTGCCCAGCACCATTTGAAAACGGCTTTAATTTATGCCACTGACGAAATGCAATGATACGGCGTTGCAACGTTCTGGGGTTATAATTCGGTGCACAGTCTTTAAGGTATTGCTCGATATCCTTCGCACTCAAAATCTGCACTTCAAAAAAAGCAGAACAGCATCCACCGTACTCAAGCAGCGTTAAAAATAATGCAAAAAGAAGGTGTTCCTATTTCATTTCAGTCTGTTGCCAGGACCGCTAATAAGTCCTTTCGTAAAGAGTTTGAAAACTTGTAGGCATCAAAATTATAATTAGCTTAAAGTACCACCACCGTATTCGTTGCATCTCATTATCTGCCTGAGAGTAACAAAATACATGATCTGCTACTCTATTCTCCCTAAATTGGCTGATGATGGGCTGTTGTGATTATTGATAATAATTAACGACCCTGAACCAGCTGATGTCGAAGTTGAATATTGAAGAGTATACCATGAATTGCTGCCACCTGTATGCGAACAGGATGCTTTATCCCCCGAGACTGAGCAGCCGTTTGTGTAGCTTGGCAGAATAAAAGCAAAGCCAGCTGCTGATCCATCTATTCGTATATTTGTATTTGGAGATAATAGGAGGCTTAAAGATCTTACCCCTTTTGAAGCAGTTGATATAGGTATGTTTGTAATTGTCCATGTCTGATTATTACACTTGAGAGTTTGGGTTGTATTAATCGCGCTGGCGTATGATGTCGTTACATTTTTACATTTTGCAAATGCTGATGTTCCAAGCATCACAGCAAAAATGGCAATACTAGCTGTTAAGGTTATACTTAATTTCGATTTCATGTCCCTACCCACTGAGTGTTATGTGTACAATTATAAGTATAGCAGGGTTGTGCAGTTGTAAGCGGGAGCGCTAACTCTAACTTATTGATTTCATATAGACTTATTGATTTCATATAGAAGGTGGGGCCGGCTCTCAAGATGATTTTGCATGGTTTGCCAGAGCCGGTCTGAGCTCTCCTCACGCTTCGCGCGTGACAGGCTCCGCTGGCCAGGTTTTATTTTTCCCAACCAGCAGAGCCAACTTGTTGTTATTTATTGCTTAACAATCTTGCCGCCGGTTACATTGCCTAAAACCTTAGAGCCACCGCTCTCAAAAACGCTACCATTATTACCCTGAAATACAATAGATCCATTGACCACAGTGCCCGCCTCTAAATAGACTTTTGAATTACTGACGGACTGTTTAATGTCGATATTTTGTAGCGAAGTAGAAGCGAAATGTGCTTCGCTGGTGCCCATGGTTACTAAGCCTTTTATGCTAGATGATTTTGCATACCCGCGGACCATAATTCAGCAATTGTTTTAGATGAATTTAAATCGTTCGGTTTTGCATTATGTGTTTTCATTGGATTGATCCTTAATAATTTGTTTATAAACACAATGTTTTTTTGCTATTAATACAGTTTCAAATGGATATATAGAACTCTATCTCAACTTAATGTGAGAAATTATACGCCGATCACCAGAAAAAAACCCGTAGTAAATAACATTTTTCAGAAACCACTCCCGGAATAACAGACAGGAATATAAGGCATGCAAAATGACAATTTTTGATAATTTTCAAGGTTTGCTATCCCCGCTATAATTGTCTTATAATACCTAACTCACTAAAATAACGGAGAGGTTTATGGCTAAAGGTAAAGACTCTAAAAAGGCAATTAAGAAAAAACCTGAAAAAACGTTGAAAGAAAAACGTGATCAGAAAAAAGAAAAGAAAGCTCAGAGAGACAAAAATTAGCACAATTCAAGGGATCAATTTTCAGCTTACCTGACTCGGTAAAGCGCAGAAAATGATCCCTTGAGGCTGAACTGCTTCGCCGTCACTTATTACACAGAAACAAAAAATTCTTTGCAATCAATTAACTTAGGCTTACGATATTCCCTCATAAACATATCCACAGATAGTGTGGAGAACTTGCAGCTACATTAGATTTATTCTGCTACAATGTTCTCTATACGTTCTATTAATGGGGTTGCTGTTGCGTAAAATCATTCACGTTGACATGGACTGTTTCTATGCAGCGATAGAAATGCGCGATAATCCCTCGCTAGCCAATAAACCAATCGCTGTTGGCGGTTCGCCAGATTCTCGCGGTGTATTATGCACCAGTAATTATGTGGCGCGCGAATACGGTGTTCGCTCAGCCATGCCCTCGGCCTATGCTAAACGTCTTTGCCCACAACTCATTATACTGCCAGTCAGTATGCAAAAGTATCGTGAAGCCTCAAAAATCATTCGCAAAATATTTTTTCAATACACCAATCTGGTGGAACCACTTTCGTTAGACGAAGCGTATTTAGATGTCTCAGATTGTGATTGTTGTCATAATAGCGCGACTTTAATTGCACATGAAATCCGTGGTCGGATTTTTGATGCCTGTCAGCTAACAGCTTCCGCTGGCATCGCACCAAATAAATTTTTAGCGAAGGTGGCTAGCGATTTAAACAAACCAAATGGGCAGTATGTAATTACACCGGACGATATTAATGAGTTTATAAAAACACTCGCTGTTAATAAAATATTTGGGGTTGGTAAAGTAACAGCAGAAAAACTTGAAAAAATAGCGATAACAAACTGTCTTCAGCTTCAAGCTAAAACTCGAGATGAATTAATAACCTTATTTGGTAAGTTTGGGTTGCGTCTACATGACCTGTCTCGAGGTATAGACAATCGACCAGTTGAGCCCTCACGCATTCGCAAATCACTCAGCGTTGAGAATACTTTTCAAAAAGATTTACCCTCACTTGAAGCCTGTGTCGCACAGCTTCCCGATTTATTCAGTGATTTGAAAAATCGGCTCGCAAATAAAAAGGCGGGCAATATTCATAAACAATTTGTAAAAATAAAATTTAATGATTTCAAATCAACAACTGCTGAAATGACATCCGATGAGTTATCATTCGATCTGTTTAAACATTTACTGGTGACCGGGTTTCGCCGCAAAGAACTGCCGGTGCGGCTATTAGGCGTTGGAGTTGGTTTTAAAGGCTCTGAAGAAAAATTGCAGCATGAGCTTCTTTTGTAGCATGAGCAAACATTAAATGTTAACGCACCATTGAAGCTTTAAGGCTTTGATTGTTTGTTTGACAGAAAGAATGAAATGATGTACTCTTGTAGAGGGTACACTAAAAGTTTGAAATACATGGATATACACGAAGTTACTATTTCAAAACAAGCTGAGAAGCAGCTTAGGAAAATTCCAACACATATTGTATTTAATACTGCAATTATGGATTGACGACGTTAAGGCTAGAGGCCTTATGAACGTTAGAAAAGTACCTGGGTTTCACGATGAACCATTAAGGGGCAAGCGCCAAGGCCAAAGATCCATTCGATTAAATAAAGCGTATCGCGCTATATATGTGGTGGATTCGAGTGGAAATACGCACATTGCAGAAATTTTGGAGGTAAATAAACATGAGTACTAAAAAATCAGATAAAAGCCTTGCTTTACTAGAAAGTATATCAGGGATGAAACTAACTATTGGTAATTTGTTATGGTCACTACGTGAATGCGAGGAAATGACCCAAGTAGCTTTTGCCAAGAAACTAAAGATTTCTCGACAGTATTTGTGTGATTTAGAGCATGGTCGCAGGGGGCTGAGTCCAGAGATGGCAGCTAAATTTGCCAAAAAGCTAGGCTATTCTGAGGAGCAGTTTATCCGCTTGGCGCTTCAAGATGCGCTTGATAGAGTAGGACTTCCGTTTGATGTTGACATCAAACGGGCGGCATAGGTATTAAATAACACGCTCACCAATAAATTTACCTGTTTTAATATTTCATTAAGCTTGATCGTTTATAATTTAGCATCCTAAGATAAGCTAAATTGGAAATGGTGAATCCATTATGAAAAGAAAAAGAAGCGAACTATATACTTCTCATGATACTAAAAAAGAGAATGACCCCCCTTCGCAAAATAGTCAGGAAGAACTAGCATCAACCCAACCGCTATCACAAGAACTAACCCAACCGCTATCACAAGAACTGACGCAACCACTCTCACCTGCGCCAACTGATTTTTTCAAAGTCGCAAGGGAAGAGAAAGAAGAAGCCTTTGATCGAGATGAACTTAGCAAAATAAAACAAATGCAAACGCATTTGCTGAAAATCATTGCTCTCGCTGGTGGCTCGCTGCCCAAACGAATCACATCAGGACCCCCCCTGCTTAGCAGCCCATATGCATTATCAGATGCAATTACCAACGGATTAGGGTTCATCGAAAGATTTTTATCACTCATGAACAGCGATGCCGCTTTACTCGATGAGATAAGCTCAACACATTCATCAAATAGCAGCATCCACTTAAAGTCCCTTCTTTCACTTTATAGCTTAGGTATTAATATGGATAGTATGCCCATATATCGCTTTACTCGACACGCTAAAAACAAACAGGACGCTTTTATAGGGCTTATTAATTCGAATAACAAAGCCAAACTTACCACCAGTGAAGGCACTCAAATTAAAGCTGAGTTGGCAGAAATCAATACGCTTAATCCAACACAAATACCTTTTCAAGCGATGATCAAGCAAAGAATGGATAAACCTTCTACCTATGCCCTCATCAATAAATCATTTCAAAAGCTCACAGATAGTGCTGACGAACACGCTAAACCCAGCTCACCTTCGATCTAAGGAACTGTTCCCGGCATCATCGCTTTATAATATTGCAAACGCTGCTCGATGATTTTTTTCCAGCTAAAATTAGCGGCAGAATGTTCTGCCTCTTTTTTCAGTGTTTGGTAGGCTTTATCGGGCAGGCTTAATAGTTCGCTTAACGCATTGGCGAGCGCACCAGGATCTTCATCCGCTACTACTTTTGCAACTGCATAACTTGCAACGTTTGCGCCCTTGGTCATTACAAGTGGAGTACCACACGCAATGGCTTCAAGCCCCGCAATGCAAAATCCTTCACTGCGTGAGGGAATAACTGAAAATTCAGAGATGTTATTAATCTTAGCAACCTCATGCGCTTTTCGATGTCCAATAAAATGAACGCGATCCAGTGAGATATGTTTTTTATCTTCATCCGTTAATATTTGATTAATATCGCCTGAGCCCATAATAATAAAATGTGTCTTTAACTCATCTGGCAATAATTTGTTTGCTTTTAATAAAATATCGATGCCTTTGGTTTTTGAAATTTTCCCCGCAAAAGAAATGATCCTGGCATCTTTTGGAATTTTTAAATCAAATTCCGCTAATGTGGCCTCACGATCTAATTGTTGTGGAAAAAAAACTTGGGTCTCGTATCCACATGGGGTGACAATTACTTTGTGTGGAGGCACTCGATATAATTCGATGACTTTTGCTTTAACCGCATCTGACACCGCAAATATAAATTTTGCATGCTGAGCTGTTTTTCGCGTTACTTTACGCATTGACGAATCATATTCAAAGGCTATCTGATCACTGTTATGTGCCACCGCAATAAATGGATGCCCCAATTTGTCCACCACAGCATCCATCGCCCAAATATGTTGACACTCAATCACATCGGGTCGAAACGCTTTAATCACACGATCTAAATTCTGAGTTAGGGTATTAAAATATAGTGCACGCATTGGCGCCGATAATGATTTAAATGTCGTGCCATCGGGACTGCGCGGATTAGGGTCTGGCAACATCAGCGGAAAATTTTGTAAGGAAAGGTCGCCATTTTGGATCGGGAAACGCCAAATTTCATACAGATCTTTGTTTAAATAATACTCATCATTTTCTAAGCTGTTTACTTTACTGTCTGGAAAAAAAATTTTTACCTCATGTCCGGCAGCCTTAAGCCCCTTAGCTACACCCTTGGCCACCTGGAAGCTACCCGTACCCCATGCTCCAGTAACTGTAAATAAAATTCGCATAGTTCTCCCTACTGTTGATATAATTGAGCTAACAAAATTATTAAGCAGTTTATTTGCAACACCTATGACAGCTTCAATCAAATATGATGTACTAATTATAGGCAGTGGTGCCTCAGGCTTAGGCCTCGCATTAAGCCTAGCAGACCAATTTAATATAGCAGTTCTTTGCAAAGATGACCTGCAAACAAGTGCGTCACAACGGGCTCAAGGCGGAATCGCCGCCGTCATGGACGAGAGCGATAGCAGTGCTTCACATATTAACGATACCATAAATGCTGGGGCTGGTTTGTGTGACCCGGTCGTTGTCGAATATACCATAACCCATGCAAAAGCCGCGATTAACCGCCTAATTTCACAAGGCGTTCAATTTACAACAACAAGCGGTAAACACAACTACCATTTAACTCAAGAAGGCGGTCACTCACATCGTCGCATTATTCATGCCGCTGATAAAACTGGCGCTGCAGTTGTTAAAACACTGGCTGAGTCAGTCAAAGAACACCCGAATATTTTTTGTTTTACTGAAACAACCGCGCTCGAAATTCTGGTTGATAAAACCCAAGCTTACGGTGCCCATGCGTTAAATAATCAGAGCGGACAAATACAATCAATTTACGCCAATGTGGTTGTGCTTGCAACCGGTGGTGCTAGCATGACTTATTTACATACCACAAACCCAGGTCACACCAGCGGCGATGGAATTGCGATTGCCTTTAACGCAGGTGCACGTATTGCTAATATGGAATTTAATCAATTTCATCCAACTTGTTTTTACAACCCAGATGGTGACACTTTTCTCATTAGCGAAGTATTACGCGGTGAGGGTGCTAAATTAATTTTTCAAAATGGTGAACGCTTTATGGATCAATACGATCCACGCGCGGAATTGGCACCTCGCGACATTGTTGCCCGCGCTATTGATAATGAAATGAAAACTAAAAAACAAAGCCATGTTTATTTAGATATTAGTCATGAACCTGTAGATAAAATTAAATCTTTTTTCCCAAGCATCTACAAAATGTGTTTACAACAAGGCATTGATATCACTCAAACTCCTATTCCGGTTGTCCCAGCAGCACATTACACCTGCGGTGGTATTGTCACTAATCTTAATGGCCAAACGGATATTCAGGGCTTATACGCTATTGGAGAAGTGGCCTGCACTGGATTGCACGGTGCTAATCGCATGGCCAGCAATTCATTGTTGGAATGTTTAGTGTTTGCCAACAGCGCATCCATTGCGATTCAGCAACAGTTAAATCAGTTTAAAGGAAATCATGCCGCGACTGTAGACAATTTACCAGAAGAGAAAAAAACAATCGCTGATCCTGCTGAAATTGCCGCATTAATAAAGAGACTCCGAACAACGCTATGGGAGAATGTTGGCATTGTTCGCACCAATAAAACATTGGCGCAAGCGGCAGCTGAGTGTACGCAGATCGAACAGCAATTTACTGTATTATGGTCAAATGCTAAATTAAGCAAAACCCTCATCGAATTGCGCAATATGATTATCACCGCGAAATTAATTATTTTTGCTGCCATTGAGAGAAAAGAAAGTCGCGGCACGCATTTTAACAGTGATTATCCACAAAAATTATTAAAAGCACAAAATACGATTCTTGTCCCAGGCCCAGAGATAAAAATTGAATTTTCTGATGATATTCATTCGTTGGTGCCGATTTGATTTCTTAGGTTTACTTACAAACTCTTCTGCATCCGCAATTGATACCGCAGCTCGCGCAACTCTTCTGGCAATAGACTATCAAACCACAAAACCAGTGGCTTGAGTTTTTTTGTCCTGTTAACAATGGGTTTTAGATATAATACCATTAAATAACGGGTCACAACGGATTGAGGCAACACTGTTACTAAAACTGTCTCACCGGATTGCAGTTGAATTGCAAATGGATAATCAACCCCAAACCCCAGTTTTATATGACGAGAAAAGGGTTGAAATAGGTTGCCAACAAAATAATAGGCGCTGCATATTAGGATTATTACCAATGATAATTTTAAAATAAATGCCAACGCTAACAGGCAAACGCAAAACAGCGCAAAAAGATGCAAGGCAATCACTATGACAAGAGAAAATAAAGAAATTCTGGTTTGATAAAACTGCATCCGCTAGGCAAATTTATCATGCACGAGATCTGGACGCACAATCCAATTGATAATCCAACGCTGACTTTCATAACGCTCTAAACAAACAACGGTCGCCGGCATAAATCGTACCAGATTATAATTCTCATCACCCACCACTAATGCGCTCACTAAAAAAGAGATAAACGGCATATGCCCAACCACCATCGTATCATCATCCCAATCTTGCAGTTGCTCAATCAGCGGCAAAATCGAACATTCGGGGCCTAATAAAGGTGATGTTTCCGGCTCAGTTTCACCGGCAATTTTCATCGCTAAAATCTGGGCAGTTTGGATCGCTCGCTGATGCTCACTGTGCAAAACGTGAGACACGTGAAATCCACGGTGTGACAAGTAGTTTGCCACCTTGGTCACTTCATCCCTACCCTGCTGAGTCAAAGAACGCTGTCCTTCGGCATTAGGATTTGATTCCGCATGCCCATGACGAACACAGTAAATTTTCATTTATCCTCCAAACTATATCAACAAGTGATACGCTTTTGCCAATAATTAAACACCAAAGTTTTCTTAAGATTTCATTATTTATGGCACCAGCATATTTTAGAAACGGTCTTTTTACAAGTTATGTGATGAAAGAACGTCTGATGTTTTATGTATGCTTTTATGAATTTGAAAAAATTTCTATTAAATCTACCCGGGGTGAGCAAAACATGTTCACACCATCTCGTTAGAATAGAGTTATATTGACCAATTCAAAGCGAGAAGTAAATGTTTTTTTGAAAAAAAAATGTCTAATTTGTAGATAAAACGTCACCCAAAGACCAACCAATGGCCACTAATTTGTCAGTTAACAATATATTAAAGCAGAGTTCACTGCTAATGCTCGAAGTATTACAATTTATTTTGTATACTTGAGCCCCGTAAAAAAGGAAGTAAGACGCATGAATAAAATAACTTATCTCGACGGAACGCGCTGGTATCGAGCTTTTATTGCAGGTATACGCCATGTTATTTCTCGCCAAGACCATTTGAACAATATTAATGTTTTTCCTGTCCCCGACCGTGACACTGGCACCAATCTAGCCCTTACATTAAATGCGGTGATTGAAGGCACGTATGCCGCGCCTAAAGACAATATTCACACATTATTATCCGTAGTTGCGGACTCCGCATTAAGTGGAGCACGCGGCAACTCAGGTGCAATTCTAGCGCAATTTTTTCAAGGCATGGCGGATGGGGTAGATAAAAAAAATAATAAAATGACAATTGCCGATTTTGTTTCATCTGTGAAAAATGGCGTGGCATATTCCTACAACGCATTATCACAACCGAAAGAAGGTACTATCCTTACTGTCATAAAAGATTTTTCCAATAAACTTGACCAAACCATTAAACAAAATAGCACTGACTTTGTCAGCTTATTGCATGATGGCTTGCAAACCGCGATCGAATCCTTACAACAAACAACCAATCAATTGAAAGAACTTAAAAAAGCGCAAGTGGTAGATGCCGGTGGGCAAGGCTTTGTTGATCTTCTGCAAGGCATTTATGATTTTATTCATCATGGTTCACTTGAAGATTTAACAGCCGAAGTAACACCGATTGATACCAAACAGATTAGCGAAGAAATTTCCCTTGTCGTCGATGACGCGCATCGTTTTTGCACCGAATGTTTAGTTACTGGAAATGATATCAATCAACAGACTCTACGCCAACAACTTGACCTACTCGGCGACTGTCTTGTTGTTGCAGGATCAAAACTTAAAACTAAAATTCATATTCACACCAACGACCCTTCTGCTATTTTTGATCTTTGTCGCGAGCAAGGTACGATCACTGGTGAAAAAGCGGATGATATGATTCAACAGCAACGCGCGATTAATCATAAACGTAATGAAGTGGCGATACTCACCGATTCCGGTGCTGATTTACCCGAGGAATTAATTTCCAAACTCGATATTCATGTGGTGCCATTACAATTACATTTTGGTGACCAAAGTTATATTGACAAGGTGACGATTAGCCCAGAAGAATTTTATCAAATGGTTAAAAAAGGTGGCAAACATCCCAGTACTTCGCAACCCAGCTTTGGGGATTTTTATCGTCAATACCAATATCTCAGCAGCCATTATCAAGCGATCATTGCAATTCACTTGCCGCGAAATTCCAGTGGTACGATCAATAGCTCTGAAACCGCATCCCAGAAAATCGATTTTAAAGAGATTAAAATTATCGATGCATTAACTGCATCCGTTGGCCAAGGGTTAATTGTACAAAAAGCCGCAGAAGCTGCAAAGGCCGGCCTAAACAAAGATGAAATTATTAAAACCACTTATCAAGCCATTGAAAAAACAAAATTTTACATGATATTACCTGATCTTGATTTTGTCGCTAAAGGTGGGCGCTTGTCGAGAAAGAAAAAGCGATTTTTAGAACGCTTGCACCTAATACCGGTAATGCATTTTAATGATGAAGGGAAATTAAGCCTGTCTAAACTAATATTTGGCAAACGCAACTTAAGTCAAAAATTTGCAAAGTATATGCTAAAGCAAATAGATCCTAAAAAAGCTTACCGTATCTTAGTCTCACATTGTGATTGTGAAAATAAAGCCATTGAGCTAAAGCAAGAGTTAGAAAAGTTAGTCCCTAATATCGAGTCGATTACCATCTCTCGTACTGGACCTACTTTAGGAGCACACGGCGGACCGCAAACTTTTGCAGCCGCCCTGCAAGAGATTTTTTAAAACAAAGAAAATGTTGTGACGCCGCGTAAGGGAAAGGGCTTGTACGCCCCCAATTGATTGTTTGAACCTATTAAGTAAGTGGCCCAAGGTTCTGTTAATTTGTAAGCGGTCTTTAAAAACCGCTTACTTTTCAAAAAATATTCTCAATCCTACTCCTATTAGAATAGGAGTAGGACCTGTCACACCTATTCTAGAAATTGTTAACCCACTTTAAATCAAAGATATGCGCACCCGGCCCATCATCTTTATCGGCAGATCCCCAAATGCTAGGATAATCGTTACTTACCACATGAATTACATCAACATCAGAAAACAAGCTGACTTTAACACCTTTAAACGCCAAAGCTTTTATAATCGGAGCAACATTTTTATTCTTCATACATGCAGCGACTGTATCAGTATATTTACATGCGCTGTCCATCACCGTATTTAAGGTACTTTCTGCTGCCTTTACAGCATCTATAGCATCTGCTTTTGAAGCGGAACCAGCTGCATATAATGTTGAACTTACCCCCAAAGCAAGGATTAATCCAACTGTTGATTTTGCTATTAGTTTCATATTGTTACCACCATTTTAGTTAAATGTATTGTTTATATTTTTTTAAATATTTATTTGAGTATGTAACCACAAAATGATCAATTGGTGAAATTCAATTTTGGAATGCATTGGATAAGCAATAGGAATATGTCAGGGGGAAAAACTGTTGCTGCGGCCCTGCAAGAGATTTTTTAGGGCGCCGGAGCGTTAGCGTAATTAGCCTCTTCTACTGTTGCAACTGGCGTAGTAATGGGGGTTTTGATGCTACAATACTTAAAACCATTCGCAACCATCTGTCGAATAAATACCGCATCCAGCCATTGTTTATCGTGCTTTGGATAGACATCACGTTGTATAAACTTTTTTATCATCATACCACGCAATGAAGACTCGCCTGTGCCGCTCGAACGAGACGGGCTTCTAAAAAAACTATAGCAATGTCGATCAATTTCAGTTTTACCGGTTATGATAAATTTTTCAATGATATCCTTTAATTCATCTACAGTTAGCGCACCATCAACTTGAGCTTGCAACTGATCGGCACGCTGTCGGCCATAGATATTTCCACACCAAATATTTTTTTTATAACACTCAATCATTCTTGTAGCGGTTGCTCTAAATTGTTTGGAATTATCCTCGTTTGGATACACCCACAAAGTTATAAACTTAGGCTTATCTTTAGCTTTAACAACTTTTGGTTTAGCTATCTCTTCTTTTTTAGCTTCAACCTTCACTGCTGGCGGGTTAGCAATACTTTCAGCCCACTTTACAATTTCAGCTGGTTTTTTTCTTAATTCGACAACATGGTCTTTCTGTTTAACTAAATTAACGATGATTGCCGCGCTGGCTTCTTCGTCGGCCAAACTATGCTTAAAACCCTTAATATCAATTATTTCATGATGAACATATCTAACGCCGTCACCAAGAGGTCCTTCAACATGAGCCGGGATATGCCCATTTTGTAAAAGTAATATCATGGCATCAATTTTGGCTCCCACCTCGCTTAAAAACTCATTCACCTTTGCTTTTCTATTGTCATCATTTGTGTAAGGATCAGTCATCGCATGCAAAGGACGGTAAATTGCTCGCAGCATTGGCTGCTTTGGCATCCCGGTGATTCCTCCAAACTCGCCTGCTAAAATCGCCTGATAAAGCGCATCAATCTCAAAACGATCATTTTCAAATGCAAGGTAGGAATTAAAAACTGTCATTTAGTGCCCCACTTATTTCTATTTTCAATAGCTCTATCATAGCGGTTTGAATCAATAGAATAAGCAGGCTAAAAGAAACGGACTGTTGCTAAATTAGCTCCAATAAAACCTTCAGAAAACCAGGTATATAGTGCCGATAATGTGCAAAATGTTTGCGACTTGTAATGCTGTTTTCTGCTAAAATTGGGGCAGTTAGCCTTGAAAACGAATGCGGGTGACCCGATATAATAAAGCGTGACCAATTAATAATCATGACCGGAGAGCACGATGCGAATGGATAAATTTACCACTCTTTTTCAAAGCGCACTTGCCGACGCTCAATCCATGGCCGTTGGCCGTGATCACCAGTATATTGAGCCTACTCATGTAATGAAGGCCCTACTCGAGCAAACTAACGGTAGTATCGCGCCGCTATTACAACAAACAGGCATTAATATGCCGGTACTGATCGACGAATTAGAAAAGGCATTGGATGCACTACCCCAAGTCCAAGGCGCCCCAGGCGAAGTGCACATCTCACGCGAGTTAAGTGCTGTATTAACATTGATGGACAAATATGCCCAAAAAAATAAAGATCAATATATCGCCTCAGAATTATTTGTGCCCGCGGGCTTTGAAGCAAAAGGTCGCCTCAGAGAAGCGTTAACAAAAGCAGGCGCCAATAAAAAAGTTATCGACCAAAGCATTGAAAAAATGCGTGGTGGAGAAAATGTCCAAGATCCAGGGGCGGAAGATCAACGTCAAGCATTGGAAAAATATACCATCGACTTAACCGAACGCGCTGAACTTGGCAAGCTCGATCCAGTGATTGGCCGTGATGAAGAAATTCGTCGCAGCATTCAGGTATTACAACGCCGAACCAAAAACAATCCCGTTTTGATTGGTGAACCGGGCGTTGGTAAAACCGCCATTGTTGAAGGTTTAGCGCAACGCATTATTAATGGCGAAGTGCCAGAAGGACTGAAAAACAAACGTGTATTGTCACTGGATATGGGCGCCTTAATTGCTGGCGCTAAATTTCGCGGTGAATTTGAAGAACGTTTAAAAGCGGTATTAAAAGATTTGTCCAAACAGGAAGGCCAAATTATTTTATTTATCGATGAAATTCACACCATGGTGGGTGCCGGCAAAGCCGAAGGCTCAATGGATGCTGGCAATATGTTAAAACCAGCGCTGGCACGTGGCGAGCTGCATTGTGTTGGCGCCACCACGTTAAATGAATATCGTCAATATATTGAAAAAGACGCAGCCCTCGAGCGTCGCTTTCAAAAAGTATTGGTGGATGAACCCAGCGTGGATGACACCATCGCGATTTTACGCGGTTTAAAAGAACGCTATGAAGTGCATCATGGGGTTGAAATTACCGATCCTGCGATTGTTGCAGCGGCTACTTTGTCGCAACGTTATATTACCGATCGCAATTTACCGGATAAAGCCATTGATTTAATCGATGAAGCTGCCAGCCAAATTCGCATGGAAATGGATTCAAAGCCAGTTGAACTCGATCGCATGGAACGAAAACTGATTCAATATAAAATCGAGCGCGAAGCATTAAAAAAAGAAAAAGACGACGCTTCTAAAAAACGCTTCGCCGACCTGGAGAGTCATATTAAAACGCTTGAAAAAGAATATTCAGATTTAGAAGAAATCTGGAAAGCCGAAAAAATGAATCTTCAAGGCGCGCAACTTGTCAAAGAACAATTAGAGCAGGCAAAACTGGATCTTGAAGCTGCGGGTCGCGCCGGAGATCTTGCACGTATGTCAGAGTTACAATATGGCAAAATACCAGAACTTGAGAAAAATCTAAAAGCAGCTAGCGAATCTGAACACAAACAAAAAGATAATAAATTATTGCGCAATCGAGTCACCGATGAAGAAGTCGCTGAAGTTGTTTCGCGCTGGACTCGTATTCCGGTTGCAAAAATGCTCGAAGGCGAACGTGAAAAATTATTGCATATGGAAGACGATTTGCACAAACGCGTCATTGGCCAAGATGAAGCGGTCAAAGCCGTGGCCAATGCCATTCGTCGTTCACGCGCGGGCTTATCAGACCCTAACCGCCCAATTGGATCTTTTTTATTTTTAGGCCCAACCGGCGTTGGTAAAACAGAACTTTGCAAAAGCTTAGCCCAATTTATGTTTGATACTGCGGAGGCGATGATTCGGATTGATATGTCTGAGTTTATGGAAAAACATTCGGTGGCTCGCCTGATTGGGGCGCCACCTGGATATGTAGGCTACGAAGAAGGCGGCTATTTAACCGAAGCCGTTCGCCGCCGCCCTTATTCGGTTATTTTATTAGATGAGGTTGAAAAAGCGCATGCCGATGTTTTTAATATTTTATTGCAAGTATTAGACGACGGACGCTTAACCGATGGCCAAGGCCGTACCGTGGATTTTCGCAACACGGTTATTATCATGACTTCTAATTTAGGTTCTAGCTTAATCCAGGAGTTTAAAGGCGAAAGTTATGAAGACATGAAAAAAGCGGTAATGGAAGTGGTTGCCAATCATTTTCGACCTGAGTTTATTAATCGTATTGATGAATCTGTGGTTTTTCATTCATTGGGCGAAGATCAAATTCAAAATATCGCTAAAATACAGATTGAACTTATCGCAAAACGCCTTAAAGAAAAAGATTATAAATTATCACTGGAAAATGGCGCCTTAGAATTTATCAGCAAGATGGGCTATGATCCTGTTTATGGTGCACGACCATTGAAGCGCGCTTTGCAACAATATTTAGAAAATCCATTGGCCGAAGATTTATTGAGTGGTAAATTTAAAGCGGGCAGCACCATTAAAGTAAAACGCGATGGTGATAAGTTGGCGTTTTCGTAAATTGATTTTGATGTAAAAAATAATATGGCCTGGCCGTTAAGGCGTCGGGTGCCGGAATTGGCTTTGATGTAGCCCGGACAAGCAATCAAAGATTGCGCGGCCGGGAAGCATATAAAAGGAATTTAATTGCAAGTCACGATCTACATTTTAGAAATCATCATCGGCGCCGCACTCCTCGCGTTCAGTGCCGATCGCTTTATTTACGCCTCCGTCTCTCTCGCTAAGCATTTAAAATTGTCGACGCTGGTCATTGGTGTCGTCCTAGTTGGTTTTGGTACTTCTTTTCCTGAACTCATCGTTTCAATTTTTGCATCCCTTCATGGCAGCAGTGAAATTGCTATCGGTAATGTGGTCGGTTCCAATATTGCCAATATCGGCTTAGTGCTCGGGCTTGCGGCTTTAATCACACCGATCACGGTCAATTCACGTTTAATAAAACGCGAAATGCCGGTATTAATCGCAATATCACTTGTGCTTGGACTTATTTTTTGGGGGTTCCATTTATCACGGCTTGAAGGAATGTTGTTAATTTTATTACTCGCTTTGCATTTATATTGGATGTTAATCAGAAAACCTTCAAAGAATGATAGCGTTTTCGAGCAGTTTGAAAAAGAAGTAAAGACACACCTTAATAAAAAGCCTGCTATAATTTGGTGGTTTGTGGGATTAATTATATTATTAATAAGCTCTGAAATCTTTGTCACTGGTGCTGTGGGTATTGCTCGCTGGTTTAAAATCAGTGAACTTATTATCGGTTTAACCATCGTTACCATCGGTACCTCACTGCCTGAACTTGCTGCCACGATTACGTCGGTATTACGTAAAGAACACGATGTGGCTTTTGGTCACGTGATTGGTTCCAATATTTTCAACTCACTGGCAGTGCTCGCCATGCCCGCCTTAATTAGCCCGGGTCCCATTTCACCAGCTATTATCCACCGTGATTATCCGGTTATGTTGGCCTATACCTGCTTACTCTGGGTTGCCCTTTACTGCTTTAAAAAGAAAAAAGTGATTGGCCGCATCTTTGGTGGCATCCTTCTTCTCGGTTATATCAGCTATTTAATCACCCTAGCGGTGACTTAAAACAACCAATATGAGCACGGATTGGCAAATTATCTCTTATAATGAACAAGTTATACTGTGAGATATAACCTACAGATCCTCGCAAGAATATACTACAGATACATATTTCCCGCCCTGATAAGTTAATAACCATATCAACACCATTCGATGTGATAACAATATGGTACGGTAAATGGATGCTCCGACAAATATCACTCGTTAAAAACTTGTCACAAAAGGAGTGTGCTATGAGAAAACTAAAACACTGGCAACAATTAAGTTGCGCTTCAAATTTAAAAAATAACAAGATCGCAAAACAAACGCGAAAATTTACCCGAGTATTGTTGGGCGATCGATTTCCATGCGTGTACTTCACCCAACGTGAAGCACAGTGTGTTTATCAACTAATATTAAACAAAAAAAGGAAACAAATAGCGCTATTGCTCGGCTTAAGTGTACGCACCATCGAGGCTTACATAACTGACGCCAAAGCAAAAACAAATTGCCAAAGTCAAAAAGAATTAATTCAAATTATTCTAAAAACTGATTTTGTTGAAAATTATTTAGCGAACAACCGACTTAAGCGACAAGCTGGGTCCAAAAAACAGTCGGCTCCGCACCCAAACAACATCCCATTGCCTTCTTC
Source organism: uncultured Legionellaceae bacterium (assembly GCA_964196565.1). GTDB lineage: Bacteria > Pseudomonadota > Gammaproteobacteria > Coxiellales > Coxiellaceae > 2-12-FULL-42-15. Next base: position 29,574 of record CAXMUH010000160.1, on the reverse strand, counting down.
GTATTTTTCACATGATCACTGTTAAGGTGTGCTTGCCAGGTAGTGTAATTCGACCAACGCTCAACCATAGTAAAGTGGGTGATATCTTCTGGGTTTTGGTACAAAGCATAATAAAGGCAGCCCTCTTCAATCCGGGTGGGTGCGAGCAAACGATATAAAACGTCCTCAGCCTCACCCACTTTGTCCTTATTAACATTAAAGTTTGCAATCACTGCAATTTCTTTATCTGGCATTGTATTAGTTCCTTTTAGTTATCCAAGCTATATCCAATATTTAATATATAACACCAAGCGCCCCATAAATCGCTGACGCACTGGACGAGCCAAATGCCAACTTTCTAAGGACAGTTCGCGTGATTTTTTAATATCTTCTAAAAATATTCGACGCAAACTTTTTTTACTTTCCGGTCTATTGATGGTGATATCAGCCTCTAAATCATGTAACAAACTTCGGTGATTCAAATTGCTCGATCCAACTGAAATCCATTCATCTAATATCAGTGTTTTCGCATGCAACATGCTCGGCATATATTCAAATATCCTAACACCAGCGCGCAATAAGCTAAAATAAAAGGTCGAAGAAGCCCACGGCATCATTAACACATCGGATTTGCTCGGCAATAAAATTCTGACATCAACACCACTTCTGGCCGCGTCCTTTAATCGTTTTAATAAAAAATTATCGGGGACAAAATAAGAGTTGGTTATCCAAATTCTTTTATTACATTGTGAAATACGACGCAATAAATTTTTATATAAAATGCGCCGTCGATGACGCGTATAATTCAATCGGATCACGGGATCTCGCCGCACTTGTTTAAACGTTTCACGCAAGCGTTCTTTGATGGTGCGGTGATTCCACGCAGCATCGAAGGCTTTATTGAGTTCGGCCAAAGGAATATCTTCAAGACGCACTGAAATATCACGCCAACCATCGCCGCCTGCTTCAACCTCCAAATGACATTTACTTATATTGAGACTGCCAATATAAACAATGTGGTTGTCAATAAGACAGACTTTACGGTGATTGCGAAAATTAGCTTTTAATAAAAAATAAATCCATTTTAAAACCATCGGAAGCTTCACCACCGACCGACTCCAGTTCCATAATTGCCAAGGAAAAGGATGAAAAACTTTTGTGGTCGCGCCTGCTTTTTCTAACATGCGCGCAAAATTGGTGGTCCAGTAAGGGGAACCTGCGCCATCGACCATCACTCGAACTTTAACGCCGCGCTCTGCCGCTTCACACAGCGCTTTAGCCACGCGCACACCCAAATGATCATTTTGAAAAAGGTAGGTTTCGATATCAACACTCTCGGTGGCTTGCAGAATATCAGCAATCAATGCGTCAAAATGGCCAGCACCAGAGTCAAAGATTTGTTCTTTACATAGTAATTCCGCTGCAGCAAGCTCAGACTTTTCTGCGGCTAACTTATTCGTTTGTCTCTTCTTTATCCTTTTCGGAATCATCATCACAAATTTTAAGGTTATTGGTTTTAGCAAAATTTAAAATGGAATGATAAAGTTCTGGATTTGATGCCTTTAAGCTCTGATCTAGAACTACACATTTGTGGCCATCTTTCATGGTAGGCTGTAGAAGTGGGGAGTACTTAATACGATGCTTGCGAAATGTTGATAATTGCCCACTCATTCGCTCGGCCCAATCACTCGGACGAAAAGTCTCACCAGACTCTGTCACCCCTTCGATTATTATTTTTGACTCTTTATCTTTCATTAACTTACGAACTTATCTTATCTATTTTTTATACAAATTTTGAGGCCTTACACGCTTAATGATTGTGCTATCAAAGTATTATGTTAGCCCACTTACAAAATACTGTATAAAATTGGTATTCTTACATGACTGCAGATATTATAGCATCTTTGCCAAATGTACCAGAGGTATTTATTATGGATAAACCAACGAATAACCAAAAACCTAGAGTTAAAGGCGTCTACCTGCTGCCCAATTTATTTACTATCGCAGGCATGTTTGCTGGTTTTTATGCCATCATTGGTGGCCTTATGGGACACTATGAAAACGCAGTCATTGCCATTTTTATAGCCATTATTATGGATGGACTCGACGGCCGCGTTGCTCGCTGGACCCACTCTCAAAGTGAAATGGGCGCACAACTCGATAGCCTTGCCGATATGCTCAGCTTTGGTATTGCACCGGCTATGGTCATGTACAGCTGGTCACTTTCGATTCTCGGCAAGCCTGGCTGGCTCGTTGCATTTATCTATACGGTTTGTACAGCACTTCGCCTCGCTCGATTTAATAGCCAAGACCAAGGCGATGACAAACGCTACTTTATGGGTTTAAACACACCCACCGCAGCAGCACTTGTCGCCAGCATAATTTGGACCTTTAACGCCAACGATATCAGCGGCATCAGTGTCGCTATTCCTATGGCCATCCTGATGTTTCTCCTGGGCTTATTGAAAGTAAGCACCATTCGCTATCGCAGCTTTAAAGATTTTGATACCAGAAATAGAGTTTCACTGGTTGTTATTTTAATTCTAATTCTGCTGCTGGTTTTAATCACCTTGCGGCCTCCCGAAACACTTTTTATCCTTACTTTCGCCTATGTGATCTCCGGACCACTGGTATTAATTTGGCAGTTTATCCGGCATAAGAACGTCAAGAAGAAACCTAAAAAATGAATGAAATAATTCAACAAGCCGTCCGCATAAGTTTATCTGAAGATGTTGGCAGTGGTGATATTACCGCGCAATTAATTGCAAACGATAAAATGGCTGAAGCACAAATTATTAGTCGCGAAAAAGCGATTATTGCGGGTTTAGCCTGGTTCGAAGAGGTCTATCGACAACTTGATCCCGAGGTTAAAATTAATTGGCTGATTAAAGAAGGCGAACAAGTATCACCAGGCCAACCGCTTGCTAAGTTAAGCGGCAAAGCACGCTCTTTACTAACCGGTGAACGCAGCGCGCTTAATTGGCTGCAAACTTTATCCGGGACGGCAACCAGCGTATCTCACTTTGTAACTTTATTAAAAAACACCAAAGTTAAACTTCTCGATACACGCAAAACTTTACCTGGCCTGCGCTATGCACAAAAATATGCGGTACGCTGTGGTGGTGGCCATAATCACCGCATGGGTTTATATGATGCTTTTCTTATTAAAGAAAACCATATTCAAAGCTGCGGCTCGATTGCGAATGCTGTTGAAAAAGCACGAATGAATCATCCTGATTTAGCGATTGAAGTCGAAGTCGAATCATTGGATGAATTAAAGCAAACGTTAAAAGCGAGAGCCGATATTATTTTGTTAGATAATTTTAGTTTAGAAGATATGAAGCAAGCTGTAGAGATCAATCAGGGGCAAGCTAAGCTTGAAGTATCAGGCAATGTATCTCTTGATAGCATCGCGTCAATTGCTGCAACCGGTGTCGATTACATCTCAGCTGGCGCGCTCACCAAACATGTGCAGGCAGTGGACTTGTCGATGCGCTTTCAAAGCCAATTCCGGCACCCGACGCCTTAACGATCCTCACGCTTCACGCGTGACAGGCTTTATTTCCCGGCCGGCACGCCGACCGGGCTACAGGTACCTAGCCTAGTTTAGAGAAACATCAATCCATGAGACTTGACAGAACCCACCGACATCCCTAGAATTACCCACTCTCTCTTTAGGGGCTATAGCTCAGCTGGGAGAGCGCTTGGATGGCATTCAAGAGGTCAGCGGTTCGATCCCGCTTAGCTCCACCAAATTGTTCATATTGTGATCGGCCAGTGAGCAATTGACGGTTACCCAATCCGTCCCCATCGTCTAGAGGCCTAGGACACTGCCCTTTCACGGCGGCAACAGGGGTTCGAATCCCCTTGGGGACGCCATTTCAAAAAACAAAACCCCATATCAAGAGCGAAGCGACTCTTGATATGGGGTTTTTGTTTTTTATATGCTTGCCCAATGGGGAGCGAACCCCTCGAGCGGTTCGACAAAATCGCCAGGATGAGCGATTTTGCACGAGCGAACATATGTTCGCGAGCCCGAAGGGCGAGGCCCAAGGATGGGCCGAGTAATCCCCTTGAATTACATCAAACTCATAACTCATATCAAGAGCCAAGCGAAGCGACTCTTGATATGGGGTTTTTGTTTTTTTATATGCTTGCCCAATGGGGAGCGAACCCCTCGAGCGGTTCGACCATCATTTATGGCGGAGAGGATATCAATTGTGCAATTGAATGGCGCCTAAAGTGTAATGAGAAATAACCGCTTGTCTTTCGTATGAAACCAAATATAAGTGTAATTGATTAGAGTTATATTTATCTAAGAATACAATAGCACCATCAATAGCTACGTCATGATGATTGATCCATTCATTTGTTTGTGTGAGTAAAACCGAAAATATGGCGCTTTTATTTGGTGGATGCTGAACTAAATGTGAATACGTTTCTTCTAAAGGAGCAGTTCCAATTCCCATAAGATAGAGATTACCTTGGTTATAGTGATTAATATCTAATTTCGGCAAGGTGTTGAGATCGATCCCACTCAGATAGAAACTAATTTTCTTGCCTTTTTTATCAAGATAAGTGATTACAATTTCTTGTAATATTTTGTTGGGATAAGCAGGTGATACAATGCTATTTAGTGTGGCCTGTACTGGTTTTTCAATGAGATAATATTTATTAGACCAAGGCTTGTCTTTTCGATAAATCCCGGGAGGCACAAAAGTAGAAAACTTTACAGAATTTTTATAATAATCTTGAAAAGTGTTAATGGGATTTTTAGTGATGATACCTTTCTTTTTATTGATTTGTTCTCCCCGCGCAATGACGGATTCTTTAGGATCAAATTTTAAGTTGAGTTTTTGGGAAGAGATAACATGGCGCAATTTGTTTAAAGGAACCACCGTATTTTGTGGGTCAAACCAGTGTTCCAAATAATACCAATGTTTTAAGTAGGAAAGATAAGTGTTATTTTCAAAAAGTTGTTTGTAGTACCCCAAAGGAAAAGTAAACCACCCTTGATAATAGAGCTTTTTTCTGCCGCCTTCCTTGTTGTACAATAAAATTTCCCATAACCCGGCGTTTAGACAATTTTTAGCGAGTTCCACATCGATTGTATGTTGTTTTTGAAAACCATCACCACCTTTAATATTGATATGCGCTCCACTAGGCGCGAAGGAGACTTGCTGTCGATTCCATTGTCGATCTGTTAAAGCAATTCTAATGAGATTTGGATCATTTTTTATCCAGGATGGAATGCTGGGCGTCATTAAACTAACGTCAATATTTTCAATACGAATAGTGGCACTTTTTTTGTTTGCCGGTACTAAAATGAAAGTGAAATGAGAACCCTTTATTTTTTTTAAAATGACTTGTTGATAAGAGTAGCGGTTGTGGTTGTGGTGATCCGACAGTATCGCCGGGTTGTCGGGATAGGTTTTGGAGGAATATTCTGCTATGGCAATTCGCATAGGGTTGGTGATCTGATAACGATGATAGAAATAAAAAGCAAGAGAGATAGAAAAAAGCAGTAATAATCCTGCGGTTGAGTAAATAAAAATTTTAAGTTTTTTTCGTGGTTTTTTTGTGTATATTAACAGAATATTCCCTTATTGATAGCACCGACCTGTGCTATTTTTTCAGTCAAACTTGCTTTTACGAAAAAAATAACCACTCTTAATAGTAAGATAAGGAGTTTTTTTTAAGTTGTCAAGGATTATATGGATCGTTTTTTGAATGATTTCAAATTTGCGGCGAAAATCGGTTCATTACATTAGTGCCTTATTTAGAATCTCCGTTACGACTTTTCCAAAGCCATGTATTCTAGACGCAATTAACCTACAGCGTTCCCCGCGCATTTTATTTTTCATTCTAAAATATTGTCGTACTTCTTCAAACACGGGGCAAAAATTTAAGGCGCAGAAAATATCTTTAAATCCTTTCATAATATTTATTGTCACGGTGTTTAGTACAGTTTCAAAAAACATTGTCCATAGCAGGATATAATGCAGGTTCTTTGTCAGTTGTAATTCCGGTTGTGGCTTCTGCTTGTAAAAAGAAATTTTCTGCTGCACGTTCGGCATCGATATTGATGATAACCCAGACTAGTTTTTGATTTGCATCGTCTAGTTTTTGCCGATTGACAGTGTGGGCATTTCATTTTAAAATCCTTGTATATAAAAAATGATAAAGATTATAAACGAATTGGGACTACGTTTTGACAAATCCACCTGATATGCCGGTTTAGTATATAATAAGGACTTGAGACTACAAGGAGGTCACCGGTTGAGAATATACCAGCGCACTACAGTTTATCTTATTCTGGCAGCCTGTTTGTCGCTCTCTGGCTGCTGTAACTCCAGAATTAACTACCAAAACTTATCGCCTAAACCAAAAGGCTCTGTTCGGGTAGTCACTTACAACCTCAACTATGATCGCTCAGGGAGAGACCACCGCGACCCAATGCGCTCAATCCATGCAATGGAAGTGATACATGCAGACATCCTACTTTTACAAGAAACCACGCTAAAATGGGAAAAGCTTATTCTGAAGTCTTTTGCTAGATATTATAAATATCATCAATTCTATGAGCGCGCTGATGGTGGCGGAATGGCAATTTTATCACGCTACCATATTAAATCTTTGCATCTTATTAAGCCTCCAATCGGTTGGCACACGGCATTATTGGCAGATGTTCTAAGCCCTATTGGTGATTTACAGATTCTCAATGTGCATTTAACCCCACCGTTAAACAAAGATAAAAGCATCGGTTTTTTAGGTATCGAACTTTTTCGCGCGCCGGGAATTCGCAATAAAGAAATGCAATTCCTTTATAAAAAACTTGCGCCGAATAAAAAAACCATTATCGCTGGGGATTTTAATGAGAATTATCCAGGCCGAGCGATTAAGTTTTTACATAAAAAAGATTTTTATGACACGTTATGGGTAAACAATAATTACAGTGATACTTGGTGTTGGCGATGTTTTATCTTTGTCCTGTCAAACAAATTTGACCATCAATTTATTCAACCTAACTTGACCCCTTTACAAATACAGGTACTGCATGAGGGTTCATCTGATCACTATCCGGTAATTGTGGATTACTCGTAGCCTGGTCAGCGAAGCTGGCCAGGTTCTTATTTGGCCGGCAAGCCGACCGGGCTACAACTAAGATACAACCTTTAATTACCGGTTAGATCCGGGCCTTGATCGATTTGCTGCAAGCGGATATTAGCAAGTTGCGCTGCGGTTGAATCCGGGTGTGATTTTTTAATCGAATTCAATTCCGTTTTTGCTTGATCAATCTTGCCGGTGTTAGCGTGAATAATCGCAATTTTTAGTTTCGCATCTGAAACTTTTGAAGAGCTTGAATATTTACTGATGACTGTTTGAAATTCTGTGTTGGCGTTTTTGTAATCTTTTTTAGTTAAATAAATTTCGCCAAGCCAGTAATGCGCATCAGCAACATATTTCCCATTCGGATATTGATTTAAATAAGCCGAAAAACTTTGTTTCGCTTTATCGAATTGATGATTGGTTAACATGCTAAACGCGAGCTGGTAAGCATTAGCATCTTGCAGTTGCACACTGGTTGGCGCCTTCATTACATTATTATCGATCTTAGTATTGCTTACACCAGCAGTATTATTGTTAGCTGCATTCAGATTGCTTAACTGACTAATACGATTATCGAGATCCTTGTAGAAATTTCGTAATTGCTTATTAATCAATTGCAGGTCATGACCTTGTACTTCTAATTGACCACGCAGTTGAGCAATCTGCTGCTGCAGCTGAGTAATTTGGCTTGGAAGATTCATGTTGGCAATATTATTGACTTGTTGTTCCAAACGCCTAACACGTAAAGGGGTTGGCATTGATGCTAGATTAGCAGGCAATGGCACTTTAGCTGCACTTGTAGCGCTCTGACTTAAGATTGTCGCTGATGGTATTGGTTTTGAGGCACTCACTGCATGCACCATAACATTTTCTGAAGCATTCTGAGCATGTCCTATAGCATCTACAGACTGGTCAAGCGTTGGTGCAGCATTGACTACTGCCGCCTCAACTTTGTTTTGATAGCTGGTGCTAGCATCAACCACTGGAGCATCTGCAAAACTGGTAATGGTTACCAAAGACAACACCACCGACAATAAACAACGCCTCAATAATAATTTCATTTCTATTTTGCCTCGTAAACTAATTTCACTCTTCTGTTTAAACGCCAAGCATGTTCATTGTTTCCAATGACAGCAGGGTGCTCCTTACCATAACTTACCTTTTTAATTTGACGGTGCAATACTCCATGCTGTTGCAAAAATCGCTCTACTGATTGATCTCGACGCCAGCCAAGCCCCACATTGTATTCTCTTGAGCCTCTATTATCGGCATTTCCTTCAAGCCTAATAATTGCTTTTGGATGTGCAGCCAAATAATTGGCTTGCATCACTAACGCCTTATAGTCATTTTGCAGAATCGCGTTGCTATCCAGTGTAAAATAATACGTCTGATTAGCAGGAGCTACCAACGAGTTAACAATCTTCCCGTACTGGTTGCGTTTAACTTGGTCAGTATACCTGGAATTCTGCTGTAAAGCATAGCTATTTGAGGTATCAATGCCGACACCCTGACCAAAATCTGAACTAAATTGGGCGGTAGGTTGTTTCTGTCCGGTGGTGCTACAAGCACTTAAGCCGACAACAACAACTCCAGCCATAAAATAGTTTAAAATATGAACGATTTTCATAATATTTACTCCTTGTTAGTTTTGAATATTTAAGTGAGAAAAGGTGACCACGCGGGCTCCTGAACTGTACCCTCGCGTGCGGGCAAACGCAATTTTATTCGGCCATCAATAGAGACCTCTGCCAGAACCCCACGTCCCGCGTATTGAGTAGCATAGATTACCATCTTACCGTTAGGAGCTAAACTCGGTGATTCATCGGCCCCGGCTTGTGTTAATGCAAATAACGTTCCAGAGCCAAAATCCATTCGAGCAATCCCGTAGTTGCCATCCTGGCGATGCATCATGACAATGGACTTACCATCTGGAGTGTATAGCGCACGCGCGTTGTATTTGCCGTTATACGTTAGCCGAGAAGTCGTTCCCGTTGGGATAGAGTATTGATAAATTTGTGGTGAACCATCTCGATTCGAAGTGAACAACAACGAACTGCCATCGGCTGAAAATGCGGGCTCAGTATCTATCGACCAACCAGAACTAATCTGGCGTAATTGTTTGCTTCCAATATCAAGTAAATAAATCTTTGGGTTATCCGTTTTTGTTAACACCAAAGCTAACTTTTTACCATCTGGAGAAAACGCTGGCGCACCATTAATGCCAGGTGTCTTGCTGATTAACCGCCGTTTGCCGCTGGCTAAATTTTGCAGATAAATTGCTGCACGATGCCCTTCAAACGAAACATAGGCAATATTATTCCCGTCCGGTGACCAAGCGGGTGACATAATCGGTTGGTTAGAACTTAATAAAGTTTGCGGATTAAACCCATCGGCGTCAGCAACCACCAATAAATAGTGCGAAACATTTCTTGTTGGATGCTTTACAAGAATATAAGCAATACGAGTTGAAAAAATACCTTGAGTGCCAGTCAATTTTTTATAGACCTGATCACTAATGTGATGCGCTAAATTTCGTAACGACTGAGCTGGCGAACTATAAGTTTCATTGAGTAACGCATCACCATTTTTTACTTTTGAATTTGCTTTTGAATCAAATAAGCTTTTTAGCTGAAAGTGTACAAGATAACCTTGAGTCGCCGTTGCTTCAACCGAACCCGTTAATATATAGTCGGCACCCTGCAGACGCCATTGTGTAGCATTTAAATTTCCGCCCAAAATATTTTGACTTTTATTTTGGTTGATAACTCGAAACTCACCACTGTTTTGCAGATCGTTATCAATAATTTGTGCCAAGGTTTGATTACCAGGAACTTGCACCTTTGCCCCTGTAAATGGCACCACCACCAATGGCACCGAAGCGGCTACGCCTTGAGTTAACTCAAGGTCCAAAATGGCATAACTTTGCGTGAAAATAACACTGCATAATAACGCCAACACCAAAGTGAATATATTTTTCATGATAATCCCATCCCTAATTTATTAGCTGATACCTTTAACTTCCTGCGGCGACATTTTGATACGAAATTGCCGAAAACGATCAAATAATGCCGCATCTTTTGGAACGGGTAAAGGTGAAGATTTAATAATCGCAAGCCGCGCTGACCGATCAAGTGCCGCATTACCGCTGCTCTTTAACAAATCCACATTGGTCACGAGTCCACCTGGGGCAACGTGAACCATAAACTGGGAATATAGTTTAGAGTTTTGCACAAGAGGATGCCAATTATTTTGAATCAACTGCAATATTTGCGCGCGATATTTATTCAACACGCCTTTAAATTGAGCCAAATGCGCTTTTTCAAGTGCTTGCTTTTGCTTACTAATCTGGGCTTTTTCAGCTTGCATTTGTTGGTCAAGCAATCGTTGCTGTAAACGTTGTTGATTTTCACTGAGAGCCTGCTGATGCAGACGCTTAACTTGCGTCTGTAAGGCTTTAGCACGTACAGCGGCCTCTTTTTCACGCAGCGCCTGCTGTTGCTGCAATTGCTTCTGATTGGCTTTTAATCGCCGTATTCGCTTTTGTTCAGCTATACGCGCTTGGGACACTTTCCGAGCACGTTGTTTTAATTTTTGCAAACGTTGACGCTCACGTCGCTCTTTAGCGGCCTGCTCCCATTTAATTTGCTTAATTTGTTTATTCACAGCCTGTGCATCAACTGCCACAGCCTTTACGATTGGTTTTTGAGCATAATTACTGTGCCAACGATAATGTGTCTGTGTCAAAGAAACACTGAGCGCGATAATTAACAGCGCATGAAATGTTAAGACAACAAACAATGGAAATCGATACGATGGTTTAATTTTGAATAGCTTGACCATATTATACTGAGCTCCCTCTGAGTGGAGTAATAATAACCTCTCTTGGCGCATGGGTAAACACCGTTAACAAAAAAAATGGTGGATTACTAAATTAAAAGCGCAAAAGTAGTAGTAAGGTGGATTACGCGTCTTACGGCGCTAATCCAAATCCACCCTACAAAAACTGTCTGGGTGCAAATCGTCCAGGCTACTAATGAAAATAGGTCTGCAAATCTCGGTATGCCTCTGCGAGCACAGAAGGATTAAACTGTGACTGTGACTCAGGATGACCATACATATTGGTTATTTTGAAGTCACCTCCGGGATAAATACGTAGAACTTTTTCTGGTGAAATAATAGCATAATCACCATAACTCGCCGCAATAAAGTAAGGGCTTTGCTTAGTGTCAAATAATGATTGGCCGACACTATAAGCGGATGCCGTAGTGCTACAACCTAAAACCTGGTTCATCAAAGTCGGCACAATATCATAATGCGTGGTCTGATGAGCAATATTTATGACTTTTTTTCCTGGCCAATGCACAATCATTGGCACATGAAGCTGGTAAGTTGAATACGCGCTGGCATGTCCCCACAAACCCAAGCCCTCATCATTCATTTGTTCGCCGTGGTCTGCAGTAATAATAACAATGGTGTTTTTAAGTAGATTCTTTTGTTTTAACGCTTTCAATACTTTTGCAACTTCTAAATCGACAAAATACACTTTATTATTGTAAAGATTTAAATAAGGCGCCACCTCAGAGTTTGCATCCAAAGAAAAGCGATCACAATGTTCAACCGCAGGCTGGAATGGATTTTGTTTGGGTCTGTCCGGCTCACAATAATTATGCAGAGCATCGTAAAACATAAAACTGAAAAATGGTTTTTCACTATTACGCTTATTTATAAATGAAACGAACTCTTTGGTAATGCCTTGATCTCGAACCAAAGATGAATCGCCTGGAGTATAGCGCTTTAATGACTTTACGTTTACAAAAATAGTCTTATCAAATTGGGGGAAATTACTTTGCGCGCTTAAAAAAGCTCTAATCTGATAACCTTCTTTTTGAAACGTATCCAGCATTAATGGGGATTGTTTATATTTCAAAAAAGAGTCCCAATAATTAGGCGGCAGACCATAAAACATTGAAAACAATCCCGGGCCAGTGCAATTACCACCACTATAATGATCTTGGAACTGAATCGAATTTTTTGCAAAACGATAAATATTTGGGGTGACTTTTTTTGTCATCGAAGTATAGCGCCAGGTATCCACAGCAATGATGACGACATTCATTTTTTTCGGCTTTGGAGAACACACAATCGGTTGTAAGGGGTAGCGTAATGGTTTTTGAATAGAGTTGATTGCCATTGGGGTTTTGGTTTTTCCAAGAGTAAGCATTTGCACCGAATTTTTACGTTCAAACGCAGCCAAATACAGTTGACTTAAATAAGGAACCACGCGACCAGTGCGCAAAATTGCATAGCGATAACCGCCCGTCCAAACGTGATCTGAAACTGCAAAACCAAATGAAGTGTAGACCAACAACCAAATCCCAACCACAGAAGCACTAACAATTTTGTTCGCCAATTTGTGCTGCGGCTTTGAAAATATTCGCCACAACCACAGCGCCAGAATAATTTCTAATACCACAACAACTGAAATAGCACTCAAGGCGATAAACTCTTCTTTTAATCCTAAGGGGATTACTTCAGAAAATGCACCTGCTTTATAAACCTTCCATCCAACCAACGCATAATGCATATGGAAAAGCCGAAAAGCGATGGTGTCCCCAATCAATGAAAATAAAATAATGGCACTTAAGATAGCAGCCAATAAAATCACTAACGCTCGCCAAGGGAAAATCGTCGCAACCACCAAGCATAACGCAGCACATAAAAACATATACAAGCTGACTTCTGCAAAAAAAGTAAATATAAAGTAAATATAGGCAAAAACAGTGCTGCCAGTTGTAGCGCCAGGCACCATGTTAAGCGTTTCGATTTGAGGCAAATAGCCAAATATAATAAAGAGAGCAATGCACGAGTTGATAAAGAAAAACCATCCCAGCCAACGATACAGGCTCCGGCGTGGGGATAATTTAAAATGGTCCATTCATCATCCTTAAAATATAGATACTTTGTCTTTAATATTAGGGCAAAATTATTGAAATTCAAGCAAGCTTTAAAATAAAATCAACAACATCACCTAAAGCTATTGCTTTAACTTCACCAGTTGAACGATCTTTATATTCAATCTCGCCCTGATCCAATCCACGCTCGCCAATAACCAAGCGATGTGGAATGCCAATTAAATCCATATCTGCAAACATAACTCCGGGACGCTCATTACGATCATCCAACAAAACCTCAAGGCCTTGGGCCTGTAAATCTTGGTAAATCTTCATCGCTTGCTCTCGCACCCGATCGGATTTGTGCATTTTCATTGGTACGATCGCCACAAAAAATGGAGCCATCGCTTCTGGCCAAATAATGCCATTATCATCGTGGTTTTGCTCAATCGCAGCTGCGACAATGCGCGAAATTCCAATGCCATAACTGCCCATGGTAATCGGAACACTTTTACCGTTTTTATCCAGTACCGTCGCTTTCATCGGATCACTGTACTTAAGGTCTAGCTGAAAAATATGCCCGACTTCAATGCCCCGGGCAAAATGTAATTCACCTTTGCCATCCGGGCTTTTATCACCTTCAACCACATTACGTAAGTCAGCAACTTCCACGCACTCAACATCGCGCGCCCAATTAACGCCGGTAAAATGAAACCCTGCCTCATTAGCACCGCAACAAAAATCAGCTAAAACTGCAGCATCACGATCCACAATAAAAGGCACAGGTAAATTAACCGGGCCAAGCGAACCAAATCCAGCACCTAATATTTGTTGTGCTTTTTCTTCGTCAACAAATTCAAGCGGGGAAGCGATCATCGTTAACTTATCGGCCTTAACCTCATTTAAATTATGATCTCCACGTAGCACTAAACCAATAATCGGTTGTTCTGCGCCTTTAACAAATAATGTTTTCACGGTGTCTTTTATATTTAGCTTTAAATAATTAACCACATCATCAATGGTTTTAACGTCAGGAGTTGCTACTTTTTCCATGGTTTTGGTTGGCGCTTTTGCGTCATGGCTTGGCATCAACGCTTGTGCTTTCTCAATATTTGCAGCGTAGTCGCTCTTATCACTATATACAATTAGGTCTTCGCCCGAACCTGCCAATACTTGAAATTCATGTGAAAACTTACCGCCGATACTGCCGCTATCAGCTAATACCGCACGAAACTTTAAACCCAATCGGGTAAAGATTTTGTCGTAAGCTGCATACATTTTTTTATAGGTTTCGCTTAATGATTCTGCATTAATGTCGAATGAATAGGCGTCTTTCATTAAAAATTCACGTGCACGCATCACGCCAAACCGTGGGCGAATCTCATCACGAAATTTTGTTTGAATTTGATAAACCACCAGCGGCAATTGCTTGTAACTACTCAACTCTCGTCTGGCGATATCGGTAATAACTTCTTCATGCGTAGGTCCAAAACAGAATTCTCTTTGATGGCGATCAGAAAAACGTAATAATTCGGGGCCATATTGTTCCCATCTCGCACTTTCTTGCCACAACTCGGCCGGTTGCACTGCTGGCATCAATATTTCTAAAGCACCACTGCGGTCCATTTCTTCACGCACGATGGCGCTGACTTTATGTAAAACTTTTAGCCCAAGGGGTAACCAGGTGTAAAGACCACTGGCTAGCTTTCGTATCAGTCCAGCACGTAACATTAAACGATGGCTGATCAATTCTGCATCAGATGGGTCTTCTCTGACCGTAGCAAGTAGATATTGACTGACTAACATTTTAATTATTAACCTATTGTATTTTCGACGAAGTAGTTTAGCACAGAACATTTATTGCAGCAGCAGATAAAAAGTGTCTATTTTAAATCACCCCCCAACATATGCGTAGTTAGCTGTCAAAGATGAAGTAAAGTATTAACTGAGGTCTAGCTATACTTTTATTATCAGCGTGTTAATAGATTAACTTGACTTGGGTTTAACATATTTATTCAATCACATATCAAAATCTAATTGACATCACACACCCTTCGAGCGTACGATTATATAAGATCAACCGGCATAATTAATGAACCCCTGTAAATGCTGGCTCCTTTGAAAATTATGGTCTAGCTAATAATTAGAGCCCCGACAGTGTCGGGGCTTTTTTTTGTCCATTGAATCATGCTACACATGCTGCTTCCCGACCAGCGGAGCCTGCCGAAGGGTCGTCCCGAGCGAAGCCGAGGGATCTGTTGGCCAGGTTTTTATTTTTCCTACAATAATACAAAAAAAAAGGGCTGCAACTGCAGCCCCTTCGGATATAAAACAAACAAAAAGCGTGATTAAAAACCACCCATTCCGCCCATTCCACCCATTCCACCCATTCCACCGGCGGCACCACCAGCTGAGGTATCTTCATCTTTCTGAGTAGGCGCATCGGTTACCATACATTCTGTGGTTACCATAAGGCCCGCGATTGATGCGGCATTTTGCAATGCAGTACGCGTGACTTTGGTTGGGTCTAAAATACCCATTTTAACCATATCACCGAATTCACCAATTGCTGCATTGTAGCCATAATTTAGATCAGAATTAGCCTTCACCTTTGCCAAAATAACAGCAGCTTCTTCTCCAGCATTAGTTACAATTTGACGTAATGGCGCTTCCATCGCACGACGGGTAATTTCAACACCGACACGCTGATCCGCATTAGAAACCTCAAGGTTATCTAATGCTTTAATGGCGCGAATCAATGCAACCCCACCACCTGGGACAATGCCTTCTTCGACTGCTGCACGAGTTGCATGTAAAGCATCTTCAACGCGAGCTTTCTTTTCTTTCATTTCAACTTCAGTTGCTGCACCAACTTTGATCACTGCAACACCGCCAGCTAACTTAGCCAAACGTTCTTGCGATTTTTCACGATCATAGTCAGATGTACTTGCATCAATTTCAGCACGAATTTGCTCGATGCGGCTTTTGATTTCGCCAACATCACCCGAACCATCAATAATGGTTGAGTTGTCTTTAGTGATAACCACACGCTTAGCTGAGCCAAGGTCTTCTAAAGTAGCATTTTCGAGGTTTAAACCAACTTCTTCTGAAATAACTTTGGCGCCGGTTAATGTCGCAATATCTTGCAACATCGCTTTACGACGATCACCAAAACCAGGTGCTTTAACCGCAGCAACTTTAACAATGCCACGAATATTATTAACAACCAAGGTTGCAAGCGCTTCGCCTTCAATATCTTCAGCAATTAAGAAAAGTGACTTGCCTGCTTTAGCAACCGCTTCTAATACTGGTAATAAATCACGGATATTAGAAATCTTCTTATCAACTAATAAAATATAAGGTGCGTCTAATTCAACACTCATATTTTGTTGGTTATTGATAAAGTATGGCGACAAATAACCACGATCAAACTGCATACCTTCAACAACATCCAGTTCACTCTCTAAACCAGATCCGTCTTCAACAGTAATAACGCCCTCTTTACCCACTTTACCCATGGCTTCAGCAATAATGTTACCAATTGCTTCGTCTGAGTTTGCAGAAATCGTACCCACTTGTGCGATCGCTTTATCATCAGCGCATGGCTTAGACATGCTATGCAATTCTTTAACCGCAGCGGTAACTGCTTTGTCGATACCACGTTTAAGATCCATTGGATTCATACCAGCAATAACAGCTTTAATACCTTCATCCAATATCGATTGCGCCAATACTGTTGCAGTAGTAGTACCATCACCTGCAGCGTCAGAAGTAAGTGATGCCACTTCTTTAACCATCTGTGCGCCCATGTTTTGGAACTTATCTTCGAGTTCAATTGCTTTAGCAACACTCACACCATCTTTAGTGATCGTCGGCGCGCCGTAAGATTGATCTATAGCAACATTACGACCTTTTGGTCCTAATGTGATTTTAACCGCGTCAGCTAAAATGCCAACGCCTGCTCTTAAAGCATGTTTTGCTTCATGTGAAAACTTTATAACTTTTGCAGCCATTTTATTTTACCTCTTATTTTTCACTTCCATTAAAAATTATCCAACAATACCCATGATGTCGTCTTCACGCATCACAACATATTCAGAACCACTAACTTTAACCTCGGTACCAGAATATTTACCAAACAATACTTTCTGACCAACCTTAACGGCTAACGGATGCACTTGACCATTATCCAACATCTTACCTGGACCAACAGCCATCACTTCACCTTCAGCTGGTTTTTCAGCTGCTGTATCTGGAATCACGATTCCACCTGCAGAAGTACGTTCTTCTTCTAAGCGACGGATAACAACGCGATCATGTAAAGGACTTATGTTCATTCTTAACTATCTCCTTTGCTAACTATAAAAAAGGTTAAGAGCCTATAAATTTCTCTTTGGGAGATGGCTCAAACAAATTGCTAACTACTTGATTTTCAATTATGCATTCTCAAGTGCTAACGAGTTTAGATATAAGGTCATTTTCGCAAAATTCAAGGCTAAATCTGTGGTTTTTTGAGTTTTAACGCAAATGAATCTTTTATCACAAAAAAAAACAGGCTGTAAAAATATAAAATTATTAAAAAACATATAGTTAAACTTTGCTGTAACAATGGCTATAATTACCCATATATAAAAAAATAAACAGGTCATTGGCGCAGTTTGCTGAATTAATGAGGTTATGATATGATCAGGTCCGACTTTCGCGCAATTCTAGCGCAACACAAAACTTATTTAGACCATTAAGGGGATACACCATGCACGACTCCTTTAAGTGCCGACGTGAACTCAATGTTGACGGCAAAACTTACCACTACTTTGATCTTAAGGCTGCTGAAGAAAATGGCCTAAAGGGCATTTCCAAATTGCCTTTCACTTTGAAAGTTTTATTAGAAAACTTATTACGCTTTGAAGATGGCGAAACCGTCACTAAAGAAGATATTCAAAGCTTTACCCACTGGCTAGATAACAAGTGCTCATCACAAGAAATTGCCTATCGTCCCGCGCGCGTTTTAATGCAGGATTTTACCGGTGTCCCTGCCATTGTTGACTTAGCCGCAATGCGTGATGCGATGGATAATATGAAAGGTGATCCTAATAAGATTAACCCACTTATTCCTGTCGACTTAGTCATTGACCACTCCGTTCAAGTGGATCGATTTGGTAACAGTGATGCATTTTCTGAAAACGTACGCATTGAGATGCTGCGTAATTATGAGCGTTACAGTTTATTAAAATGGGGCCAAGGCTCTTTTGCTAATTTCCAAGCGGTACCACCAGGAACCGGGATTTGTCACCAAGTTAACCTTGAATATTTAGCGCAAGCAGTTTGGTCCAATGAAGTTGATGGAAAAACATATGCTTTTCCAGATACTTTAGTTGGAACTGACTCTCACACCACCATGATTAATGGCCTTGGCGTACTCGGCTGGGGTGTTGGTGGAATTGAAGCAGAAGCAGCTATTTTGGGACAACCAATTTCAATGTTAATTCCTGAGGTCATTGGTTTTCGCCTAGAAGGTAAATTACGTGAAGGCATTACCGCGACCGATCTCGTTTTAACCGTGGTACAAATACTACGCGCAAAAGGTGTTGTCGGTAAATTTGTTGAATTTTTTGGCCCAGGATTAAGTGAATTACCATTAGCCGATCGTGCGACCATCGGTAATATGTCGCCAGAATATGGGGCGACGTGTGGATTTTTCCCAATTGACGCAGAAACCATTAAATATTTAGAGCTAACCGGGCGCTCAGCTGAAACCATTGCACGCGTTAAAGCTTACACCCAAGCACAAGGTTTATGGTTTGATAAAACTACGCCTGAACCTGTTTTTTCTGACACCGTGCATTTAGATATTAGCACGGTTGAACCTTCAGTCGCAGGACCAAAACGCCCACAAGATCGCGTGGCTTTATCCTCATTAAAAGGTGTCGCTGAAAAAGTAGTCGCTGATTTAAGTGGCGGACAAAAAATTAATGGCGGTTTTCAAAGCCCCAAAGATTTTAAAATGCACCATGGTGACGTGGTTATTGCAGCCATTACCAGCTGCACCAATACCTCAAACCCAAGCGTTATGTTAGCCGCTGGCCTCGTTGCTAAAAAAGCCGCAGAAAAAGGCTTAAAGCGCAAACCCTGGGTTAAATCATCACTGGCTCCAGGGTCTAAAGTGGTCACCGATTATCTTCACAAAACCGATCTAATGAAATATTTAGATGATTTGGGTTTTTATTTAGTGGGTTATGGTTGCACCACGTGTATTGGTAATTCAGGCCCATTACCCGAAGCTGTTGCCAAAACCGTAACTGAAAATAATTTGGTTGCATGCGCGGTTTTATCTGGCAATCGTAATTTTGAAGGTCGCATTCATCCATTAGTCCAAGCCAACTGGCTAGCATCGCCACCACTGGTGGTTGCATTTGCAATTGCTGGTACCATTCATTTTGATATGGACAAAGATTCACTGGGTGATGACCAACAAGGTAACCCGGTTTATTTGAAAGATATCTGGCCTAGCAATCGTGAGGTCGCAACTGAGGTGGCCAAAGTCACTGAGTCCATGTTTGCAAAAGAATATGCTGAAGTTTTTGAAGGTGACAAAGAATGGCGCAGTATTAATGTAAAAGCCAGTGAAACGTATGATTGGCAACCAGACTCCACCTACATCAGAAATCCGCCTTTCTTTGAAAATATGAGCATTAAACCTGAACCGATGCAAGACGTACATAATGCACGTATCCTTGCATTATTAGGTGATAGTGTTACCACCGACCATATTTCACCTGCTGGTGCGATTAAACCGGATAGCCCGGCAGGCAGATATTTAATTGATCATAAAGTTGAGATAAGAGATTTTAACTCTTATGGTAGCCGTCGCGGTAACCATGAAGTAATGATGCGCGGCACCTTTGCTAATATTCGCATTCGAAATGAAATGGTACCTGACATTGAAGGTGGCTATACCAAACATTTGCCCGATGGCAAACAAATGTCAATCTATGATGCGGCAATGGAATACAAGCAAGAAAACACAGAACTTGTCGTGATCGCTGGTTGTGAGTATGGCACCGGTTCTTCGCGTGACTGGGCGGCAAAAGGAACGTTATTACTTGGTGTTAAAGCCGTTATTGCTGAAAGCTTTGAACGTATTCACCGTTCGAATTTAATTGGCATGGGTGTTTTACCATTACAATTTCAAGATGATACCAATCGCACAACATTAAAGTTAACCGGAAATGAAATCATTAGCATTAGCCACGTTAAAGAATTAGTTCCTGGTGGCAACGTTACCATGACCATTCAACGTGAAGATGGCTCTACTGAGCAAACGCCATTACATTGTCGCATCGATACGCAAAATGAACTTAACTACTATAAGAATGGTGGTATTCTGCAGTATGTGTTACGAAATATGTTGAAATAAATAGTTTTAACGTAGCCCGGTCAAAATTTTAATTTTGGCCGGGGAAAATTTAATACAAATAACTCAAACTCAATGTAATAATATTTATCTTCGGATCGAGATGCACAAATGAATTATTGCCAGCATCTGTATAATTAAGTCTGCTTAGGTAAGTATACAAATAATCAAACTGCATACTGAGCTTATCATTTAACGCAACATTCAAACCAAGCCCAAATCCTGGACCTACTTCCCAACCTGAAAATGTGGTGTTAGTCGAATTGAAAAGATAGCGTACTTTATAAGTTGCACTTTCCAAGCCAATAATCGCATACAATGCAATTCGATCAGTAATCAAAACGCCAGGGCGAAATTCAGCACCTAAAAAAGCATAAGTCGATACACGCGGGACACGTATACCACTTAACAAGACGCCGGAGCTCGTGCCCGGAATAAAACGAAACACGACATCACCATCTAACAAAAAACGATGAACCACAGTTCGATAGCCTAGCGATACATTTAACCCAACCGTATTTTCACCCGCTGGCGCTCTAAAAAAAACAACACCATTCACACCTTCAGACTCAAGCACATCACTGCGTATCACATTGCTGATACCACCACTAATATAAACCCCATGATAATTATCTTTGCGTTCAATAGAGCCTGCATAACTGCAAAAAAACAGAAAGCTGAAGATTAGTAGTATGATTCCTTTCATGATGCCCCCAGGTTGTTCATAAAGTGTGTAGGTATACCATTATAGTGAGTGCGTATTTTGAAGTAAAGCCTTGCCTGACCTATACTTAAACAGTATGATCTCTGTATAACGACGACGAGAAGAAACCTATAATGTTCCGAATAAAATTTATACAACGCATTGTACTGCTCTTAATTCTTATCTTTAGCTTCCAGGCTTTTGCACAAACCAGTTCCCCATTGCCCGTCGATCAAGCATTTCATTTTTCAAGTGCTTACGCCAAAAATGGTAAAACTCTGGTAACCACCTGGGATATTGTTCCCGGATATTATTTATATAAAAATAAATTTAACTTTAGCATCATCAGCGCCTCTCCAGTAAAAATTGCCAAGGTGAATTTTCCCAAAACCGCATTCTATAAAATTTATCCAACCGGTGAAAAAATGCTGGCCTTTACCGGCCAATTTAAAATTTCCTTGCCATTGATTTTCAGTGGAAAACACAGCGATCGCGTTAAATTAAAAATAACCTACCAAGGCTGTTCTGAACTTGGCGTTTGCTACCCTGAGCAAACAAAAATTGCTTTAATCAGTCTTTCTGGCATGCAACCCACAGAAATCACCACGCCCAGCTTTAATTTGAGCGCAGAAAATAAAGCGCTTATTGATAGCGATCAACAAGTTTCACAGCAAGGCCATATTGTTAAATTGCTGCAAGCAAAAAGTTTAACCGCCATTATTGCAGCCTTTTTTGTTCTGGGTTTACTGTTATCTTTAACCCCATGCGTACTACCGATGATTCCCATATTGTCAGGCATTATCATTGGCCAGAAAAAAATAACTCACCTGCGTTCATTTATCTTATCTTTAATTTACGTCTTCGCTATGGCGCTGACCTATGCCATTTTAGGTGTTATCGTCGGCTTAATTGGCAGCAGCATTCAAGCCGCACTGCAAACACCATGGGTGATCGTTCTTTTCTCTTTAATTTTTGTCGCCATGGCGCTATCTTTGTTCGGACTTTATAATTTGCAACTGCCTGAGGCATTGCGACATAAAGTTGCCGTTATGAGCAATCATCAAAAACATGGCTCGTATTTAGGTACTGCCATTATGGGTTGTTTGTCCACATTAATTCTTTCGCCGTGCGTTACTCCACCTTTAGCCGGCGCCATCGTTTACATCGGTGACAAAGGTGATGCCGCACTTGGCGCCATCGCTTTATTCAGCATGGGTATCGGCATGGGCATACCATTACTCATTATCGGTGCTTCGAGCGCAAAACTGTTACCTAAAGCTGGCAAGTGGATGAATGTGATTAAATCCATTTTAGGCGTTATGATGTTGGGCGTTGCAATCTGGATGATCGAACGCATTATTCCAGCAAGCTCCACCATGGTATTGTGGGCTGCACTTTTCATTGGTTGCGCAATTGCACTTGGCGCTTTTACCACGGCAAAAAATAGTGGTAAACAATTAACAAAGGCGTTGGGTATTATTCTTTTTATCTATGGCGTCCTTTTAATGGTAGGCGCTATATTAGGGCACACCAACCCCTTAAATCCTATTCAATTTTCACAAACACAACAAACAAACGCCAACGCTGTGCTCAATTTTACAAAAATAAAAAACATTAAAGAATTAAACCAAAAACTTAAATGGGCGAAAATGCATAACCAACCTGTTATGCTAGACTTCTATGCAGATTGGTGCGTCGCTTGTCACGAAATGGATGCTTACACCTTTACTGACACCACCGTTAAAAAGCTACTGCAACCCTATTTACTGTTACGTGCTGACGTGACCAACAATGATAAACAAGATAAAGCGCTGGAAAAGAAATACCAAGTAGTGGCGCCACCAACGATACTGTTTTTTTACCCCAACGGCCGCGAGAATACGGCTGCGCGGATTGTCGGTGAAATCAGCAGTAAAAAGTTAATACCGCATCTACAAAAAATACAAAACAAGCAAAATTAGACTGGCCGATATTTGCGCTAGACATCACCACTTTCAGCCGCTACAATCTGCATTCCTTACCTAAGTCTTTTTTTTTGAACACTTACACTTATCCGCTCCATAACAACTAATCGTGAAGGGATTATGCACGATCGTGTAGACATCTTCTTCGATCTGGACAAAATGCTGCAGATCGTGCACAATGGCGCTATAGTTTAAAAAGCGAGACCTTTTTCGAGTTCACCTTATCACCAACAAGAGGTAACTGATTGATGGATATCAGGAAAATTAGAAAACTCATTGAATTGATCAATGAAACTGGCATTGGCGAAATTGAAGTCAAGTCAGGTGATGATTCAGTGCGTATCAGCCGCAGTGTAACAAATCAAGTTACACAGGTTGCACCCAACATGACAGTCGCCCCAACTCCGAGCCAACCAATTGAGGCCTCAACTACCAGCAAACCTGTGGCAACCAGTGATGGTCATGATGTTAAGTCTCCGATGGTTGGGACCGTCTACCTAGCACCCACGCCTGGCGCCAAACCATTTATTAGCGTAGGACAGCATGTAAATGCCGGCGATACAATATGCCTAATTGAAGCGATGAAAATGTTTAATAAAATCGAAACGGATATTTCTGGCGTTGTCAGCGCACGCCTAATTGACAATGAACAGCCGGTTGAATACGACCAACCTCTTTTTATCATCGAAGCCGACGAGTAGACACCTTATGTTTAAAAAAGTCCTTATTGCCAACCGCGGTGAAATTGCATTACGCGTGCATCGAGCCTGCAAAGAACTTGGTAT
The DNA here is from genome assembly GCA_964196565.1 of uncultured Legionellaceae bacterium. GTDB lineage: Bacteria > Pseudomonadota > Gammaproteobacteria > Coxiellales > Coxiellaceae > 2-12-FULL-42-15. The sequence continues at coordinate 5,728 of CAXMUH010000160.1, read as the reverse complement.
TAAAACCGTCGCCGCATATTCCACAGCGGATGAAGATTTAATGCATGTTAAATTCGCCGATGAAGCGGTATGTATTGGCCCAGCCAACAGCACCCACAGTTATCTTAGCATTCCAGCTGTAATTAGTGCGGCCGAAATTGCCCACGCTGATGCAATTCATCCAGGCTATGGTTTTCTAGCTGAAAACGCAGATTTTGCTGAGCAAGTCGAAAAAAGTGGTTTTAAATTTATTGGGCCTAGCGCTGAAACAATTCGCATTATGGGAAATAAAGTTTCTGCAATTAAAGCCATGAGCGCTGCAGGTATTCCTTGCATTCCCGGTTCTAATGGCGCCCTTGATAATAACAATGAGCGCAATTTATCTCTCGCGCGCGGCATTGGCTACCCGGTATTAATTAAAGCCTCAGGCGGTGGTGGCGGTCGCGGTATGCGCGTGGTCGAGCAAGAATCAGATTTATTAAATTTTATCGCCATGACACGAACCGAAGCGGCCGCCGCTTTTGGTACAGATGAAGTGTATATGGAAAAGTTTTTAAAGACTCCTCGTCATATTGAAATGCAAATATTAGCCGATGGTCAAGGCCATGCTATTCATTTAGGTGAACGTGACTGCTCGATGCAGCGCCGCCACCAAAAAGTTTTAGAAGAGGCGCCTGCCCCTGGCATTACCGAAGAACAACGTAAAAAAATGGGTGATTTATGCATTAAGGCGTGCCTTGATATTAATTATTCTGGTGCAGGTACGTTTGAATTTTTATATGAAAATGGTGAGTTTTATTTTATTGAAATGAACACGCGTATTCAGGTGGAGCACCCCATTTCAGAGATGATTACCGGTGTTGATATTATCAAAGAACAAATTCTCATTAGTGCGGGTATCCCATTACGGCTTAAACAAAGCGACATTCATATCAAAGGCCACGCCATTGAGTGTCGTATTAATGCAGAAGATCCTAAAAATTTTATGCCATCGCCCGGCACCGTCAATTTATATCATGCTCCGGGTGGTTTTGGTGTGCGCATGGATTCTCACCTATACAGTGGTTATCGCGTACCCCCTTATTATGACTCACTGATTGGCAAACTGATCACCTATGGTGATACTCGCGAGATTGCCATTGCGCGGATGTTAAATGCCTTAGACGAGCTGGTGATCGATGGGATTAAAACCAATATTGCGCTACACCAAGAACTAATGAACGATGAAAATTTTCAAAAAGGCGCACAAAATATTCATTATCTTGAAAAGAAACTCGGATTAAAGCACTAAGCGGCCACAGATTGAAAACAAATACCTGGCAACAACTTATCATTACCACACCAGAACAATATGCTGAGATTATTTCAGATCAGTTAACTGAACTCGGCGCATTGGCCGTTAGTTTAATTGATGCCGGTGATCAACCACTTTTTCAATTAATGCCAGAACAAACCCCACTTTGGCGCATAACAAAAATAATGGCATTATTTCCAGCTGAATGTGACATCGAGCCCGTTATTAAAGCGATTAAAAACCTAACCGGAACGGATGATCTCGAATTTAGTAACTATTTGCTTGAAGATCAAGATTGGGTCCGCCAAACTCAAGAAAATTTTCCACCACAATGTTTTGCGGATGATCTCTGGGTTATTCCCAGCTGGTGTGATGCAAAAGATTTTCAAGGCCATATTATTAAAATTGAACCGGGGCTCGCTTTTGGTACTGGAACTCATGAAACAACGGCATTGTGCTTAGAATGGTTGGCTGAAAATCCGCCGTTGGATTTAACCGTCATTGATTATGGTTGTGGCTCGGGTATTTTAGCGCTAAGTGCGTTAGCACTCGGCGCAAAAGCCGTTTATGCGGTTGATCATGATCCGCAAGCGCTAATATCCACCGAAAATAATGCCAATTTAAATCCAAGCATTAAACAAAAGCTATCGATTCATAATAATGAAACCATGCCTGCGATTAAAGCGCCTTTAGTTATTGCTAATATTCTTTCCAGTCCTTTGATAGAACTTGCTCCAACAATTAAAAGCTTATGTACTGATAACGCTACGCTAATTTTATCTGGAATCTTAGAAGCCGAGGCCGGCAATGTTGCCAAGGCTTACGCTCCACAATTTAATCTACAGTCCTTGAAAAGCAAAGGTGAATGGACCTGTTTGGTTTTACACTCAAAAGCGTTTGAAAATTAGGTGTTTCTTCTCGCTTTGATTGCATTTGAGGCATCGGTAGGAGTCTTTTGAGTCAAGTGCCAAGACTGCCGTCATTCCGGCGTATGCCGGAATCTTTTGAATCAAGTGCCAAGACTGCCGTCATTCCGGCGTATGCCGGAATCTTTTGAATCAAGTGCCAACGTCATGAGGTCCCAGCTTTCGCTGGGATGACAGTGCCAGAGGATAAAATTAACGCCAAAATTTATATTCCCCTTTCAAATCAACAGGTTAAACGATGTGCTATATTTCCCATCGTGAGCGCACAACCCAATGGGATACGCATGTTAACTGATCAAAATGGACTTGATATCAGCACCGACAATAAAGACGCCATTAAAGCCATTAATGCTTTTCAATTGGAGTTGGTCAGCTCTGGCAAAAGCGCTGATAATATTTTAAAGGCCGCAGAACAATATAAAGACTGCGCCATGATCCAAGCATACGCCGCCTCACTATTTCTGTTTAATCAAAGCGAGCAAGACCTTAAGAATGCTGAACCTTATCTCGATATTGCATTAAAATTGCGTGATTCACTGACCGAACATGAAAAGCTTTTTATCGATGCAATCCAATCTGGGCTTGCATTAAATTTTATGCACGCGATAGAAATTTATGAAAAAATAGCAGAGCAGTGGCCTACTGATATCGCATCAATTAAATTAATGGAGTTTCACTGTTTTGAAACCGGTGAGTCAGAAAGGCAGCTTGCCTTTATGCAAAAAACCGCAAAATTAAGTGCATTGTCTCATGTTTACGCCATGTATGCGTTTGCTTGCGAACTCAATAATCAATTTGATGAGTCTGAAAAAGCGGCGCTTGAAGCAATTAAGCGTGATCGCAATACACCCTGGGCTTTTCATTGTTTAGCTCATACATACTTCAATCAAGGGCACACTGCCAAGGCCATTAAATTGTTGGAGGATTGTGCTGACGTTAGAGATCGATCTAACAATTACAGTCAATCCCATATCGCTTTTCACCAGTCACTATTTTATTTTTACAAAGGCCGTACCGATGATGCATTAAAATTATTTGACTCTGTAATTTGGGGGTCAAACACGGACTCAGTATTACAGCATACCGATGCCATTCTTTTTTTATGGTGTGCTGATATTTTGGGTATTAATGTCGATCAATACTGGCAAAAAATACTGCCGCATATTAAAGAAAAAGCCTTTGAAACTGTTTTCCCGTTTTTAAATGCAATGTATATTTACGCCTTAGCTCGAGGTGGTGAAAAAGCGTTGGCAATTGACGCCATAAAAAAAATCGATGAATTTGCAGATCAACAAAAACAACTTAAACGCATCGTTTGGCATAATCTCGGCGTTCCACTGATCAATGGCGTCTACGCTTTTGCTAGTCAAGATTTTGAAACTGCAGCGCAACTACTTGAGCCCTTGTGGCAAAGTAATAAATTTGGCGGTTCCGACGAACAGCGCATTCCATTGATGTGGTCTTATATACAATCATTGATTGCTTATGGTGACAAAGACAAAGCCCTTGCAGCCATCACCCTGTATTTAAATAAACGCAAACCGGAGAAAATTGAACAACGCTGGCTTGATCAATTGCAGTAACTAGGCGCGGAGGTCCCGGCCCTAGAAGGACGAACTAATGCGGCTAAACCTGCCAACAAAGACAAACGCAACTCAACTGCAAAAAAAAAGAAAGCGTAAGCGCTAAAAAAATGACAAAAAAAAATCCCGGCATAAGCCGGGATTTTTTGGTTAAGATCAGTGAATTGCTTGCTATTAGCTTGGATTGAAGACTTCAACACCAACACCAATCGCTGATGTACCATTGGCTAACGTATTTGAAGCTATCAACGACGTGGCTCCATTATTTACATTAATGATGGCTATACTGCCAACAATAGCATTTAAATTTATTGAAACAGCTGCACCAGTACTGGTAAATGTGTTGCCTGTAACACCCGTTACTGTAACTGAGGTACCAGTAAAGCTGGGCGCTAGTCTAAGACCAAAAGCCCCAGCGCCCACATTGTTACTGGCTATTGAATTATTGGTGAATCCGCCAGAAAGATTAACCGAACCACCTGCCACTCCGAGGGTTACCAGATCAACAGCTGCTCCTATTCCAGCATTAACAAAGGTATTACCTGAGACTGCACCATTTAAATTAATTACACCGATAGCAACAGCAGCTACAGCTACAACCGTCGCCCCAGAAGCCGCATCAGTGTTGGTAATTGAATTACCGGTGATAGGCCCGATATTTAGCGAACCGCCATTAGCTCCTAGAAAGAGAGCAGTCGAGCCGCCACCGAAACTATTGTTGATCGTGTTGTTGGTGATCTCAGTAATGGTCATCGCAGAGGTGGCACCTGAGGAACCTATGGCCACCGAAGTAGCCCCACCAGTGCTATGGTTAATAGTATTGCCTATAAAGGTCACAGTGTAGTCAGCAAGAGCGGCATTTGTAAACAAAACAACGCCCTGACCAGTACCACCACTTGTTATCTGACTGTTTTGAACAGTGACATTATTAGTTCCCGGTATTTGGAGATCTATACAATCCCCAGCGCCAGTACAAGTCGCATTGACGTTATTGATTATTAACGTCCCGACTGCATTAGCACCATTAAACTCAATTGCCCCGCAGCAGCGGTACTGGCAATCGAACCATTGTTACCCACTGCGACGCTAAATGGATGACCATCCCCAATGAAGGAAAACCTACCGCCATTTAACTGTTGGTTGCTTATCAAGGTAACAGTAGTAGCAGCATTGTTGACAGCCCCATTCACCCCGATAATATTTGCCCCTGAAGCGGTAAACGCACCCGAGAATTGTTGCACAGTGACATTAGAGCCATTGGCGTTCTTCAACAATTGCAGCGCACCTGCTGTATTAGGTCCTGACTCAATATTCAAATCACGGCGGATAAAGTCTTGCATTCTACGTTGAATGCCCTGCAGCTGTTGCTGATGACCCAGCATAAAATCAAAGCGCGCCCCTGCAAAAAAGGTGCTGCCTCGCAAATCATCGTGTTGATAATCGGCCACTAAATGCAGCTTACTCAGTACGCGTAAGATGCGCTTGCCATCAGAGCGTTGATAAGTCCATTCAGCGTGGACGATTGGACCCGCAGCCGTGGTTACATTGGTTGCACTGTAATAAAAACCACCTAAATAAAGACCTAACCCATCCGTATGCGGAATTAGCCATCCGCCTAAAATATCACCCCCGGTCATGGCTTTTTCAGCACCACGGCGAAAGCCAATATTTTGAAAGACACCGCCTGCTGGAACTAATCGCGCCACATCCAGCGCATTAACAAAATACTGAGTTCTGCCCACTGGAATATACGCATTGGCAGCAAGTGACCAACGCTCGCTCTTAAACTCACCGCCTACGGTGATCTGTTGGAAAATATTGCTAAAGGTACTGGTACGACGATCATAAAATCCATACAACCCAATTAATGTTTGGCTCTGGGCAAAAATATGGCGCATGCCAAGCCCGTAGTTGCCCTCTTCGGTGGGGCCATTGTTAGCCTTGTA
>CAXMUH010000159.1:0-5605 GCA_964196565.1 uncultured Legionellaceae bacterium | reverse complement strand
TGTAAAGTGTGTTAGAGCTAATGCTCATAAAGAAAAGGTTGCCTGTAAGACCTTTAATGAACAATCATTTTTAAACTTACAAAAGAAAATGACTGGATTTATTAACTTGGATATATAATCCTAGAATACGCCGCCGCTTACGTTGGACTTCGCTCAATCACAACCTACGGTTCAGGTTCTACATCTAGTCACAAAGATTAGGAATATCGCTAAACACAGCGTCAACCCCAAGTTTGAATAATTCCATTGCGTGCGTTTTGCTGTTTACGGTATAGGCTAAGGTTTTAAAACCATGGGCTCGGTTTATTTTGATAACGCTGGGCTGTGCTTGGGTATGATTAATATGGATGGAATAACAATTTAGCGCTTTCGCAGCTTTTAATGCGCTGGTTTTCCAAATCTCGACATTGAGTGCTAAAGGATAAGTGCCGCCTTTGGCGTGAATGGCTTTTAAATTGTTGACGGAAAAGCTTGAAAGCAGCGGGGTGGGTAAATCTTTAGCCCAATTTTTTTCTAATGCGTCTAAAGTGACTTCTGCTAAGCGTTGTTCTTGTTTGGCAGCAGCTTTCAGCTCTATATTAACGCCAAGTTTGAGTGCTGCGGCTGTTTGTAGGTATTGCTCTAACGTTGGAATTTTTTCGTTGCAAAATTTAGGGTCAAACCAACTGCCAGCGTCTAGCTTTGCCAGTTGGTCATAGGTTTTATCAATTAAATTTCCAACACCATTGGTGGTGCGGTTTAAGGTTTTATCATGGAAGATAACCGGCACCCCATCTTTGGTTAGCATGACGTCGAACTCGACATATGCAGCACCTGCTTCTTTGGCGGCTTTAAGTGAAGCCAAGGTATTTTCTGGGGCGAGTTTTGGGGCGCCGCGATGTGCAATTATTTTTGGTAGTTGAAAATCCATTTTCAATCGCTATCCTGGGGTTATTCTTCGTCTTTAGGACCTGAACCGCCACCTTGCAACATATTGCTGATTGACATCATGTTTTCTTGTGTGGCTTTAGTGATTTTTTGATTTGCGTCATTAATTGCGGCGCGAACTAAATCTTCAATCACCTCTTTGTCTTCTTTTAAAAGTTCATCAGAGATATGTAATTCTGTTACTTCATGTTGGGCGTTAACGGTGAGCTTTACCATGCCAGCGCCAGATTCGCCTTGGGCGGTGATTTTGCTAAGTTTTTTCTGTGCTTCATCCATTAAGCCTTTTGCGTTTTTCATAAGATCATTTAGATCAAAATTAGAAGCCATAATTACCTCGTGAAATAGTTATATAATATAGTATGTTAGAACTCATACTCTAATGTCATGCGCCGATTTAGCGCATGCGCCAGTGTACCGCCATCCAAATACTCAAGTTCACCACCTAATGGTACGCCATGAGCGATGCGAGAGCACTTTATTTTAGCCTGATCGACGTGATTTGCAACATAGTGTGCCGTCGCTTTTCCTTCTACAGTGGGATTAGTTGCTAGAATCAGCTCCTTAATGACAGGGTCTTTGAGTCGTTCAAATAACAAAGGAATACCAATTTCTGCCGGACCAATACCATCCAATGGTGATAAGTGACCATGAAGCACGAAATAGTGTCCAGAGTAACTGTTGGTTTGTTCAATAGCAGCAATGTCCGAGACGCTTTCGACGAGGCAAATGATAGTTGCGTCGCGTTTAGTGCTTTGGCAAATGTTGCATTGACTTTGCTCGGTAAAAGTTCGACACAGACTGCAATGGCCGACTTTTTCGATCGCTTCAGTTAATGCTTGCGCCAACGCCAATCCTTTGGCGTGACTGCTATGATTTAAGAGGTGAAACGCCATGCGTTGTGCCGTTTTAGGCCCGACGCTTGGCAGCCCGCGCAATGCTTCAACCAATTGTTTGGTTAGAGGGCTAAACATAAGGTAAATTCCTTAGCCGCCAATTGCACCACCAGTACCACCTTCGCCACCTTCACCATCTTTCGGTGCTTCAATCGACATGTCGCGGATTTCTTCTGGAATTTGCATATTTTGCAACAGTTCCATGGTTTTGCTTTGTGTTGTTTTTTGAACTTCATCACAGGCTTTTTTCCAAGCTTCGCGAATGCGGTATTTAAATTCTTTTAAGCCGCCTTGCATTGCTTTTGGTTGAATATCAATATCAACAAACTTGTAGGTACAAGTGATGGTAACTTTAACGCCATCAGATTCACCAGAAGCTTCAATGGTTTCTAACCCAGTATAAGTTGATTGCATTTGTGTTTGCATATCAGTCATACTTTGTCGAATCTCATCGAGTAACATATTATCAGACATTGGTTTTTCTCCTCTTTTGTATTGTGGTTTTTATAAATCAGTTTCGTTAGTGATAATGCTGCCTTCGACTAATGTCGCGTTGAAGGTTTGCATCATTTGTTGGACTTTCGGGTCCGTTGTAATTGTTTGTTTTGCAGTATCATAAGCTTTTGCTTGTTTTTCTTTTGCAAACGTTGTGGGTGTTTGCGGTAAATTTTCAGTCATATCAATTTTAAGCGTAACTTTTCGGCCCAAATATTCGCTGAGCGCATCATTAATTCGTTGTATTTGTTTTGGTTGCATTAACGCTTTTTGTTTTGTTGTCGCTTTTAAAACAACTTGGGTTTCTGTGAGTTGGTCTAGGCTGCAATTTTTTGCTAATGCCAATGCGGCGCCACTTAAGGTGAGTTTGGGTAGAATGTCGTGCCATTGTGATTGGCCGGCAGCCGCAGCGGGTGCGCTAGTTTCTACTTTAGTTGTTGGCATTTTAGCACGCTTGGTTGCAGGCTTAGGTTCGCTGTTGTCAGGATAAAAAGCCAGCATGCGCAGCAGTGTCATTTCAAAGCCAACTTTAGGGCTGGGTGCGAAGTTAAAATCGCGTCGTCCAACAATACCAATTTGATAAAAAAGTTGGGTGTCTTCGGCTCCAAGTTTCTCTGCAAGCGCTTTAACCTGTTGCGGATTGTTTTCAATCGGTGCGTTGGCAACGACTTGTACCACGCTAATATGGTGTAACAATGAGAGTAAATCATTTAATGCATGCAGAAAGTCCGCGCCTTGCTTGCTGAGTTTTTCAACGCATTTAAGTACGTTTTCTCCATCGCGATCGGATAATGCATGTAAAATTTCAAAAAGAGTGGTGGGTTCAATGGTGCCGAGCATCGTGCTCGCGTCACGGGTTCTGACCGTGCCGTTGCCAAAAGCGATGCATTGATCCAGCAAGCTTAGTGAATCACGCAGGCTGCCATTTGCTGCTTTGCCGATCAGCATTAATGCTGGCGCTTCAAATTCAATTTTTTCTTGTTGTAATACATTTTCTAAATGTTTTGCAATTTGTTCTGCTGACATTTGTCCTAAATGAAACTGCAAGCAGCGTGATAAAACGGTCGCGGGTAATTTTTTAGGGTCCGTTGTTGCCAATAAAAATTTAACATGTTCTGGTGGTTCTTCGAGTGTTTTAAGCAGTGCATTAAAGCTGTGACCCGATAGCATGTGGACTTCATCGATTAGATAAACTTTAAAGCGGCCTTTCGCCGGTGAGTATTGTACGTTATCGAGTAATTCGCGTGTGTCTTCTACTTTAGTGCGAGAAGCCGCATCAATTTCAAAAAAATCAGGAAAGCGTCCTTGATCAATCTCTTGGCAGCTTGTGCATTGATTACAAGGAGTAGGGCTAATGCCTTGTTCGCAGTTTAAACATTTGGCGAAAATGCGAGCCAGCGTGGTTTTGCCGATGCCGTGAGTACCCGTAAATAGGTAAGCATGATGGAGTTTGTTTTGTGATAGTGCATTGGAGAGTGCTGACACAACGTGCGTTTGACCCACCACTTCTGGAAAGTTCCTTGGTCGGTATTTTCGCGCTAGTGCTTGATATGGCATTACCCATCTCCTTTATCAGCCTCCTAAAAAGGAGGCGGCTCCTTAAGCCACACCTCGGCACCCGAATCCACTGCTACCGTTGCTCCCTTCCGGGCCTGGCGGAGTTTACAGCTTGTCGTTGCGAAGGGACCTAAGTCGCCACCATAACTGTCTAATTGTTTGACTTTTTGTAGCCTGGTCAACTTGTTGGCCAGGTTTTTATTTCCCCCGGCCAGCTATCACTGACCGGGTTACTCGCTGCACAGGACATTCAGCCAAACAATTACGTGTTGTAAACCTATCATTTGCAAGATGGTTAGTCTATTGAAAATGATATCAAAAATCTTTTTGCCGTCCCTAGCCCCATTTGTAATGGGGTTAGGTTGGTGTCGAGATCGGGATTACTCGCCGCCATCCTGGCTGCTCGCCCTTCGGGCCTTCGGGCCGTCGCGCCTTTGGCGCTCCGTTTAAAATCGGCTATCCTGCCGATTTTATCGAACCCAACTGTAATAACCGAGGGTTCGATCCCTTCAATCTTTACCAACGCTTTATCTCTAACCCCATTTGCAATGGGGTTAGAGATAAAATCTGGCGGAGAGAGAGGGATTCGAACCCTCGGTACGTCGTTAAACGCACACACACTTTCCAGGCGTGCTCCTTAAACCACTCGGACACCTCTCCTATCAACCTTAAGCGCTTTCTGCAACTAACTATACGGAAGCGCCATAGGGTAAACCAGATTCACATTTGGTGCAAACTGGAAACAGAGGTGCCCTTTTTATTTGTTCGTGTTGCCAGTATAGCGGACAAAAATTAAACTAATATTAAAGGGGAAACAAAGTTGGATTTTAATTTTGACTATATTTTACACGACACTGTGTGGTTAGAAGGTTCACCAGGCTCTAGTTCTAAACGTGCACATAATTTGCGTAAATCTTGCTTCAATGCCTCAAAAACGGCGTGGGCTGGTGTTGTGAGCGGTTGTTGCAGCGTTGAGGTTAATAATTGGTTGTATTTAAGTATCCTTTGCATATTTTTTGGCACGTTTGCTTGTAGATGCATATGGTAGCGTTGCAAGGCAATGTATTCATCTTCCTTTAGTAGACCTGTGTTTGTTTCACAAGCTTTGAGAATAATATTCTCAGCGATTGCATCCAAAAACTGGTGCATACATTTTCCCTATTTTTAGTGATTTCAATTAGTGTAACAAATTAAATTAATGGATTCTTTTAGAGTACTCAGGATTGAGTCTATTTAATATTGTCTTAATTATTTTGACGTATACTGAGGTATATTGATGACATTATAGAAAAGCATAGGTGAAAGATGGCTGCTACAAAAGAACAAGTGAGAGCGTTAGTTGAGGCCAATTACAATAAGACACCAGATCCTTTGATTATCGGGCAAGTATCCAAAGAAAAAAGAACCGACAGTATTAGAGATGCGCTGATTGTTTACTTGAGGGAGATACCACAAGTGAGTCGAGGGGCTCATATGGGTGAATTTATACAATTCTTTGCAAGTTTAAGCATACCAAAATTCGTTGTTGGAAACGCACTAAGGCTTGGTAAAGCGCTAGTTGAGTTAGAGGAAAAGGCAAATACAAAATTGCTTGCGATGTTGTCTGAGGTTGCAGATCAGGATGATATTAGCCTTGATCAGAAAAAAAGAATTTTTCATTTTTCATATTTGTTTTTACGTAGTCTACAGTTAACATTGTATTATAAAAATGTAGACGATACATTGAGTCCAAT
>CAXMUH010000158.1:0-2334 GCA_964196565.1 uncultured Legionellaceae bacterium | reverse complement strand
TTCACGCCTGGGTGTACACACTGTAATAAGTAGCCGCTTAGCAATGGGGCTGTATAAAAACTTACAAAAATGCTTTTATAGTATCACCACAAAGAAAGTGAACCTTCAATTCTCAGTAAAACACACGCCCACGTACGCACCTAACCCACGTGTTAGTGGTCTTAATATGTTTATTCGCCTTAGAGCGATTAGCCGTCACTACGTAGCTGTTGAGACGCAGGCATATGCATTCGATAAAAGTGCTGTTGAACAAGCAAAAGAAGAGGTTTATGCAAACGAAGATAAAGGTTCTGCATTTAGCCAAGCAGCTATGACCATGTTTGCTGTTGGGGCCAGAATTACAGACGCCAGCGCAGTTGCCAACTTTGGTCATGATGGTATTTTTGAGCCGAACTTGGTTAATGTTATTGCAGGCTTTTAACTGTCGGTGCATGAATTAATTTTTTCAAAAAAGGCGCCGCTGCAAACGCAATTACTGATAGCAACAGTGCGATCATCCCATAGATAAGAAATGCATGATGATAAATTGATTGCGTGATCACGGGGGAAACATTGTCGGGAGCCGCTGCAATCGTCGCCAGTTGCCCGCCAATCGCGAAGGCTGCTGAAAGCGATAAAAACCAAACGCCCATCATCATGCCAACCAAATGTTTAGGCGATAATTCAGTAATCATCGCAAGACCCACTGGAGATAAACACAGTTCTCCAATGGTGGTGATACCATAGGCTGTGACTAACCACCAAGGTGAGAGCAGTCCATGATGTGAGAAGTGATTAATCGCAAAAGCTAATACAACAAAACCTAAGCCGCTGAATAAAACCCCAAGCGCAAATTTGACTGGAATCGATGGGTTGTATTTGCCGAGTTTAAGCCATAATTTACTGATAAATGGGGCGAATAACAGAATAAAAAATGGATTAAAAAACTGGGTGAATTCTGGATTAATATGAAAGCCGAGAAAACCTTTCGCCATATTGCGCTTTGCAAATAACATCATTGAGCTAAAGGTTTGAACGTAGACCGCCCAAAAGCCAATTGAAATAATAATCAAAATCAGCGCAGCAATCATCTTATTGCGCTCTGACACTTCTTCTTTAAATAAGAAAAAGACAACAGCGGTGATGGCAATAATATTCGTAGCGATTAAAATATAGGTGGTCGCTTGTGGATGGACAAATGCAACATTGATTAGAAAAATCGTTAAAATTAAGCCTGTGCCAAGTAACACAAGAAATTTATGAGAGAGCTTGCGAGTAATTTCGCTTTGAGACTTAATATTAGGTTTGCGAGGATACAGCCCGTGTTGCCCCAGTTTGGATCTAAACAGTAAGAAGATAATTACGCCAATAAGCATGCCGCCGCCCGCAAACATAAACGCTGCATTCCAGCTGATATTATCAACCACCGCACCGATAAAAAGTGGCGGCAGTAGCGAGCCAATGTTAATGCCCATATAAAAGATAGTAAAACCTGCTACACGGCGCGGATCATTTTTTCCGTAGAGTTCACCGACAAGGCTTGAAACATTCGGTTTAAAAAAACCATTACCGAGGATAACAAAACTTAAGCCAATAAAAAGGTATTCTTGTCCAGGAATGGCGGTAATAATATACCCGATAATATAAATAATTCCGCCAAAAATTATTGATCGTTGAAAGCCCAGAAAGCGATCCGCCAGATAACCTCCGGCAACTGGAGTAAGATAAATAAGGGCGCTAAAGGTACCATAGAGCACATCGGCATGAGCATCGCTCATTTTTAGAACAGTTATCATGTAGAGCACAATAATGGTATTTACTGTGTAATAACCGAATCGTTCCCATAACTCACTGAAAAATAAAAGAGGTAATCCACGTGGCTGTTTTAAGCTTCTCATATGTTATCCCGAGTTTCGAACATCAACTTGCCATTAAATCGATCTATTAGTATATGGCGTAATAATGCTCATGTCGAAGGCTAATTTGGCTCAAAAAATACACACCAGCTCTGGCAAACCATGCAAACTGGAAATATTAAATTGCATGGTTTGCCAGAGCCGGTCTGAGAAAATTCTCTAGTAGTTAATAATGGTTTAATATTGCTCGGATATACTGAAACTATGTTTACAAGAGGATACGGCTAGAAGATGCGGCACCAGATTTACTTATTTGAGAATGCGACCCCAATGAGTGATGAGAATCCTGCAGTATTTGTTTCTAAACACGTAAAAAACGAGCTTTCCGGATATCCTGTTGTAGTGAGTGTTGTTCAAGTTTCTACGCAGCAGTCAGTTTATCTATTTCCTGATAGCGAGTTGGGTAAAGGTGTATTTGGTTGTGTTAAGACATTGGCTT
>CAXMUH010000157.1:0-5015 GCA_964196565.1 uncultured Legionellaceae bacterium | reverse complement strand
CTTGCCAGAAGGCGTTGAGATGGTTATGCCGGGTGACAATATTAAGATGAACGTAGAACTGATTGCACCGATTGCGATGGATGATGGTTTACGATTTGCGATTCGTGAAGGTGGCCGTACTGTGGGTGCCGGAGTTGTTACAAAAATCATCAAATAACTGTTAGATTTTGGGATTTGCTAGCGTGAATCCTAAAGGCCAGTAGCTCAATTGGCAGAGCGACGGTCTCCAAAACCGTAGGTTGGGGGTTCGATTCCCTCCTGGCCTGCCAGAGTAGAAGTTTGGAAAAAAAGTGATAAACAACAAAGAGATAGTATATGGCTTCAAAAGGTAATGTATCGCAATCGGTAAGTCGTTTTGATTGGATGAAATGGCTGCTTATTTTTATCATCTTTGCCGTGGGCATTGTTGTAAATTATCGCTACGATTCGGTATCTTGGGCTATACGTGCGGCCATAGGTATAGTAGTATTGGTGGTTTTGGTTGCAATAGCTTATCAAACCAAAAAAGGCAAGGCTGGTTGGGCCCAGATTAAGGGTGCTAGAGCTGAGCTACGCAAGGTTGTGTGGCCGACCCGACACGAAACTGTACAGACCACAGTGATTGTCGTGGTGATGGTTATCATTACGGCGCTGATATTATGGGGTATGGATAGTTTGTTTCTATGGCTAATCGGCTTGATGACCGGTCAAAGAGGATAGTTAATGTCTGAAGAGAACAAAAAACGTTGGTATGTGATTCATGCCTATTCGGGTTACGAGAACTATGTGATTCGAGTGCTGAATGACCGTATAGAGACAAAAGGGCTAGAGGACAAGTTTGGCGAAATTATCGTGCCAACAGAAGAAGTTATTGAAATGCGTTCAGGTCAAAAACGCAAAAGCGAACGTAAATTTTTCCCTGGCTACGTTTTAGTACAAATGGAAATGGATGATGTAACTTGGCATTTGGTTCGAAGTGTTCCTCGAGTGCTAGGGTTTATTGGTGGAAGCGCTGAAAAGCCTGCCTCGATTACCGATAAAGAAGCTGATGCTATTTTGCAACGTGTTGAAGAAGGTGAAAATAAACCTAAACCGAAAGTATTGTTTGAGCCAGGTGAAATGGTTCGTGTTACTGAAGGCCCGTTTGCAGATTTTAATGGCGTGGTTGAAGACGTTAATTATGAAAAGAATCGATTGCGGGTTTCCGTAATCATTTTTGGTCGTTCGACTCCAGTTGAATTGGAATTCGGCCAAGTAGAAAAGAGTTAACATACGTTAGCTTAGGTGTGTGGTGAGTACCACACTTTAATAAAAAAACGGGGAGCATTTTGCAGCACTTGCTTAAATAAATGTGTTTGAACCCAGAGGTATTTTATAATGGCGAAGAAAATAACCGCATATATTCGTCTGCAAATTAAAGCAGGTGAAGCAAATCCAAGTCCGCCGGTTGGTCCAGCGTTGGGTCAGCATGGTGTTAACATCATGGAATTTTGCAAATCATTTAATGCAAAAACACAGAATATTGAAAAAGGACTGCCTACACCGGTTGTTATTACGGTTTATGCAGATCGTAGTTTTACATTCATCACTAAAACTCCTCCAGCCGCGGTGCTCTTGAAAAAAGAGTTAGGCCTTAAAAGTGGTAGTGCCACACCGAACACAGAAAAAGTCGGTAAAGCAACTCGCGAGCAACTCGAAAAGATTGCGAAAATTAAAGAGCCTGATTTAACCGCAGCAGATTTAGATGCAGCTGTTCGTACCATTGCAGGTACAGCTCGCAGCATGGGAATTGATACTGAGGGGGTTTTATAATGGCGATTGGATCAAAAAGAATTAGAGCATCTAAAGAAAAGCTCGAACCAGGTAAGCACTATTCTATAGACGAAGCGTTGAAACTTGTTAAAGATTTCGCGACGGCAAAGTTTGCTGAGAGCATCGATGTGGCAGTTAAGTTAGGTGTTGACCCACGCAAATCTGACCAAGTGGTTCGAGGTGCAACCGTATTACCTAATGGAACCGGACGTGATGTTCGTGTTGCGGTATTTGCGCAAGGCGCGAATGCTGAGGCTGCCAAAAAAGAAGGCGCTGATATTGTTGGTTTTGAAGATTTAGCAGCGGACGTGAAAAGCGGCAAGTTGGATTTTGATGTGGTAATCGCATCGCCTGATGCTATGCGAGTTGTAGGTCAGTTAGGTACTATTTTAGGCCCAAGAGGTTTAATGCCTAACCCTAAAGTTGGTACAGTAACACCAGATGTTGCCACTGCTGTCAGAAATGCTAAGCGTGGTCAGGTTCGTTATCGTACTGATAAGAACGGTATTATCCATAGCACAATTGGTAAAGCCACTTTTGAACTCAAAGCACTGTTAGAGAATTTAGAAGCATTGTTGGTTGATCTCAAAAAGGCGAAGCCCAGCATAGCTAAAGGAACCTATATTAAGAAACTGATTTTATCCAGCACCATGGGTCCAGCAATAACAGTGGACCGCGGCACTCTTTCAGTGTAGTATTTGCGCACCAAAAGAATTGCTGATTTTTGGGGTAAATTTTTTCCAAAGCGATCAATAAATAGGCGCTTTGAATTAAGGGGTTAGTAGATAAAAGAATTCGCGGTAAGCGTTGAGATGAAATGAGTTGGCTACAAGGAGAGATTCTCTCCTTGTAAGCCAACTATATTTTTTTGTCAGCGCAAACCGTCGGAGACCGTGGGTGTATATTTGTCTTTAAAATTCAGATAGATATACTTAAATCGTTTGTCGCGCCCACGCAGACGGTGTAACCGACACAGATATTCCTGTTGACGGTCACACTTTGGGGGAAAGTGAAAGCTTTCCAAATTGTGATAATCGGAGAATAGACAGTGACATTAAATATTGAACAGAAGAAAGCGATTGTTTCTGAGCTATCTGACGTTGCTAAAAATGCAATTTCGGCAGCTGCAGCAGACTATCGTGGATTGACTGTCTGTGAAATGACTGACTTGCGTGAAACTGCACGTAAACAAGGCGTTATGCTTAAAGTTTACCGCAATACACTCGCGCGTCGAGCATTAGAAGAGACAGAATTTGCTTGTCTCCGTGATGCACTTGTAGGACCTGTAGTCTTGTTATTTTCACAAGATGAACCAGGTGCTGCTGCTAGACTGTTGCGTGACTTTGTTAAAAAACACGACCAACTGGAAGTTAAAGCATTAGCATTAGATGGAAAATTGTTAGGGCCTGAGCAACTCAAGGCCGTTGCAAGCTTACCATCTCGACATGACGCAATAACCCAGTTTGCCTGTGTATTACAAGCACCAGTCACTAAACTGGTTCGTACCTTTAACGAACCTGTTGCTCAGTTTGTTCGAGTGATGGGGCAAATACGTGACCAAAAGCAAGCAGCTTCTTAATAGATAGTGCATAAATTAATAACTTTGGAGTAAGAACAAATGGCAGAAGTAACAAAAGCACAAATCCTAGACGCAGTCTCTAACATGAGTGTGATGGATATTTGTGATTTAGTAAAAGAAATGGAAGAAAAATTTGGTGTATCAGCACAAGCGGCTGTTGCAGTTGCTGCAGGACCTGCAGCAGGTGGTGAAGCAGCTGTTGAAGAGAAAACTGAATTTGACGTATTCATGAAATCTTTCGGTGCTAACAAGATCAATGTGATTAAAGCAATTCGCGCAATCACAGGTCTTGGTTTAAAAGAAGCTAAAGACATGGTTGAGTCAGCGCCTGCTACGGTTAAAGAAGGCGTGGCTAAAGATGAAGCTGAGAAAATTCAAAAGCAGCTTACTGAGGCTGGTGCAGAAGTCGAACTTAAATAAGTTCAGTAATCTACAGTCAGTGAGGCATTGTCTCACTGACTGAGTTTTTATTGGTAGTTAAGCTGACTTTATGGGGAATACAAATGGCGGATACGAAACGAAAGGCTCAACCAATTATTTTGGACAGTTCTTTTGCTGAGAAGAAACGTGCGCGACTGAATCTTGGTCAACGCGGCAAAGAAGCATTAAAAACGCCGTTTTTATTGGCGACACAAATCAAATCTTATGCGAGCTTTTTGCAAGTAGGTTTAGATCTTGAAAAACGCAAAGACATTGGACTGCATGCTGCGTTTAAATCTGTATTTCCAATTAGCAGTTACTCAGGTTTTGCCAGACTTGAATATGTGAATTATAACTTGGGCGAACCCGTATTTGACGTAAAAGAATGTAAGCTGCGTGGTTTAACTTACGCCGTTCCGTTAAAAGTAAAAATGCGTCTTATTATTTGCGATAAAGAAAGTCCTGCTGACAACCCAACTGTTCGTGATATCCGCGAGCAAGAAGTGTATATGGGCGAACTTCCTGTGATGACAGAAACGGGTAGCTTTGTTATTAATGGCACAGAACGTGTTGTGGTATCTCAATTACACCGTTCACCGGGTGTCTTTTTCGAACATGATAAAGGTAAAACGCATTCATCGGGCAAGTTGCTTTATTCTGCGCGTGTTATTCCTTACCGTGGTTCGTGGTTGGATTTTGAATTTGATCCTAAAGATTGTGTATTTGTTCGAATTGATCGACGTCGCAAAATACCAGCAACCGTTATTTTACGTGCGTTGGCTTATGAGACCGAAGAAATTCTTGCTATTTTCTATGAAAACAGCACTTTTCATTTAAATGCGGAAGGCGTCACTCTTGACTTAGTGCCGACTCGTCTTCGTGGAGAGTTAGCAGCAGCTGACATTAATGATGAAAAGGGTAACCTAATTGTTGAGGTAAATCGTCGAATCTCAGCACGACATATTCGCCAAATCGAAAAAGCCGGCATTAAACAACTGATGCTTCCTGATGATTACCTTTTTGGTAAATCTCTGGCACGTGCCGTGATGGACAAAGAAACCGGTGAGCTGATTGGAGAAGCCAATCAAGAAATTACAGCCGAATTGTTGGAAAAATTCCGAGAAAACAAAACCAGTGATTTTGAAGTGCTCTACATCAATGAAATTGAATGTGGGCCTTATATTTCTGACACACTCAGAATTGATGCGACAACCAATAAACTTGA
>CAXMUH010000156.1:0-5749 GCA_964196565.1 uncultured Legionellaceae bacterium | reverse complement strand
TCGACTGACCCAGTTTGCTGACTAATCCAAAATTGTACGTTCGTATACTGGTGGTAATAACCATATCCGTGCTGACATTTTCCTGCAATGGTTTAACAGCAATCTGATAAGAGCCTTTTGTGTTTGTACCCATTAGGGCCGGATGCACGGCCCAATGAGCAGAATCACCGAGTTCTATATTATTGATGTTTTCTCCTTGTTCTAGTTGTACCACGCATAAATGCAACGGCGCACAGGCAAGTATCGGATGGCGATGCAGGCTGTAAGCCAATGTTCTAAAACCCTTGGATTTGATGTTCACCATGTGACCGGTCTTCAAAAAGTGTTGGTAAGCTTGTTCAACTTTAGGATCATTGCCAATGCTATAGGTTGCCGCAATTTTCACTTTGGGCAACTTTACTTGAATCTGCTTTACCACCACTTTGTTTGGATTGATAAAGTCATCTGGTCTGTAGTGAACAATGGCTTTTGTGCAGCCTGCTAGTAACAACACGCTTAGAATACTGATTGACTTATAATGCATTATCTTTACTCCACGCTACATTGGTAATATAAAAACCCAATGGGTTATGCTCAGCAATCACTGAATTGGTCGAGGTCTTATCAAACCGAAACGTCAATTCAGCAGAAAAATGTTGGCTATTAAGCTTATCCCCCGTTTTTGGATCACGAGAAGTTTCCAACCAGCGCATATCAATCATATGCGGCGATTGCAGAATAAGGCTTGTTATTTGTAGATTAATGATGTTCTGTGATTTGTGTCGATGGTAATCTTTCACCACTCCGGTTGCAGCACCCGAGGTCATCGTTAACGCTTGAATAAAATTGCCTTGATTCACCTCTGGATCTATGGTCACACCACGTAGTTTTTTAATAAATTCACGACTCATTAATGCTGCTAACTTCGGCTTTAACGTAACTAATTGAGGTGTGTCAAACTTAGTGAGAGTGAGCAGCTCGTTCCCATGCAAAACAGCGACATAGGGTTGAACGCGAGACATTGAAGCCATCAACGCAAGTGATATCGTGCTAATAGCTAACAAAATGCACATCACTATGATAATGATATTTGCACGCAACAGTTTTTCCTCCACCGCGCCATAAAGGTCATTCCATAATTTTTTTGAAGTTAAATAGGGGTTTTCAACTTTATGTGACATTTTCTTTTCCTTTGTTTTTGCGTAAAACGATCAACCGACCTAAATAGGCTACAATGCTTGCTGTTAAAACAACCCAGCAATAATATCGCTCCAGATGAAAACCCCAGAATGAAAACCCCCAGCACCAATGATAATAAAGCGCAAGTGATGCCAAGGTAATATTGAGATAATGAACAAAGAAGATCTTATGCTTTTCTTGAAACAGAATCATAATAGCCACCCAGGTAATAGCGATCACCGCTGTAAGACCAATCAGCTTAAAAGGGAAATAATAATAGAAAAGAAAAGCCAATAGACTAAACCAATAGAACATCCCAATATAGGAACCAGAGATGTCCTTTTTAAATTTCTGACGCATGTAATTCAACATTGTATTTAACTCCCCTTGGGTTTTACCCGATTTGCCAAGTGTGCATTCGCACGTTGACCAAAACTCATGTGCTGGTTTCGCTGCATCACAGCATCACCCGTGCTTTTCATTGCTGACTTAGCAAGATGCCCTGTCGCTTGCTTTGCTGTTTGCCATAAATTGCCAGAACCTCCTTTCCATGAACCTCCGAAAGCCTGACCTAACTGACCACCTCCCTGAATTACTGAACCCGCCATTTTTCTAGCTG
Organism: uncultured Legionellaceae bacterium; assembly: GCA_964196565.1. Taxonomy (GTDB): domain Bacteria; phylum Pseudomonadota; class Gammaproteobacteria; order Coxiellales; family Coxiellaceae; genus 2-12-FULL-42-15. The sequence continues at coordinate 3,972 of CAXMUH010000156.1, read as the reverse complement.
AACTGAGGTGGGAGGCACCCGTCATCCCAGCATGAATCGCCATACCAACAGCTTCGGCGCCATAGTTACGAAAGCCACCAACACCTGAAAGTCCAGCAACAAAAGTCGGCACATTTTTAACGATCATGTAATAAACAATAACACCGGCTAAAATCACCAACATGGGCATAAGCTCGTGGTTTTGAGCAGCCTGCACCGTCATCGATGCCCAGTCTTGACCAACATACTGACCAACACCAATCAAAAAATACAAAGTCATTAATTGCAGACCAATACCAATAACTGTTTTGAAATAATTAACCGTCATCGGTCGAGTCACCTCATTCGCACCAAAGGCAAAAAACAAACTCGAAATACTCACTAAGAAATAAGACTTAACCATAACCACAGCTAATTCAGCGGCCAGCAAAGCATAAATAATGACAATGGCAATACAAACCACAGCCCCCACAAAGGAAACAAAAGGATGCCCCAGCAGTCCCCAACCAAAAAATGCATGCAAAATGGCACCAGCAATGCTAAACCCTTGATCAACGATAGAGCTAGGATCAATTGACATCACACCGCTGCGCTGGCCCAATTCAATAAACCCATTAATAACATCCGGTATCCAGGTTGATCCATATTCAATACAGGCATAGAAACAACCAAAAACCGTGCTAATTTGTATGAAACGAATAAGCAATCGTTGCAAACTTTCACCCGACAAGCTCAACCATAAAAAGGTAACCGTAAGCTGGATAACAGCCAACTTAAAAAACAGTCCCTTCGCCGCAAGGGCGATCAATCCCGAATCATTTTGAAAGGCTGTTAAAAACTGTTGGGTAACTTGATCTAGGGTTCCTGCGTCTACTGCCATGATGAACCCTGTTTAATTTTGCCAAATGCACTGCAATTTCTGTAGCTAGGAAACTGAGTCGGCGTTTGTTTGACGATTTCATCAAGCGATTTCTGTTCAAACGAATTTTTTGACACTTGGCTCGCCATATAAGCCGTTTGTGCATTGGATTGTGCAGCAATTAGATGCTTCAGACTCTCCAGCTGTCTGATGTTTTCAACAGCCATTTCATTGGCAGTTTGCATCACTTGTGTTCTACCTTGCGCACTTTGGCTTTGTGCCTTTAACTGCTGCATCAGCTGATCTTCTTTTCGCACCGATTCCGTATTCGACCCAATGGCGCGAAGCGAATTACTAAACGTAGTCATCGTTGTTTTATTCCAGCCTTGATAGGCTTGCTGATAATTTGTCGTGTCTTGCTGTTCAGAATAGTCTGGATAATATTGCTTAAATTTACTGTCGACATTTTGCATCGCGTAAGAAATAGACTGACCCTGCCGAGTAATGTTATCCAGCTGGCTAATGACATTGCCAATATCCTGGTAATGAAAACTGCCTAAATGCCTTAAATTTTGCCGATAATTTTCAATCTGAGATTTAATCCCACGCACCTGATTCACCAATAAACTGATTGAATTTATCGCACTGATGGTATTTTGAATCAAATTAACTGGATCAATAAAGATAAATGCATTTGAACATAGCGGCATAAATAAAAAAATACCGGCAAACAATTTCTTCATCACGCTACCTCCTGATAATTTTCTTCAACATAATCACACCAATCCGCTAGCCCTTTATAAGTTAGCCAGTCTAAGACCCAACGACTATGCTGTGCTGAATACAATTGATGAAACTTTGCAATGTCTTCTTTTGTTGAAATACACAAAAAACTCTTAGCCAACTCGCCAAGATCCAAACTAAACAATCTATTGCCTAGTGCACTGTTATAGTAATAATCCTGCTTAGGTGTGGCCGATTGGATAATATCAATTTGACGATCGTTTAATCCAAATTGCTGATAAAAATGCTTAACCGCCGGTTCCAACGCTGACGCGTTCGGCAGATAAATTCGTGTCATACACGAATTTTGAATCACTGAAGCCGCTTGAGAGGCAGCGATATCTGAAAGATCTTGTGATACGAAAATGACTGAAACATTGGCCTTGCGCAATGTCTTAAACCAATCTGTCAGCTTTTCAAAAAACAGTGGATGTTTTAAATAGCCCCAAGCCTCTTCCAATATCAACAGCGTTGGCCGTTTGTCAACAAATAATGACTCTAATTCATTAAACACAGCACGAATAACGGGCAATCGTAAATCTTGCTTTTGTGATGTACTGCTGATCAGTGATGTCATATCCAAACCCATAACGCCGCCATGAGCAGATAAACTTTCAGTGCCATTTAATAACTTTGCATAAGGGCCTTGCGAATAGGTTGCCAATGCCTCACGCAACTCGGGGTCTTGAACGCTGATATGATTTAAATTTTTATATTCCTCAGGCTGCATAGATAAACGTTCTAACGACTCTCTTAATAACGTTTGACGCTCAGGCGTCATGGTTACACCCTGAATTTCACAGCACTCCGTTAGCCATTGTGTGGCTTTTGCTAGTTCAGCAACATGGTTTGTATGATCTGGAGGCACTATTCGCGCCAATGGTGACAGCGGACTTGAGCTTTTAGATAAATCCATATAGGCGCCACCCAACGCATGAATTGTTGTTTTATGCGATTGATCTTTATCTAAAACAATAATACGTGAGCCTTGGTATTTTCGATGAGCTGCCATTAAAGCTGCTACCAACGTCGATTTACCATTGCCTGTAGGACCTAAGACTGCGGTATGACCCACATCACCGACATGGCAGTTCAACCAAAAAGGTCGACTGCCTTTTGTTCCTGTTAACAATAACGCTGGGGCATTTTTGTGGCCACTTTGATAAAGAGGAGAAGGCGCTTGACGCTCACCTTGATAAATTTGACTCATGGGTAACGAATGACTCACAAATTGTGAATCCACTAACATTTTACGAAGGTTGTAATCACCGTGACAAGGGATTGATCCTAAGTAAGCTTCCGTTGCATTAACAAATTCTTTTCGTACTCGAAAATTAAGCTGTTGAATCGCTTTTACAATGTTTTCACTGATTTCACCCAGTACTTCTTGAGATTTATGCATCAATATAATTGTGCTGTTATAAAAGCCATAGTTCAAACTGCCGGAACTATTTTGTAGTTTAGCGGCTCTGATCATTTCAGCGGTTTGCTCTGCATCCGCATCAAGCTTAGCTGGCATGCCCAGCGATTCGCGAATGACACCCATAAAACCTATTGCTTTGCTAGACCAACTGCGTTCATAACGCTTCAAGTATTTCCCTGCCGTCAATGAGCTTAGTGGAATAAAACGTGATGACCAGCGATATTCCACGTGGAACATTGTTAACAAATCAAGTATGCACGGATAACTGTAGGATGGAAGATCATCGATGGCCAGCACCTTAATAAACTGATCCCCCATCTTCAATGAAAACCCACCCATAAAATCCTGATGACTTAAATACGCATCAAGAAATGCACCTTGGTATGGCGCCACTAAATCATTATCTTTACCTGTAATGCATCGATTTAAAAAAGAAATCAGCGCTGTTGACTCTAGAGCCTCAACACGATTTGACCGAGACAATAAGCCAATAAATTCATTAACCTTTGAAGTAAACTCATCTAAGTGACTGTCTAACCCTTTTTCTTTTTTTTGATTGCTCAGTATAAACTTTTTCGCCTTTGAACCAACAAAGTCAGCTGGTTTCCAAGTAATGGATAAATAGTAACAAGATTTAAAATAGGCGCCGGATTGAAATTGCAATGACCGTTCATCATCAATGATAGCAGACACAAGATCAGGGAAGTTTTCTGAACCTGGTTTTGAGTGATATGCGTGAGTAATCACATTAGTCTCAACCATCCAACCATCGCCCAATAAAGACAGTGCCTTTTGCCATGTTTGACTATGCACCAATAATTCATGCTCAGTCGATGAGTCTAAATCAGGAGCTTGATATATCAAATGTTGCGATAGCGCCCCATCCTTTTGTAAGACTGTCTTTTTATCCACAAGCATAAGGTAACTC
>CAXMUH010000155.1:0-1764 GCA_964196565.1 uncultured Legionellaceae bacterium | reverse complement strand
TAATCCCAAGCAATTCTATCAATCTCAATCTGCCATTAAAGCGATATTTACAGCACTGTCCTCTTGTATCCACTCTAAATGTCAGGGTGGACTGACATTTGACGAAAATAGTGCAGAAACAATGAAAAACTTCTTGACACTATTTTTGAGCGAAAATGTAGTTTTACAGGGTGATTTAAATCACCCTGTAAATCCACCATCACCATACTGTTTGGGCATCCTAGTTCTGTTTTAATCATTCTTTCATCGCGCGCTACAGCCAATTAAATTTAACCGCTTATATCGCCGCACACGCGCAAAAAATCACCTTTAAAAACCCATGATATAATGATGCCACTTAGCAAATAAAATAATGGCAGGTTCTTCGTTTGAACAGAAATAGTATTAATGAAGTTGTTGATTCTTTAAAAATAGAAACCGCATCCATTACCGATCCTCAACTTCAAAAAGTCTTTACTGGGTTGTTTAATCTTGTTGAAGTACTTGCCAGTGAAAATGAAAAACTCACCGTCGAAAACCAGCTGCTCAAAAATGAAATTAATGAGTTAAAAGGCGAGCAGGGAAAGCCGAACGTTAAGCCTAATAACCGCAATAAAAAAGACATATCGTCTGAACAGGAACGTAAAGATGACAAGCCTGAGCCCAAAGGCGAGGACGATAAAGACAGCAGCGCTCAAAATCCCAAAAAGAAAAAGCGCAATCGAAAACCTAAACTGTTTAGCATTAAAATTGACCGAGAGGAAAAATGCGAGATCGATAAATCTATCTTGCCGCCAGATGCTATCAATAAAGGCCCCACTATTACCGTTATTCAGGATATTAAAATTGTCACTGATAATGTCAGATATTGCCGTGAAACCTATTACTCTCCTTCTTTGGGGAAAACCTTTATTGCACCGCTGCCTAAGGGCGTGGCAGGCAAAGGTGAATTCGGGGTGGGTGTTCGCTCCCTCATCCCACTGTTTAAATCAGAATGCCATTTACCTGAAAGCGCAATATTAACTTTTTTTAGGAACTTTGGTATCCAGACCTCGGCAACGTATATATCAGAGCAATGGACCACAGGGTATGACCATTTTAATCAGGAAAAAGAAGATATCGTTACCGCAGGGATTTCGAGCAGCACTTACCAGCAAATTGATGATACTGGTGCTCGCGTTAATGGTAACAATCATTACACTCATGTACTTTGTAATCCGTATTATTCTGCCTTTTTTACCACCGAACGAAAAGACCGTCTCACGGTATTGGATATCTTCAGAAACTTTGCGCCACGAGAGTTTCTCTACAATGATTATGCCATTGAACTATTGAATGGATTTAACCTGCCACAAAAATACCGCAAGCTCATTGATAAGAATTTTGATAAAAACAAGGTGATTAATAAAGACGATTTTGACCGCTTATTGGTACCGATTAAACTTGGGCCGCTGCAACAACGAAGAATGAAAGAGGCCTGTGCTATCGCGGCATACCGGACGCAGACGGCTATTCCCGTCATTGGCTCGCTAATCTGTGATGATGCGCCTCAGTTCAAATTATTAACCGAAACGTTGGGGTTATGCTGGGTTCATGATGGCCGACACTATAAGAAACTCAATCCCGTTCTCACAATTAACAAGCTCATACTGGATGGGTTCCTCACTCAATATTGGGCGTTTTACCGCAAATTGAAAGCTTACAAAGCATCACCAACCCCTGCTGAAATGGATGTGCTTTATAAGGAATTTAATGGATTATTTACAACTCGCACAGATTACGAGC
>CAXMUH010000154.1:0-36311 GCA_964196565.1 uncultured Legionellaceae bacterium | reverse complement strand
GATCATGTTAGTTGCTGAGTATCTTGCGTTTGCCAGATAATATCAATTAAAACAAGTGATTATATGGATCTCATTGTCTTTTTAGCGCTTAGCTATGGGCTCCAAACAAAGAGAGCGATGAGAATTGAGTAGCTGGTGATCGTATAAATTTTAGATTTCATTTTCCTTATACCATTGATACGCTTGATTCAGCATTTGCTTGTCATTATATTGTGGCCGCCAGTCGAGTTCTTGTTTCGTTGTTTCAATATCTACGCTATACATCTTATCTGCCAGCAAATACTGTTCAGGGTACAATAGTTCAAAACCCATAAATCCTAATATTTTAAGAGCGGTTTGACTGAGTTTGGCATTGGAGCGGATCAGTTTGGATTTGGATCCATTTTTTACGATTAAATCAGTCAGTAATTCTTTGATGCTGATTAACTCTTCAGAGCCAAGATTAAATGTTTTATTGGGACAGTTAAATTTAATAGCTTGTTCTATCGCACTGACGCAGTCAAACACAGACACCATTTGATAATAATTATTGCCGTTTCCGATTAAAGGCACAGGTAGATTGTTTTCAATAAGGCGAAATAGTTTAGCCAATACGCCTAAGCGCCCTGGGCCTAAAATTAATCGAGGTCTAAAAATGCTGATCGAAAATCCTTTCTTTTGGTATGACTCGCAAAGTTGTTCGGCTTTAAGTTTGCTTTTACCATATTCCCCAATGGGTTGCTTGGGATGTGATGCATCGAGTGGAATAGATTGCGGTAAGCCATAGACCATGTCCGAGCTAAAATACACAAGGCGTTGCACACCTTTTTGTTGCATCGCTTTTAATACGTTTTCCAAGCCCATCACATTAACATCATCGAAAAATGCTTGGCGATTTTGTCTGGGAGGCTTATTGGCATATTGTCTTGTGGCTAAGTGGACGACAATATCATCTGCCGTGAGTGGGATTTTTTCAAGCTCATCAGGCTTAGTGATATCGCAGGCAATAAAATCTTGGGCTTGGTTATCAAAGCCAAGATCAACGCCGATATATGCCATGTCAAGCTCTTTGAGTCGATTGCATAACTGCTGACCGACAAAACCCTTACTACCTATTACCACGATTTTCATAGTTTACCCCGGTGTTCGAGCGATGCAGAATACGCCAAGGGTAATTAGCACAACCCCAATAACTTTTGCCATCGTCAAAGATTCATGTAATAAAAAATATGAGGTGATGACCACTAAAATATAACCCAAGGCTTGAAACGGATAGGCATAGCCCACCTGAACTTTAGATAAAGCGTAAATCCAAAGCAGGATGCTGAATGCATAACATCCAAAGCCAAGTAGCATCGGTGTATTAATGGCTTTTCTGATGATAGCGGCAAAATGCGGATGAGCCGATAAATCGGATAGGTGGTCAGCACCCATTTTAAGAAAAAGTTGTGCGCTTGCATTTAACAACACGCTGATTAAAATAATAAGGGTATTAAACATATTTATATTCCCACGTGAGCAAAAATGATTGCAATTATACAGATAAAAGCGACTGCATAAGATACCTTGTCCTTAACGGCAAAAAGTACTGGATCAGAATGGACCTTGCCATCCGCGCTCAGTAACCAGATACGTTGCAGCCAATAAAAAATTGCAAAGGCTGCGATATACAAAAGGCTGCTATCAGCGTAAATATGTTGTGCTTTGGTTGAGGCGATGTATAACAGGAAAATCACCACCGATAGGCAACCTGTGGCCAACCCGTTGATCTTTACAAAAAGGTGATGCTGTTGTTGATAACCGCGACCTGGGATTTTGTTTTCGCTTGGATGCATTGCAGAGAGTTCAATGTAACGTTTTAAATAGGACAGCGATAAAAAGAAAAAGATCGAAAAGCTTAAAAACCAATGTGACAACGGTTCATTCAGTAATAACATGCCGGCCACAATGCGGATGGTATAGAGCACGGTGAGCACCATCACATCTAGGATGGCGATCTGTTTTAGCCACTGGGTATAGGCAATCGATAAAATAAAATATAGGCCAATGGCCAGACTAAATAAACTATTGTGCAACACCAGTTGAACGCCAACTGACAGAATGATAAATGCTGCAAATAAGAACAGTCCATGTTTAATCGGGATTAAGCCACTGGCAAAACCGCGCCGATATTTAATTTTATGTTGACGATCAGCTTTGAGATCATATAAGTCATTAATGATATAAACAGCGGAGCAAGTTAGGCAAAAGGCAATAAATGCTAGAGCTGCTGCTTGCCAAAGTGGCAGCGCAAAAAAATCTTTATTTAAGAAAATTGGCAATAGTAATAACACATTTTTTGCATACTGGTGTACGCGAATTGCTTTCAAATAATCTTTTAATTTAGGTTTAGCCCTTGCAATGATCTCGATATCTTTGTTAAGCACTCGGAAGCGTTTAATCAGCGATTGTGAATTACTCACGCAGATGATCTTCTTAGAAAATTTCCAAACTTTAAGATCTTTTTTACAATCACCCAAATAAATAAAACGATTCTCGCCAAAATTTTCGATGCAGGCACGAGCTTTATTTGTACCCGTTAAATTAGTCAGTTTGGTGCTTGCTAAGACGCCATCAAATAGTTTGAGATGATCAGCAATGCTATTGGCGATAAGTTCACTGGCTCCGGTAACCAGATAAATTGGGTATCCTTGTTGTTTATATTCTTTTATCCGTTTAATAACGTCAGAATTATAATTAAGGTGTTCGGGGTCTAGTTGAGTATGTGTGGCCACGGCATTTTTGAAAAAACTGATGCCTTTCATCATCCACATTAACACTAAAAAAATATTTAACGGATTTCGCTTAAGCAAAATTAAAATGCTTTCGAGCATTGAATCACTAAGCAATAACGTATCGTCAAGGTCAACGCAAATTGTCTCTAGTGAGTTGTTATTTTCAGCTTGATTTAACATATCAATAAAACAAATATCCAGACACGTTTAGAGTGGGGTATGTATTAGTGAGAGAGATCAATGTTGTTCCTCGAATAACTCACCATGTCTAATATTTGAGCCACCTCTTAATGCTCGAACTCCTGTAATGTTGAATAAATAATACACAGTCCATTTGTTATTAAATAAATATTAACACAAGGCTCCACCTTGTGATAGATGTTTATATTCTCATCAGATTGTTGTTAGAGGCGTCTGGCTAACGCTTATCGATCGGCTGCACATCACGTTTATCACTGCCGATATAAAGCTGCCTTGGGCGGGTAATAACATGGTTAGGATCGCTAATCATTTCCATCCAATGCGAGATCCAGCCGACTGTGCGAGCTAGTGCAAAAATGACGGTAAACATGTTGGTAGGAATACCCAGAGCGCTGAGAGTGATGCCGGAGTAAAAATCCACGTTGGGATACAGTTTTTTCTCTATGAAATATTCATCCTCTAAGGCAATCTTTTCAAGTTTCATCGCGAGCTTAAATAGCGGTTCATCTTTGCGACCCAGGGCATCCAATACCTCATGCGCGGTTTCTCGCATTACCTTGGCGCGAGGGTCGAAATTTTTGTACACTCGATGACCAAATCCCATCAGTCGAAACGGGTCATTTTTATCTTTGGCTTTTTTGATGTATTCACCAATCTTTGACTCATCACCAATTTGGTTCAACATCTTTAGGCAGGCCTCATTGGCACCACCATGAGCTGGTCCCCATAATGCACCAATGCCGGCAGAGATACAGGCAAATGGGTTCGCGCCTGTTGAGCCGGCAGCTCGCACCACAGTGGTTGAAGCATTTTGTTCGTGATCCGCATGCAGGGTGAAAATTCGATCAAGGGCTTGAGCAAAAACTGGGTCTGGACGCGTGGTACTGTGCGGTTTGCTAAACATCATATAGTGAAAATTCTCTGCATAGCCGAGATCATCTCGCGGATGCATAAATGGCTCGCCCACGGAGTAGCGATAACACATGGCGGCAATGGTAGGCATTTTGGAAACCAGGCGAATAGCGGCCAGTTTGCGGTCTTCCTCCTTATTAATATCGAGTGCGTCGTGATAGAACGCTGAGAGTGCGCCTACGACGCCAACCATAATGGCCATGGGATGGGCATCACGGCGGAAGCCTTTGAAAAAGGTCGTCATTTGATCATGAACGCTATGGTGATGCTTTATAGAATCAGCAAATTCCTGTTTTTGTGCATTATTAGGTAGTTCGCCATTCATTAACAGATAGCACACTTCTTCATAGCTGGTTTTGTGCGCCAATTGATCAATTGGGTAGCCGCGATACAGCAATACACCTTTGCCACCATCGATAAATGTTATTTTAGATTTGCATGAGGCTGTTGAATAAAAGCCCACGTCGATAGTATAAACACCTGAAGCGCCCAATTTTTTTACGTCAATGACATCATATCCGAGTGTGCCTGAGTAAATGGGTAAATCGACAGTTTTGCCTTCAAAGGTTAGGGTCGCTTTTCTATCTGACATGGTGGGTTCCTCGCTAATTTATTGTCGTTGCTGAATCTTCGCTCTAGATTGCCCATTTGCTAAGCACAATGACTTCTTGTTCTAACAATTTAGCCATCGCTGTTGAAGTGTTACAACAAGTTGATTGCCTGTATCGCTATTTTTTACCTAACTATAGTAAAGGTGTCGAGTCATTTCAAAGTATAATTTGTAGCACCGTTTTGAACAAGTATCCAGCTTTATGTATCTGCGGTGGTTGAGTATGGTATGATATAACAAGTACTTATGTACACTAATTTTAATAGCTAATGGAATTGGCGTAATTAAAAAGGGATTTTAGTGTGTTAAAGCAAGTGTCTAGCTATTTGTCTTCCGACTTCAATCTGGCTATAATCACCTCGCCACGTGTTGCATATACATTGGATTGCTTACAGAGCTATTTTAATAGGCTTATTTCACTGAGGATGATCAAATCTTGAATAAAAAAAGACCAGTCAATTTAGATCTAATGACGCTTCGGTTCCCCCCGATGGCGATTATATCAATTTTACATCGCGTTTCTGGTGTGTTGTTATTTTTGTTTTTACCATTGATGATTGCATTGCTCGGTAAATCATTATCTTCCGCAGCAGCTTACCATCAAACTGTTCAATTAATGAAAAACGGATGGATGGAATTTCTAGTTTGGATTATGCTCTGTGCCATCTTGTTTCATTTAGTGGCTGGTATTAGACACATTATCATGGATTTTGGCTTTGGTGAGAGCCTTAAAGCAGGATATGCTAGCGCCTATGTGATCTTTGTGCTGGCAGTAATTCTGTTTATTTTAGCAGGGGTGTGGGTATGGTAGATCAAACAAAACACAGCCGCAGTGGTTTATTCGAATGGTTGGTTCAGCGTAGCACGGCTGTTATTGTTGGGGTTTACGCGATTTTTTTAATGGTCTATCTTCTTGATCACGTTGCTGCAAATTATTCGAGTTGGCATGCATTGTATGCTAATTCATGGATGCGGATTTTTACCGTCATTGTTGTACTGAGCGTTATTTGGCATGCATGGATTGGTTTATGGACGGTATTTACCGATTATGTAAAGTCGAAGATGCTGCGCCTTATACTAGAAGTAATCGTTATTTTATTACTATTGGGTTACCTCATCTGGGTATTGGATATTTTGTGGCGATAGGGTGAAAAAAATATGGCTATAGCAGTTAAAGAATTTGATGCAGTAATTGTCGGTGCCGGTGGTGCAGGCATGCGAGCGGCATTACAAATGGCGCAATCGAATTATAAAGTTGCCGTGATTTCAAAAGTTTTTCCTACTCGTTCACATACTGTGTCAGCGCAAGGTGGTATTGCAGCGGCACTTGGGAATGTCGTTCCCGATAAATGGCAATGGCATATGTATGATACGGTTCATGGCTCTGATTATCTGGCTGATCAAGATGCCGCTGAATATATGTGCCAACATGCGCCAGCAGCAGTTTATGAATTAGAACATATGGGCTTGCCATTTTCGCGGCTTGAGGATGGTCGAATTTATCAACGGGCGTTTGGTGGCCATACGCGTGATTTTGGCGGTGAGCTTGCACGTCGAACTTGTGCTGCAGCGGATCGAACCGGGCACGCCTTATTGCATACTTTATATCAACAAAACGTGGCGCATAATACCCATTTTCACGATGAATGGTATAGCATTGATTTGATACGCTCGGGTAGTGGTGCTGTTGCGGGTGTTTTAGCGATGTGTATTGAAACTGGTGAGCTGGCTTTTTTCAAAGCAAAAGCGACTGTTTTTGCAACCGGCGGTTCGGGTCGAATTTTTAAATTTACCACTAACGCTTATACCAATACGGGTGATGGTATGGGAATGCTGTTGCGTGCGGGTTTTCCCGCGCAAGACATGGAGTTTTGGCAATTTCATCCAACCGGTATTGCCGGTGCGGGTTGCTTAATAACCGAAGGTGCGCGTGGAGAAGGGGGTTATTTACTGAATTCAAAAGGCGAGCGCTTTATGGAGCGTTACTCACCGCACTTAAAAGATCTCGATTGTCGCGATGTGGTTTCTCGTGCATGTGTCATGGAAATTTTAGCCGGCAACGGTTGTGGCCCAGAGAAAGATCATGTGTTGTTAAAGCTCGATCATTTAGGTGAAAAAGTGTTAAAAGAACGCTTACCAGGTATTACTGAGCTTGCGAAAAAATTCGCGAATGTGGACCCTGCAAAAGAGCCTATTCCTGTCGTACCTACCTGTCATTATCAAATGGGTGGAATACCCACCAATGTAAATGGACAAGTGTTAACTCAAGATGCTTCCGGTGATGATCAAGTGGTTGAAGGTTTTTTTGCCGCGGGTGAGTGTGCTTGTGTTTCAGTTCATGGGGCGAACCGATTAGGCACAAACTCTTTGCTGGATTTAGTCGTGTTTGGTCGCGCTGTTGGTTTACATTTAGAAGAAGCATTGAAAGGTGATTTAGGTTTTCGCGAGCCAGATCAAGCAGATCTTGATAGAGCCCTTGCTCGTATTGCGCGTTGGGATGACCCTAAAAATACTGAAGATCCTGCAGCTATTCGTAATGAACTCAAAGAGATAATGCAGGCTAGTTTCAGTGTGTTTCGTGATGCCAAGCCGATGGAAGAGGGTTTGGTTAAGCTAAAAGCACTACAGGAGCGCTTAAAACATGCTAAATTATTAGATAACAGCAAGGTGTTTAACTATGCGCGTATCGAAGCATTGGAGCTTGAAAATATGATGGCTGTCGCTATGGCAACAGCAGTGGGCGCTGAAAAACGCACCGAAAGTCGAGGCGCACATTCACGTTATGATTATGAAGAGCGTGATGATGAGCATTGGCTTAACCACACTTTGTATTTTGAAGATGGGAAGATGGGCAAACGAGCAGTTAATTTTGCTCCCAAAGATATTGAAGCATTTCCACTAGAAAAAAGAGACTAAAGCCATGACCAGTAGTAGGATAATGAAATTTTCTATTTATCGCTTTGATCCAGATAAGGATGATAAACCTTATATAGAGGAATATGAGCTCGATGTTGAAAAGATTATGGGAAAGATGTTACTGAGTGCATTAGAGGCGCTTAAAGAGAAACACCCAGACATCGGATTTCGCCGTTCTTGTGGTGAAGGTGTTTGCGGTTCAGATGGTATGAATATTAACGGCAAAAATGGCTTGGCGTGTATTACTCAATTAGCCCAACTGCCAGACCGTGTGGTTTTACGCCCATTACCGGGTTTTCCTGTGATTCGTGATCTGATTGTTGATATGAATCAATTTTATAAGCAGTGGCGTAAAGTTAAGCCATACCTGCAAAATGATGAGGCACCACCAGAGAAAGAGCGTCTTCAGTCACCAGAACAAAGAGCAAAGCTTGATGGTCTTTATGAATGCATTCTTTGCGCGTGTTGTTCTGCATCATGTCCATCTTATTGGTGGAATCCAGATAAATTTATTGGTCCAGCGGGATTATTAACGGCTTATCGATTTATTGTTGATAGTCGTGACACTGAATCTGAAGAACGACTTGATGATTTAAAAGATCGTTTCAGTGTGTTTCGTTGTCGTACCATTATGAATTGTGTATCGGTTTGTCCAAAAGGGCTAAACCCAACGGAAGCAATTAATCGCATTCGTGCAGATATGCTTGTGGATTCGGATCGCTCGGGATAGGCATCACGTTTTTTTATTAAGGACAGAAAATAGAGGGGGTCGGGCATTGCTCGATTTTCTGCGTTTAAACTAGTTCCTCTTAGAGGATTGTTTTTTTAGAGAAAGGTTACAAATGCCTAAGCTAACAATGAAAGAATTTGAAGAGAGCTCTTATTTGGCGGGCGCTAATGCGGGTTATATTGAAGAGTTGTATGAACAATTTCTAAAAAATCCAACCGATGTTGATCAACAATGGCGTGATTATTTTAACTCACTTGCCAATGGCCAAGCGGGCAGTGATATTTCTCATGAAGCGATCCGCCAACAATTTTATCAATTAGCGCAGCATCCACATCGAGCAAGTGCCAGTGTAGGAGCAGCAGATAGTGGTTTTACCGCCAAACAAGTTGCTGTTAATAGCATGATTGTTAATCATCGACGTTTTGGTCATCTTAATGCAAACGTTAATCCTTTGAATAAACCTATCTCAGATGAACCACGCTTGCAATTATCATTTTATAATTTAACGGAAAGTGACTTTGGTACTACTTTTGAGACAGGTGGCTTACTAGAAAAATCACATGCCACATTAAAAGAGATCTATACCGCTTTAAAATCAATTTACTGTGACACTATCGGCGTTCAGTACAGCACAATTTCAGATGAAGTTGAGCGTCACTGGTTGCGTGATTATGTTGAGCATCGTATGCCTTCGATGCGTTACAGCAATGACACCAAACGAAATATCTTAAAGCAGTTGACCGCCTCCGAAACGTTGGAAAAATATTTAAACATGAAATATGTGGGTCAAAAGCGCTTTTCAATTGAAGGTGCGGATACGTTGATTCCAATGCTCGATGAATTAGGTCAGCGTGCGCGCCAACAAGGGATGAAAGAAATTGTGATCGGGATGGCGCATCGTGGTCGAATAAATGTTTTGTTAAATGTTATGGGCCACTCACCGAAAGAATTATTTTTAGAATTTGAAGGCAAAAGAGAGCATGGCATGACCTCTGGCGATGTAAAATATCATCGTGGCTATTCGCGTGATGTGTTAACCGATGCGGGGCCATTGCATTTAGCGCTTGCTTTTAACCCTTCGCATTTAGAATTTATTAATCCTGTGATTATGGGTTCAGTGCGCGCTCGACAAGACCGATATGAAGATGGTGATAAGAAAAACTCAGCGATGCCAGTGCAAATCCATGGTGATGCTGCATTTGCAGCCCAAGGGATTGTGATGGAAACTTTAAGTATGTCACAGACACGTGCACATACGGTTGGTGGATCGCTGCATATTATTATCAATAACCAAGTGGGTTTTACCACCTCTAATCCACATGATGCACGTTCATCAATTTATTGCAGTGATCTTGCTAAAATGTTAGACGCGCCCGTTCTGCATGTTAATGGCGATGATCCAGAGGCAGCTGTCGCGGCTGTTCAATTAGCCCTAGATTATCGCATGACCTTTCATAAAGATATTGTGATTGACTTGGTTTGTTATCGTCGTCACGGCCATCAAGAAGTGGATGAACCAACAGCCACCCAACCGATGATGTATAAAATTATTAAAAGCCACCCAACAACGCGAACGCTTTATGCAGATGAATTAATAAAAGAAAAAGTTTGCACGACAAACGAGGCACAAGCGATGAGTGACGAATATCGCGATAAGCTCGATCGAGGTGAGCAAGTTGTTCAAACGATAAAAGGCGGCCTTTCTAATATTTACGCTGAGAGATGGACTAAATATATTGGTCAAGTCTGGACGATGGATGCTGATACCACTATCAAAAAAGATCGTTTATTAGAGTTAGGTAAAAAATTATCGACCTACCCACAAGAATTTAAACTGCAGCGTCAGGTGCAAGGTTTAATGCAAGCTCGGGCTAGAATGGCGTTGGGCGAACAGCCAATGGATTGGGGTTTTGCTGAAATGATGGCGTACGCTGGTCTTTTAACCGAAGGTTATCCGATTCGGGTGGTGGGCGAAGATACCCGTCGTGGTACCTTTTATCACCGTCATTCGGTATTGCACGATCAGGCGACGGGTAAAGAAGATATGGCGTTAGCGCATTTATCTAAAGACCAAGGGGCGGTTGAGATTTATGATTCGTTGTTATCTGAAGCCGGAGCGCTCGGATTTGAATACGGTTATTCAACAGCTGCGCCGACTGGCCTTGTGATTTGGGAAGCACAGTTTGGTGATTTTGCTAATGGCGCACAAGTGATTATCGATCAGTTTATTAGTTCAGGTTGGCAAAAGTGGAATCGTCTTTCAGGGGTTACCTTATTATTGCCACATGGGTATGAAGGCATGGGACCAGAACATTCATCGGCTAGACTTGAGCGCTATCTACAATTGTGTGCACAGTATAATATTCAAGTGTGCGTACCAACAACGCCTGCACAGATTTTTCATTTGTTGCGTCGTCAAGTGATTCGTCCGTTTCGTAAACCACTTATTATCATGAGTCCAAAGAGTTTGTTGCGTCATAAGTTGGCCGTTTCCACATTGGATGATCTAGCTAATGGGCAGTTTCAATTATTGATTCCAGAAGTGGATAAGCTGGATGATGAGAAAGTCACGCGCATTGTTTTATGCAGTGGTAAAGTTTATTACGATTTGTTGGAAGAGCGACGCAAACATAATATTACGCATATCGCCATAATTCGTATCGAACAGCTTTATCCTTTTGGTTATGATGAGTGTCATATGCAATTAATGCGCTATCCTAATGCGCATGAAATAATTTGGTGTCAAGAGGAACCAAAAAACCAAGGTGCTTGGTTTTGTTCGCGGGATCGATTTTTAGAATGTAAGCGTGATGATCAGACATTAACTTATGTGGGGCGAGAGCCTTCAGCAGCCCCTGCGGTTGGTTACCCTGCATTACATAAAAAGCAGCAGCAAGAATTAATTTATGCTGCATTAGAGATTTCTGAAACAGAATATTAACAGTGAGGAAGATTGATGAGTGTTGAAATTAAAGTTCCTACCTTACCAGAGTCAGTTGCAGATGCTGTGGTAGCTAAATGGTATAAAAAAGTAGGCGATGGTGTTGAGCGTGATGAAAACTTAGTGGATTTGGAAACCGATAAAGTGATGTTGGAAGTGCCAGCTCCACAGTCGGGTGTGATCGAAAAGCTGTTAGTACAAGAAGGTGATACGGTGGGCGCCGAGCAGTTAATTGCCGTGATTAAAGAAGGTGGGGCACCCTCAAAAACAGATGGGGGCGAAACTAAAAATGCGGAGATTGAAGTTCCACCAGATGAATCCAGCGCCGCGCCAGCTTCTACCCACGAACAATTAAGCCCTTCAGTCCGTCGCATGGCCCAAGAAAAAGACGTTGATGTTAGCAAAGTTTCTGGAAGCGGCAAGGGTGGGCGAGTGACCAAGCAAGATGTTGCAGCACACTTGCAACAGCCAGAAGCACCAGTCAGTGATGAGCCGATGATGGGTGCTGGGGACCGTAGTGAAAAACGTGTGCCAATGTCACGCCTACGAGCGCGTATTGCTGAGCGCTTGGTGGAAGTGCAGCATGAAGCAGCTATTTTAACTACCTTTAACGAAATCAATATGAAGCCGGTGATGGATCTTCGTAAAAAATACAAAGACCAGTTTGAAAAAATTCATGGTACGCGTTTAGGTTTCATGTCATTTTTCACCAAGGCTACAGTAGAAGCATTAAAACGCTTCCCTGCGGTAAATTCCTCAATTGATGGCAACGATCTTATTTATCACAACTATTGTGATGTGGGCATTGCGATTGGTGGTAAGCGCGGTTTGGTGGTGCCAATTTTACGTAATGCAGAAATGATGTCGATGGCAGACATTGAAAAAGCAATTCGTCAATTTGCCGAAAAAGCCAGCGCCGGTAAAATAACCATTGAAGATATGACCGGCGGCACATTCACCATCACCAATGGTGGAACCTATGGTTCGATGTTATCAACCCCGATTATTAACCCACCGCAAACAGCTATTCTAGGGATGCACAACATTGTTGAACGACCCGTAGCTGAAAATGGCGAGGTGGTGATTCGGCCGATTATGTATGTAGCGCTTTCTTATGATCATCGTGTTGTTGATGGTAGTGAGGCGGTCGTGTTCTTGCGTACAATAAAAGAAGCGTTAGAGGATCCAGCGCGGTTATTGCTCGGCGTTTGATTTTGCATGCCCGTCATCCCGTGGCTAGACCACGGGATCCAGGGAATTAATATGGACATTACAACCTAGGCATTGTTAAATGCTCTTAAGTATTTGGGGCAGATAATTTTTTTATCTGCATAATTTAAAAAAATAAACATAGTAGAAACAATCATATGAACTTACATGAATATCAAGCAAAAAAATTGCTAAGAAAATATAAAATCTCGGTTCCCGATGGTGAAGTGGTTTTCAGTCCAGAGTCAGCTGTTGAGGCAGCAAATGCACTCGGCGGTGATCGTTGGGTGGTGAAAGCTCAAGTACATGCCGGTGGGCGTGGTAAAGCGGGTGGTGTTAAAATTGTTGATAATAAAGATGATTTAAAAGCTGCAGTTAAAGCTTTATTGGGCACGCAATTGGTGACCTATCAAACGGATGCCAATGGGCAACCGGTTAATTCAATTTTAGTCGAAGAGCCATCCGATATTAAGCGTGAGCTTTATTTGGGGGCGGTAATTGACCGTGCTTCACAGCGTGTTGTGTTTATGGCGTCTACCGAAGGTGGTGTTGAGATTGAAAAAGTAGCGGATGAAACCCCAGAGAAGATTCTGCAAGTTGAGATTGATCCGGCTGTGGGCATGCAACCTTTTCAATGTCGTCAATTATTTTTTGGTTTGGATTTGGATATCAAATCCCTCAGAAGTTTTACCAGTATCGTAATGAACCTCTATAAGCTGTTTATAGAAAATGATTTGAGCTTGCTTGAGATTAATCCATTAGTTGTAACTGGCGCAGGTGAATTAATTTGTTTAGATGCGAAAATTACTATCGATGATAATGCGCTTTATCGACAAAGCGAATTGCGCGAAATGCGTGATACCACTCAAGAAGATGAGCGTGAAAATCGTGCGCAGCAATGGGAGCTTAACTATATCGCATTGGATGGCAGCATCGGTTGTATGGTTAATGGTGCGGGTCTTGCGATGGCCACCATGGATTTAATTAAATTGAATGGCGGTTTTCCTGCTAACTTTTTAGATGTGGGTGGTGGTGCGACTAAAGAACGCGTAACCGAAGCATTTAAAATTATTGTTTCTGACACCAATGTTAAAGCCATTTTAGTGAATATTTTTGGCGGTATTGTGCGTTGTGATTTAATTGCTGAAGGTATTATCGGTGCCATTAAGGATGTGGGTGTGAGCGTTCCTGTGGTGGTTCGCCTTGAAGGTAATAATGCAGAGTTGGGTTCGAAAAAAATAGCCGAGAGTGGATTAAATATTATCGCAGCGAGTAGTTTTGCCAATGCCGCAAAACAAGTTGTAGATGTAACAAAAAATGGGGCAGCATAATGAGTATTTTAGTTAATAAAGACACCAAGGTAATATGCCAAGGTTTTACTGGTAAGCAAGGTACCTTGCATTCAGAACAATGTATTGAATATGGCACCAAAATGGTGGGTGGCGTGACCCCTGGAAAAGGCGGTCAAACCCATTTGGATTTACCTGTTTTTAATAGCGTCTGTGATGCGGTGGAGAAAACAGGGGCACAAGCGAGTGTGATTTTTGTGCCTGCGCCATTTTGCAAAGATTCAATTATCGAAGCTGTAGATGGAGGCATTAAGCTCGTTATCTGTATTACTGAGGGCATTCCAGTACTTGATATGCTGGAAGTAAAAGCGTATTTAGATCAATTTGCAGACGTACGCTTAATTGGCCCGAATTGTCCAGGAGTGATTACGCCAGGTCAATGCAAAATCGGTATAATGCCAGGGTATATTCATAAGCCAGGAAAAGTTGGGATTGTGTCGCGTTCAGGAACGCTGACTTATGAGGCTGTGCATCAAACCACGGAATTAGGCTTTGGACAAAGTACGTGTGTTGGTATTGGCGGAGATCCTATCCCTGGCACTAATTTTATTGATGTGCTCGATATGTTTGAAAAAGATCCGCAGACAGAAGCGATTGTTATGGTGGGTGAGATTGGCGGTACTGCTGAAGAAGAGGCAGCAGACTTTATTAAATCCAATGTGTCCAAGCCTGTGGTTTCTTATATTGCAGGAGTGACCGCTCCTGAAGGTAAGCGTATGGGCCATGCAGGTGCGATTATCGCCGGCGGCAAGGGAACCGCAGCAGATAAATTTAAAGCACTTGAAGCTGCTGGTGTTTTTATCGTAAAATCACCTGCAGAGATGGGCAAACGGGTAGCGGAGGCTACTGGATGGCAGGCTGAGCAAGCGCGAGCATAATCGTAGCCCGGTCGTTCCTGCGGAAGTGCATCGTCATCCCAGCGAAAGCTGGGATCTTTTGAATCAAGTGCCAACGTAACGAGATCCCTGCATACGCAGTGATGACGGAAATAAGTCCCGGTCAGCAGTTCCCTCGACTTCGCTCGGGACGATGGCTGGCCGGGAATCATTACGAAATTTTTTGTTCAAGGAGTGGAGCATGATAAAAAAATGGATTACCGTATTTTTCTTTCTTTTACTCGGAATATTTTTTAGCTATAGAGCGCACGGCTCAACCCTGTATGGCTACCACGTAAAATTTAACCAACTTCGGTTGAGCTCAATTGCACCTTTGCGGTATGATGCACTTTCCTAGACAAAGAAAAAGGGATTGTTGTGCGAAAAATCCTAGCAGGTGTTTTGCTATTTTTAAGTATATTGAGCTTTATGCCTATTGGCTATTGTTCGCATAGTAAGCTAATCCAATTTTCCCCCTATGATAACGATAAACTCTACCTTGGATTTAGTTTTGGTACTCGCTTGATTGAAAAGAAGGTATTAAATACCTCGATTTCAGTAGATAAGTTTATTCCTGATGACACGTATAAATTGGTTCAGCAGGTGGTGATGGGTTATGACTTTTGTCGATACTTTGGCATTGAAGGGCAGATAACTTTTGTTCCCAGTTCGGTTTATCATTTAACGCCTAACCGGGATAGTATCAATCGCAAAATTTATACCTTCTCAGCTTTAGTCAAACTTATGATTCCTTTGAATCGATTTCGATTCTATCTTGGTGGTGGTGGTGCCATTATTTATACTTTGGCACCAAATTTTGAAATATTTATACCCCCCGAGATATATACTCCATCGAATTTTTCAAATTATATTGATGGTAAATGGGGACGGCAAGGATTTTATCGGCCGAAAGTGTTAGTAGGCCTTGGGTTTTATTTTTCAAAACGTGTTTTAGTATCCCTGGTTTATTCACGTATTTTTGGTACAGGTACGTTTGAAGCGCATATGGTGTCTTATTCCGGCAAAGACAATGAATTTATTGTAAATCGAAATTACCTGCCTAATCTTAATGTGTTGGTTGTTATGTTTACCATGAAAGTATAGTTTTGGCATCTCGTCACGACGTAATCTCCAAATGCTTTATCGCTAAAAAAATCGTCACATAGAATAATTATGCTCCTCTCTTTTTAGCGATAAAGCATTTGAATCTCACGCACAGCTGAGCGCCAAACAGCTCATACACACTTGTAATCTTAGCTTAACAACCTAAATCTATACCATCAACAAAATTATTTATTTAATCGGGCCTCTGCAATCAACGCATCAACAACTTCAGGATTAGAAAGCGTTGAGGTATCACCCAAATCATCGGTATCATGATTGGCAATTTTACGTAAAATGCGTCGCATAATTTTTCCTGAGCGTGTTTTTGGTAAATCACTTGTAAATTGAATTACCTCAGGCGCTGCAAATGGTCCGATTATTTTACGAGTCGTTTGCACCAATATTTTTTTTAATTCATCGGTTGGGTTGTGAGGTTCTTTTAAAGTGACAAACGCATAAATCGCTTGGCCTTTAATCGGATGTTGGCAGCCAACCACGGCCGCTTCACTGACATGTGGATCAGATACAAGAGCGGATTCAATTTCTGCGGTTCCAATTCGATGCCCGGATACATTAATCACATCATCGATACGTCCATTAATCCAATAATCGCCGTCTTTATCTCGAGTCGCAGCATCACCACTTAAGTACAATCCTGGAAACTCTTTAAAATAAGTATCAATAAAGCGTTGGTGGTCTCCAAAAATGGTTTTCATTAAACCCGGCCAGGGTTGGCTAAACGCTAATTTTCCAGTTCCTTCGCCTTCAATAATATTACCATCATCATCAATTAATACCGGTTTAATTCCAAAAAAAGGCCAGCTGACAGAACCCGGCTTTAACGGTGTTGCATAAGGAATGGGTGAGAGCATCGAACCACCGGTTTCAGTTTGCCACCAGGTATCAATAATGGGACATTTTTTGTGGCCGACACTATCATAATACCATTGCCACACAGCAGGATTAATCGGTTCGCCGACAGTGCCCAATAATTTTAAGCTGCCTCGTGTGCTTGATTTTAAATACTCATCTCCTTCACGCATTAATGCACGAATTGCAGTGGGCGCGGTATAAAAAATAGTAACTTTATATTTATCGACGATTTTCCAAGAGCGTGAAGCATCTGGGTAAGTGGGAACTCCCTCACAAATGACGATGGTTGCCGCATTACACAAGGGGCCATAAGTAACATAAGTATGTCCCGTGATCCAGCCAATATCTGCCGTGCACCAGAAAATATCATTTGGCTGATAATTAAAAATCGTTTTAAAAGTAAAGGCGCTATAAACTAAATAGCCAGCGGTGGTGTGCACAACGCCTTTAGGCTGACCCGTAGAACCCGAAGTATAAAGAATAAAAAGCGGATCATCGGCATCCATCGGTTCTGGTTCGCATTCTGCTGGCATGCTTTGGGTTAATTGATGATAATCGATATCGCGGTTCTCCACCCAATCAATTTTAGCATCACTGCGATTGACAACGATCACATTTTCGATGCTCGGGCAAGCGGGGCAGGCAAGATCTGCATTGGCTTTTAATGGGATATGCTTGGCGCCATGAATATTTTCATTAGCGGTAATTAATATTTTAGCGCCAGCATCTTGAATACGGTTTTGCAGGGCTTTAGGTGAAAAACCCGCAAACACCACCGAATGAACCGCGCCAATGCGGGCAGAGGCGAGCATGGTAATGGGTGCTTCAATAATCATCGGCATATAAATACACACCCGATCGCCTTTTTTGACACCTAACTTTTTTAACCCATTACTTAAGCGGCACACTTGCTCATATAACTCGGCATAAGTTAAAGTTTTTGATTCATGATCATCATTGCCTTGCCAGATTATGGCAGTTTTATTAGCATTATCTTTTAAGTGGCGGTCAAGGCAATTGTAACAGGCGTTTAATTGGGCGCCAGAAAACCAACTCACATTGCAATCAATAAAGTTACCGCTCATGACTGTTTGCCAAGGATGAAACCAATCAATCATTTCTTTGCCCACTTTGTCCCAAAAATCTTCAGGATTTTGCAGTGATTGTTGGTACAGTGATTGATATTGGTCTGCTGTCATTTTGCTATTGTTCATTTAAGCTGCCATTTGTGCAAGTTTCTTCAATTATTATATCATAAGGTTCTCTTAAAGTTTTATCTGAAATTCCTGACTTTTATGATAATATACCTGAAGCGATTGTGAATTAGGCCTTTTTAGTATGGGCTTTGACATTGGTAGCTTTGACTTTTTGGCTAAAAAGCCGCTCGAAGATGTTTTCTCTTACGCTGCGCCGCCGCGTAAGAGTGTGCGTTTATACGTGGCACCTTAAAGTTTTAAAACCTAATTTTGAACCGTATTGGGTATATACCCCAAAAAAGAAATCAGTAATATCTTTTAAAGTGAGACAATGGATGTCGGTTAGATTTCAGTTTAAATGGATTCCCTTTATTATTGTGATGGCTATGCTTGTGGTTATGATCAATTTAGGATTTTGGCAGATCCGGCGTTATGATCAAAAGCAAGGCTTGCTAAACGGCTATCAGCAAAGTTTATCCAAAGTGCCCTATACCTGGCATGATTTTATTAAAGCATCAGATAAAGTTTTTCATCGCGTTAAAATTCAGGGCGTATATTTAAATAACAAATCAATGTTGTTAGATAATCGTTGGTATAAAAATAAAATCGGTTATGAAGTTTTAACCCCATTTCAAATTCAGGGTGAGAAAAAAGTATTATTAATAAATCGTGGTTGGATCCCAAGAGGCCGCGATCGTCAGCAATTACCAAAAATAACGCCAATTGTGGGAAAGCAATCCGTGCAAGGCTATATTAATAAGCCAATTCTGCATAATTTTATTTTGGGTAATGCAATTGAAAGCCATGCGCGTTGGCCGCTAAGGCTGCAAAAAATTAATTTCAAAGAAATTGCTAACGCAATTGATCAGCCGATTTATGCTTATGTGTTGCGATTATCAAAGAGCGCATTGGGAGGATTTGTCCGCCAATGGGTCGTTGTGGTAGGAAAACCTTCTCGACACCTCGGTTATGCAGTGCAGTGGTTTTTGATGTCATTGGCATTGATTATTGCCTATTTCATTTTTAGTTGTCGTCAGTCAAAAAGGAAGAAAACTGGAGGATAATCATGGAAGATACAAGATTAAGGTGGCTGACTAAGCTATCATTAATTGCCGTTATTTTTGCAGGTGTTGTGATCGTGTTAGGCGCTTACACGCGTTTAACCGATGCTGGTTTGGGTTGCCCTGATTGGCCGGGTTGTTATGGTCACTTGATTGTGCCAAAGAGCACAAGTGCTATGCCGATTGTGATGCATAAAGCCTGGACGGAAATGCTGCATCGCTATTGTGCCGGCATTTTGGGATTATTAATGTTGGCAGTTGCCGGGTTATGCTTTGCTAATGCAATTCGGCACGGCCGTAGTTATTTTGTGCTTAGCTTTTTAATTGTGGCTTTTTTAATTTACCAAGCGGCGTTGGGCATGTGGACGGTGACCGATAAGCTGATGCCATTGACTGTATCTCAACATTTGTTGGGTGGCATGATCATTATTTCATTGTTGTGGTTAATCTATTTAAAAAGTAGAACCCGATTAAGCAAAGGCCTGATCTCGAATCGGCGCAGTGTCGCAAAAAAATGGCCGCTGCTTGGTTTGGTTTTAGTTTTTCTGCAGATTGCGTTAGGTGCTTGGACCAGTACCAATTATGCGGCATTAAGCTGTCCTAATTTCCCTTTTTGTCATGCCAATTGGTATCATCAGTTTGATTTTCGCGCTGCATTTAACTTGATCCATCCAGCTGGGGTTAATTATGAAGGTGGGGTGTTAACCATGCTCGCTCGGGAAACCATTCAGATGATGCATCGATTGGGTGCTTTGGTGGTCACGATATATCTGTCATTTTTGGCAATTTATATGTTAATAAAAGAAAAGCAGAATCAAAAAATGCGTCGTAGTGTTCATGTGATGTTGTATTTTCTTGTTTTGCAGTTGGGGTTAGGCATCTTAAATGTGTTGTTTAAGTTACCATTAGTTATAGCTTTAGGGCATAATTTTGTTGCAGTTGCTTTATTATGCTCACTAACATCCCTTAATTTTTATGTTTTTCGATCAGTGCGCTATTATAAGGCCCACGTATTATTTTGTTAATTTGTTTATAAGGAGTTTTTTATGGTGGTTTCATCAACCTCGAACAGAAACGTATTAGTTGTATTACTGATTGTGATTATTGTAATTGTTGCGACCACAGTGATTGTGCGCCTAAATCATCACAATGCTAACAATATTTATCCGCTGTCAAGTGACCTAAAAATTTCAGGTATTGTTTTAAAAAAACCGCGAGTGATTAACGCATTTGAATTGACTGCAGATGATGGTGATTTATTTACAAAAACTAATTTACGTGGCTCTTGGACATTAATGTTTTTTGGTTTTACCCATTGTGGTTATGTGTGCCCAACCACTCTGGCCGCACTTAATAAAATGGTGGTGAGCTTGCGAGGCAAATTACCCAAGCGACTTATTCCAAAAATAGTGATGGTTTCAGTCGATCCTGATCGTGACTCGGTGGATGCAATGCATAAATATGTTAAATCATTTAACCCAAACTTTGTTGGTGTTCGTGGCACGTTAGCAGAATTAAGACAGTTGACGCAGCAACTGAATGTGGTGTTTACCAAAGTGAAATCCACCAATGGAGGTTATATGATTAACCACAGTAATGAAATAATGGTGTTAGATCCCAATGGCAATTTGCGTGCCTTTTTATCCTATCCTCATAAAGGACCAACGATGGCAAAAGATTATGAGGCGATGATGAGTTCTTTAAAGCGTAGCGCCACATGAATAAATTACGTTATTTTATTGTTATTTGTTTAATTTTAATATTAACCGCTTGCACGCAAAGCGAGCCAACTTTTTATGAGACCAGCGGCAAAAAAATTCAATTTTCACAGTATCGTGGTAAGTGGATTATTATTAATTATTGGGCCAAGTGGTGTCGCAGTTGCATAAGTGAAATTGCAGTACTGAATACGTTTTATCACCAACATAAAAACAAAGCTGTGGTGTTGGGGGTGAGTTATGATTCGCTGCCAGTTAACGAGTTAAGAAATTTAGTGCATAAGTTAAAGTTTGAATTTCCGGTGCTGCAACAAGACCCAGGTGATTATCTTAAATTGGGTGCGATTGATGTGGTACCCACCACAATCATAATTAACCCTAACGGCAAAATTGTGAAAGCATTGCGTGGGCCACAGACTGAGGCGAGTTTAAATAACGTGATCCAGGGAAAATAATGTTTGGTGGAAGCTCTTGCGTAGCCCGGCCAGCCCTCACGCTTCGCGCGTGACAGGCTCCGCTGGCCGGGGAAAAGTCTAAAAAAACCTGGGGTTTTGTTGATTAACTAAAACTTGACCAGTTTGCTGCGTGAAGTCACCCGACTTTAGTTGCTTATCAAAACGCCTAGTGGCATTAAAATTAAACTCACCTCGCTACAAAAAAACAAAGGTTGATTCTGAAAATGTAGTGGCGATTGCTATTGACTCTACGGGTTTAAAGCGATTTGGGCGAGGTGAATGGCACCAAGAGAAATATAAGCTATCAGGAAAGCGTAGTTGGCGGAAACTACATGTAGCCGTAGATAATCAACATATTATTCATGGTAGCGAATTGACGGATAGATTTTCACATGATTGCAAAAGCGTTGAACCATTATCAAAACAGATCAACTGTTTTGAATTAGCAATTCAGCGCTATAAAAAAATATTAGGTTGTGTACTGCATTCCAGAGATATTGTGCGACAAAAAATGGAATCTATAATTGGCTGTGGGATTTTAAATAAAATGACACAGTTCGGAATGCCAGTAAGTTATCGTTGCGCCTGAATTTTATGATAGGAGACTCAGTGCAACGTAAGGAAACAAAGCCGTATCTTAGTGCGTGGACTTGGGCCTTGTTGCTAAAACAAAATAGGCTACCACTACAATCAGAGCAACGGCAAAAGTCACTATTGCCAAGGGCAAAAAGGTATGAAAAGTAACAGCACCAATAATCGGCACTAAAACCGCTGCCATTACACAACGCATACCTGAAAGAAATCCCGGCAAAATCGCAATATGTGAGCGCAGCTTGTGCGCTAAGATTGAATTCGAAAGTGGAACAATAGATCCGCTTATTAAAAAGAACAACGAAACTATACTAACCACTAAAATAGCAGTGGGATGGAAAAATAAACCTAGAAAAAATGGAATAATAGCGACAAAAACCAAAGCTATGCAGCTATATTTAATTAAGTTTTCAGCAGAGATACGTCCCACAAACCAATTAGTAAGGTTGCTGCCAACAATAAAAGCAACAATAGGGGGCAAAGCCATCCAGGATACATCCAACAAGCACATATGGAACTGGTAATAATACCAAAAGGTTAGTGAAGCATAATAAGCAATCATATATCCACCGATGAGTGAATAGATCAAAGTGAAGCGCCAAAACTCTCGCATCGATATTATCATTCGCAGTGATTTTAATAATTGGCGATAATCTATTTTTGAACTTCTTTTATTTTTTGTTTCATGAAACCATTTAGAAGAAAGCAATAATGTTGCCAATATAATCATAAATAAAAATGCAAACACATAGTGCCAACCAAAAAAATGATCAACTTCAGCCCCCAAATAAAAGGCAGCAAAAGGCGCTACAGTCATGGCAATCGCTATCCAGGAATACACTTTTACGATCGTATTTTTTGTAAACCTATCAACCAATGGAGCAAACACCAAGACGGGAATTGCAGCTAGACTTAAACCCAGAATCAACATACCTAGCATAAACATGATAATGTTAGTAGAAAAACACAGTATGGTTGATGCAACTAAACTACCTAGCAAACTAAAAATCAATACAGGGCGACGGCCAAACCGATCCGAGGCTACACCAAAGGGTATCTGTAAAATTGCAAACCCAAGTAATGCGATCGACAATGTCTCTTTCAAAATTGACTTTGTCACGTGGAGCGCAGAACCAATGTCAGCAAAAGCTGGCACGGCTATATTAAGCGACATCCACGTGACAAAAGCCAATAGCACCACACATACTTTAAGGTGCCAATCCTCACGGCTCGCAGGGATTATTTTACTCATTTTATACCTAACTAGTTGAATAGTTATTAAATAATTTGCTTTATGGGATTATTATGGCAGCTATTAACCATAATTAATAATTTTCATATACTATAGTTAAGATAAGTATTTCTTATGGTTTGGTCGAGGATTAAGTATGCATATCACGTTGAAACAGCTTGAAATCTTTCTAAGCGTAGTAGAACATTTAAATTTTACCCACGCATCAAAAGACCTCAATATGACTCAGCCTGCCGTATCCAATCAAATAAAAAATTTGGAGCAGCAATTAGGGCTAAAATTATTTGAGCAAGTTGGCAAGAAGACATCACTGACCAACGTAGCTCTGCAACTCCTACCAAAAGTACACAACATACAATCTCAACTAGAAGCATTAGGAGCTGAGGCGGATAGCTTACGCGGACTGCTTAGCGGCAAAATAACTCTCACGCTATCCACAGGTTCGCAAAAACAAATTTTTCAAATGATTAAAGCTTTTCTTGATTTACACCCCAATATTGAGTTTGACATCAAGCTACTTAATCGCATTGATCAGCTAAAACAACTGCAAGCTAATACTGTCGATTTGGCAATTACCGGAAAAGCACCGAAACAGGCTCCGCTTTATTCAGAAGTATTATTTAACTACGATACCGTCTTTATCTCACCAGTTAAGAGCCCATTAAATAAAATAAAAAATATTTCCATCGATCACCTGACCAAAGAAACACTCATCGCTGGCGAACACTACTCCAACTCAAGAACAATCTTGGAAAAATACTTTAATTTAAAAACCTGTAACGTCATTGAAATCAATAACAGTGACTCAGTCAAGTATGCGGTTTCTGCAGGTCTTGGTATCGCTATTGTATCGACTAATATTCTTGATAAAGAGCTGATCAACAAACAATATTCAATTCTAAATGTAGACGGGTTTCCTATAAAGAAAACAGTCTATATTGTTAACCGCCATCGAAAATTACTATCTCCTGCCGCGCTAACATTTAAAGAATTTGCGCAGCAATATTGGGGTTCTGCGGATATTCCGTCTCAAAAAGACAAAACTTCTTAGAGTCCTTGCTACTAAATAGCTCTAGAGGGCATTACCCTTAACCTTGGGTTTAGCTTTTCAATATGGTTGTGTCGCAAACTCTATGAGCCTAGTATGATTTTAGTCTAAAATATCGTAAGGGCCACGCAATGATCAGCTTCAAAGGAAGGCATTTTAAAAATATTATCATACTAATGGCAATTCGTTGGTATCTCGCCTATGCATTGAGTTATCGGAATATTGAAGAACTCATGGCTGGGCGTGGCATTACGGTTGATCATTCAACGATAAACCGCTGGGTTGTTAAGTATTCACCGAAACTCGAAGCTGAATTTGCTAAACGTCAAAAAAATAAAATTGGCAACAGTTGGCGAATGGACGAGACTAATATTCGCATTAAAGGTAAATGCTGTTATCTCTATCGTGCTTTTGATAAAGCAGGGGCAACAATTGATTTCATGCTTTCTAAAAATCGTGATGAGCTATCAGTAAAACGCTTTTTTAATAAGGCTATCGCATGCTCAGGAAAACCTGAAAAAATAACCATCGATAAAAGTGGATCCAATAATGCTGCATTAAAATCAATTAATAACACTAGTTCCAAGAATAAGGAAATTGAAATTAGGCAGATTAAATATTTAAATAACATCCTTGACCAGGATCACCGATTTATTAAAAAAATCACTAAAGCAATGATGGGTTTTAAGGCGTTTCATTGTGCCAACGCGACATTAATTGGAATCGAGTTACATCACATGCTGCACAAAGGTCAGCACAAAAATTCAGAAAATATGGCTGTCTATGAGCAGTTTTATGCACTTGCGGCGTAAGTTTGCCTAGGGAAATATCGCCTTTTGAATAAATTTAAATTTGCGACGGTACCTTATAAATCAGCCTTATCTCCACAGCAATCTGGTCAAAGTTTAGTTAATCAACAAAACCAAAACCTGGCCAGCATGCTGGTGAGGCTACGCCCCAGCTGCAAATCCGAAGGGGTATAATTCGGCTTCCATTATTCAGCTGTATAGAAAGCCTGATTAAATTTTCAAATAAATTCAATAAGCTAGCCAATACCTCTTCCCCCTGAATTATGCGCTATAGTTTAGATATGAGAGTATGAGAAGAAGTATGCAAGTAGAGTGTAGAGCTACATACGTCACAGAAACAAACTACTGTGTCGGAGATAGCTATGAAAGGGTTAGTGTTAGTAGGTTTAGTTGGAGGACTGGTTGGTTTTCTTCCTGGCGTTTATGCCAGCAACCTCTCTTCATTTGACCAATCAAGTCTGACGATAACGCAAAGTGCTGCGCCAATTGTATTGGCTGCTGCAAGTAAGGCTAAGTCTCGCAAAACAATTAACCGCGGTGGTCGCGTTTTTGTATTTAGTCCGCGTCATAAGCGTTGGTATGCTTACCGGAATGGCCATTTAGTTCGTAGTGGTAAAGCCTCTGGTGGCGCGCATCGTTGTAGTGGTAAAAGGGGTACGTGCTACACACCAAGAGGTACGTTTAGAATTAGTCGCAAAGGTGGCAGTGGTTGCCGCTCTGGTCGCTATCCAAGACCAAATGGTGGAGCATGGATGGGTTATTGTATGTTCTTTAGTAAATATTATGCGGTGCATGCATCGAATAACGTTCCAAATTATAATGCTAGCCACGGTTGCATACGGGTTAAACCAGCTGCAGCACGTTGGTTAAGTAAAAGCTTTTTACGAATTGGTGATACTGTAAGAGTAACATCATATTAAAAAGTTTGGGCTTTAGGTTATAGCGCAGGCCTTTCAAGTAAGGTATGAAATCGTTAAGATTCAACAAGACCTTGCCGAACCTAAAGCCCGTTTGATTTGACTGGATATTTTTTTAGGTATATTTACTCCCGTGTTAATATTTTTTTAATCTTTATCTGCTACTATTATTTCTGTAGCTTTAATGTTCATCACATGCAAGTTCTTAAGGATGAGTGTGTGGTTAATATAAACAGCTTCATAATGGATATTGGTGTATCGGCTCGAAGTGGAGTGCCTTTGTCGTTACTGCTAAAGGATGGCGATTGCTAATGGATGCTGAGGAATTATTAAATAATAGGTGAACTATGCGACCACAAAACGTACAAGAAATAATGCAAGCCATTAGGGATAGGCTTCCCCCAAGGCCAGAGGCGAGCCCGAATCAACAACGCTTAGATGCGATTAAATTTCCTGCGGGTAACATACCAGATGACATGTTCTGCCTGCTCAGTGGTGAGATCATGACAGACCCAGTCCATTTTGATGGAAGCTCAGATGTGGTGATGGATCGTGCGCAGATCACTCATGAATTATCAATAAGAGGTCTAAATCCCTATACTCGTCAGCCGGCTCAGGTTACAGACTTGCTCCCTGCAATTGATTTAAAAACACGGATTGATGCATTTGTTGTGGCGCAAGAAAAGGCGCATCATGCTGCTGCTGCGACAAAAATTCAAGCGCGAGCTCGAGGAATGTTTGCGCGACGACGGCAGTTGGTAAATTCTCTGGATCCAGCGCGGCGGCAATTGGTTATTGAGCACGGTTATAAACCTGATCAGTTGGTGGGGCTTAGCCCTGCTCAATTAAGTGGCCTGATTGTGGAAAAGTTAGATGAAATTCGCAGCAAGCCAGATTACACTTCAGAAGATGCTGATCGGTTTGAGGCTGAAGCGAGCAAGTCTAGTACTTCTATGATGTGATTGGGGTGGGCCCAAGCTCACCTTTTCGTAAGGTAAAAATCTCAAAGCCGGTATCCGTTACAGCCATAGTGTGTTCCCATTGCGCGGATAAGCGCCGGTCTTTAGTGATTGCGGTCCAGCCGTCAGGTAGCAGTTTCATCTGGCGCTTGCCGGCATTAATCATGGGTTCGATGGTGAAGGTCATGCCAGGTTCTAATATCAGGCCGGTGCCGGGTTTGCCATAGTGAAGTACCTGAATCTCAGGTTCATGAAAGGTGCTACCGATGCCGTGGCCGCAAAATTCTCGGACCACCGAGTAGTGGTTCTTTTCCGCATGGTGGGCAATCGCGGCGCCAATATCGCCAAGGCGAACACCTGGCCTTACCATGGCGATGCCAAGATAGAGGCATTCTTGAGTCACATCAATCAAGCGCTTAGCATGCGGGGCGATCTCGCCTACGGGGTACATCTTGCTGGTATCGCCATGATAGCCGTCTTTGATGACGGTGACGTCAATATTAATGATATCCCCTTCCTTGAGTTTCTTATTATTAGGTATACCATGGCAGATGACGTGGTTGACTGAGGTGCAAATCGACTTGGGAAAGCCTTTATAGTCTAAAGGCGCTGGAATTGCGTGCTGGACCTCGGTAATATATTGATGGCAAAGGGTATTTAGCTCATCGGTGGTAACCCCAGTCTTGACATGTGGCTCGATCATATCTAATACATCTGCAGCCAATTGCCCTGCAATACGCATTTTTTCGAGTTCTTCAGCGGTTTTGATCGATACGCCCATAAAAAGGCCCCTTGCTTGTTCTAGTAGGCTGACTATGGTATAAAGCAACGCTGGAATAAGCAACTATTTGCTTCAGTAATTTCAGTTAACTACGTTAGCATGAATTGCTTCCTGGTTCGATGCGGCGTGCGAGGTGAACTCGCACTTTAATTTAACAATAATAACACACCTGTCGTACACATGGCCTAGGGTGCTGGCGCAAGCTGGTTAGGTTTATGGGGCAAGTGGAAGGGGCTTAGAAGCCCAATAAACCCTCGGAGAAGACAAAATGAGCGTAAAAGTAACTATGCGAGAAATGCTGGAGGCTGGCATTCACTTTGGCCACCAGGCACGGTATTGGAACCCTAAAATGGCACCTTATATTTACGGTGTCCGCCACAATATTCATATTATCAATCTTGAGCAAACATTGCCCATGTTTCGCGAAGTATTAAGTGTTATCGAAAACGTTGCGACCAAGCGTGGCAAAATCTTATTCGTCGGCACCAAGCACGCTGCGCGTACTGTCGTGCGTGAAGAAGCCACTCGGGCGGGTATGCCTTATGTTGATTATCGTTGGTTGGGCGGCATGTTGACGAACTATAAAACAATTCGTCAATCGATTAAGCGTTTAAAAGAATTTGATGAAATTTTAGCGAATCCAGAAGCTTTAGAAGATCGCACTAAAAAAGAAATCCTGAATATGGTTCGCTCTAGAGATAAGCTGCATGCCAATTTATCGGGTATTAAAAATATGGGTAGCTTACCAGACATTATTTTTGTAGTAGATGTTGGTTTAGAAAAAATCGCGATCCAAGAAGCGAAACGCTTAGGCATTCCAATTATCGGAATCGCTGATACCAACGCAAATCCAAAGGGCGTCGATTATATTGTGCCTGGTAATGATGATGCGGTGCGTGCAATTCGTTTCTACTGTAAAGCAATTGCTGATACGATTATTGAAGCACGTGGTGCGGCAGAATTGGTTGAAGTAAAAGAAGAAGAAAAGAAAGTTGTCGTTGAAGCGAAACCTAAGAAAAAAGTTGTAACTAAAAAAGCAGCTGAAGCTTCAGAAACAGAAGAAGTAAAACAACCGGCTGCAGAAAAGGCACCTGCTGTGAAAAAAACAGCACCAGCCAAGAAAGCTGCCGTTAAAAAAGTAGTTGAAAAGAAACCAGCGGAAAAGAAACCTGTTGCTAAAAAGCCAGCCGCAGAAAAAAAAACGGTAGCCAAAAAGGCAGCAGCCAAGAAGCCAGAAGCCAAGAAAAAAGCAGCATCGCCGTCTAAAGCAAAAACGGTAGATACGAGCAAATAATTAATGCGCACGCAATTCAGTGCGGCATTTCAAGACAAGTGGGGGGAATATGACAATTACAGCTGCAATGGTAAAAGAACTTCGTGAAAAAACAGGCGCTGCAATGATGGCCTGCAAAAAAGCATTGCAAGAAACTTCCGGTGATATTGAAGCTGCTATCGAAAATTTACGCAAAAGCGGTGAAGCGAAAGCGGCCAAACGTGCTGGAAAAACAGCAGCGGAAGGTAAAGTGACAATTGCTCAAGATGCAGCAAATGGTGCAGCTTTTATACTTGAAGTGAACAGCGAAACTGATTTTGTGGCACGTGATGAAAGCTTTAATGCATTTGTGCAAAAAGTTGCAAACTTAGGCTTAGCAAATAAAGCACAAGATGTGGCCGCCACATTAGCTATTACAGACAATGGTCAAGCACTTGAAGTTGCTCGCCAAGCGTTAATCAGCAAGCTGGGTGAGAACATCCAATTACGTCGAGTGGCATATATTGAAAGCAACGGCTGTATTGGTCACTATTCGCATGGTGATCGGATTGGCGTAGTCGTCGCATTAGATACAGATAATCAGGAATTGGCCAGAGATATTGCTATGCATATCGCAGCAACCAACCCTCTGGCGTTAACACCAGAAGACGTTTCACCAGAACTGATTACCAAAGAACGAGAAATTTTTGCAGCACAAGCAAAAGAGTCTGGTAAACCACAGGCGATTATAGATAAAATGATTGACGGACGCGTTAACAAATTTCTTAAAGAAGTTAGCCTAACGAGTCAGCCGTTTGTGAAGGATCCGAACATCTCGGTTGCTGATTTGCTAAAGCAGCACAATACCAAAATTAAAAGCTTTGTGCGTTTTGAGGTAGGCGAGGGAATCGAGAAAGAAACACAAAATTTTGCTGATGAGGTCATGGCGCAAGTACAAGGGAAAGACTAATGGATAAAGGCCCGGAACCTATATATCGTCGAATTTTATTAAAAATGAGCGGGGAAGCTCTCGTTGGAGACGGAACTTCTACAATTGATCCCAAGGTCCTTGATCGCTTGGCGAAAGAGATCTTTGAGGTTCACCGAATGGGTGTTCAAGTGGGCATTGTGATTGGGGGTGGTAATTTTTTTCGTGGCCAGGCTTTGTCCGAAGCCGGGATCAATCGCATCACCGGTGATCATATGGGCATGCTAGGAACATTAATGAACTCGCTTGCCTTACGTGACGCGCTAGAAAAAATATCATTGCCCGTTCGAATTTTATCTGCAATTCCAATGAGTGGTAGTGTCGATCATTTCAATCGTCGTAAAGCGATTCATCATTTGCAGTCGAATCGGGTTGTATTATTTGCAGCCGGTACAGGTAATCCACTGGTGACAACCGATTCAGCGGCCAGTTTGCGTGGCATTGAAATTGATGCCGATATCGTTTTAAAAGCGACGAATGTAGATGGTGTTTTTTCAGCAGACCCTGCAAAAGACAGTAGTGCTACACTTTATAAGCATTTAACCTACCAAGAAGCCTTGGAAAAAGAGCTTGCAGTTATGGATTTAGCGGCATTTTGTCAATGTCGAGATCATAACATGCCACTTCGAGTATTTAATATCAATAAGCCCGGTGCATTGATGCGTGTTGTATCAAGTCTTGAAGAAGGCACTGTGGTTGATGCGGGGTAAGTAAACATGATAGATGAAATTGCAAAAGATGCTGAACAACGAATGAAAAAAAGCGTTCAATCATTATCTCATGAATTAACTAAGCTTCGAACGGGTCGAGCACACCCAAGCTTACTTGAGAATATCATGGTGGATTATTATGGTAATAAGACCCCGCTGAGTCAGGTAGCAAACGTTGCCATTGAAAATTCAAGAATGTTGACGGTAACACCATGGGAAAAAAACATGGTTTCCCCAATCGAAAAAGCCATTATGATTTCCAATTTAGGTTTAAATCCGAGTACAGCAGGTACGGTGATTCGAGTACCATTGCCGCCATTGACTGAAGAGCGCCGCCGTAATTTGACGCGCTTAGTGCGCGATGAAGGTGAGCGAGCTCGAGTTTCGGTTCGTAATACCCGCCGTGAAGCCAATCAAGATGTTAAAGATTTGTTGAAGGCGAAGGAAATTAGTGAAGATGCTTTGCGTGGCTCCGAAATTAGTATTCAAAAATTAACCGATAAATATATTGCTGAAGTGGATGAGCTGGTCAGCAAAAAAGAAAAAGATCTAATGGTAATCTAATTATCTTAGTAAGGGGTCAAGTCTTGACCCCCTAAAATGAGGGTGTTAATGGGGCAACTACCAAAACATATTGCCATCGTTATGGATGGAAACGGTCGATGGGCAATGCAGCGAAAATTACCTCGGATTGCTGGCCATCGTGTCGGATCTAAAGTTGTTAAAAGCATCGTTGAGTATTGTGGCAATAAAGGCATTGAAGTTTTATCTTTATTTGCTTTTAGCTTAGAAAATCGTGGGCGCCCGCCGACGGAAGTTCAATTTTTAATGAAACTGATGTTAAAGTCATTGCAACGTGACTCGGTCGCGTTGCATGAGAATAATGTCAGATTACGAATAATTGGTGATCGACAATATTTAGATGCGCCGTTGTTGGCTCAGGTGCAAGCGTCTGAGAAGTTAACGCGAAACAACACTGGGCTTATTCTGGTGATTGCATTAAATTACAGTGGCCGCTGGGATATAGCACAAGCCAGCAAAAAGCTTTTTCAATCTAATCAATCGGTTGGAGATGAATCCGTTGAAACCATTGAAAAGCGATTACAACAGCATTTATCGACAGGTGATTTGCCTTCGCCAGATCTTTTGATCAGAACCAGCGGTGAGCAGCGTATTAGTAATTTTATGCTTTGGCAGCTGGCTTACAGCGAAATCTTTTTTACCGAAGTTTATTGGCCTGATTTTAATGAGTCTGTTATTGATCAGGCGCTTGAATTTTATCAAAGTCGTCAAAGGCGATTTGGTCTAACACCACAACAAGTAGATGAGTATGCTAAAACATAGAATGTTAACCGCATTGATCGCAATGCCGCTTTTTATTGTGGCGATTTTATTTTTACCTTATAACTGGTTCTGGGTCTTATCTACCCTTATTGTGATTGGTTGTGCTTGGGAGTGGAGTGCTTTTTCTGGTATTTCACATATGGCTTTTCGTATTGCCTATGTGGTTTTAATTGTGTTGGCGCTGGGGTTAACCTTTTATATACCATTTATCTATTTTTTATTGCTCGCGTTGGTCGTCTGGCTATTTGCATTTGTTTCGATCATCGTTTACGCCAAACATAAAGGCGATCTTGGGGTTGGACATCAACTCACTAAGTTAATCTTAGGATTTCTTATGTTGGTGCCATTTTGGTTGTCTATGAATATGCTGCAAGGCAGTACGAATATCGGTCCAGTATTATTGTTAATTGCATTTATACTGGTTTGGTCAGTTGATGTTGGCGCCTATTTTGTCGGAAGATTTTGTGGAAGGCGTAAATTAATCGAACGCGTGAGCCCAAATAAAACCTGGGAAGGATTTGTGAGTGGTGTAGTAGCCTGCGTAATTGTGGCATTTATTATCGGATTTATCCGTCATATGCCGTGGCCACAAATGCTTGCTTTGGGTCTTCTTGGATTGATCGTGGCTTTATTTTCTGTGGTGGGCGATCTGTTCGAAAGCATGCTAAAGCGTCAGCTTGGTATTAAAGACAGCGGAACCATTTTACCCGGTCATGGTGGTTTTTTGGATCGCTTTGACAGCGCGATTGCAGCATTGCCGATTTTTATGTTGGGCATGTTGTTGATGGGCGCGATGGGTACGTAGCCCGGTCGGCCCTCACTACACGCTTGAGATGTAGCCCGGCCTGTGTGCCGGCCGGGAAGCATCATGCGCAGCATGATTCAAATTTTTTTTCACCTAAACTTCACAGTTACCGCTATGCAAACTAACAAAATTCGCCGCTTCTTTTTCATCCACTTCGCCCTTTTCAATAAGCTGATTAAATAAAGTGGCGCCTGAGTTGCCTAATGCTAGTCTGTCAGTGGTATCCTCCTCAATACTTTTTAGCATAGAAACAATATGATAACGAAACGAAACTGCGGGGATTTCGGTATTAAAGGAAGCGTAAGCGGCAAATACTGCTAATAAAAGGCCTTCTTTCGCTAACAGCGCTTGGAATATATTCGGTAATGCGCCAATCAGGCACATAACTAGTGCAAACCCGGTGTTATAGCGATGAGTTTTATGATCGTAGTAATCAATATCTGGTTGATGGCGATCAAACAAGGCGGCGGCAGTGAATTCTTTAACTGGCTTATAGACTGAGCTGGCTAATAACATAATTGATGTATAACACATAATACCCAGTCCAGATAACCATATCTCGGGGATTTTGTATCCATCCGGAATGCCTTCATTGATCACCTCAGGCATATCTAAAAAATTCCAAAAGCCGACACCACACGCAGCAAGCGCTGCAACACCAAATAGCCAAGTGGTCGATCGCTCGAAAAAAGACGGGCTAATCTCTTTTAATGGCTCTAATAACGTTTGCTTTGCTATATAGTACTCAGAAACTTTTTGCATGGGATCAGAACCTGTGTCAGGTTCAAAGCAAGCTTTGATCTGGTTTAATTCTGTGTTTTTACCACTATAATTAACATCAGTATTAATCAGGTCAGTAAAGTGTGAGAACACAGCTTTAGTTTGATCGACTCCATATTCTTGATAAATAGTTTGCGGACAAAATATTTGGTAAAAATCAGTAAGCATTAATTCTAAAGCTTGAATTCCACCACGATGCATATTTCCAAAGCCGAGTAAATTAGCTAAAAAAGAAGAAACAATAAGC
Source organism: uncultured Legionellaceae bacterium (assembly GCA_964196565.1). Taxonomy (GTDB): domain Bacteria; phylum Pseudomonadota; class Gammaproteobacteria; order Coxiellales; family Coxiellaceae; genus 2-12-FULL-42-15. The sequence goes on along the minus strand of CAXMUH010000154.1, from coordinate 2,925 downwards.
GGCAGTTGCACCCAAATATTCGCAAAAACATTATCCGCTAGCCAATGCCAACCAAGATCACTGGCAAGTTTTGCGGCGCCATTGGTTGAGTGTAAACTTACTCGCGCTAATCCGCCGAAAGTAAGTGCCATATTAATGACAAAGAGGGTATTAATAATGCCTAGGGAATGATTAGCTAACCAATTTAATGATGGATCTGTTTTATGATCCCATTTCCAGCGCCATGGCATTAAATCATGAATCAACTCACAAGTGGTTTGATCTGCTAATGCGCGCCAATTGCGTTCATTAAAAAAGTAAACCAGTAAATCTTTACCACGAAATGCGGCAAAAGCAACCGGAGGTGCTAGCACGAGTGTTATGGGGACATAGCCACGCTCGGTAAGCTTGGCAAGTGTCGCCACTAATAATCCGGCGAATATTCCCTGATTGACCATTGCCAGCATATTAATAACGCGACCGGATTTGGTATAGAACTGAATTTTAAATTGTTTTAATCGCTCTTGTGGTGGAATTAAGTAGATGGCTGTTGTTGAAAGTAAAGGAGTTTCTAGTTGAGTAGTTTTATAAGTATCTACATCAGTTTCATCAGTGGCAACAGGCATATACTTTATTTCTGATGGCGTCCTCATTGGCTGCCTCCTTTAGGTTTAATTGTCCTTTAATAATAGGGTGTTGTGCAGGCTGAAAAACTCGGTAATAGTAGCGTATTATTGTTAAGGGTACAACCTGTCTTTGAATTATACTCAACGCGGTTTAGTTTTAGGTGTAGCCCGGACAAAAATTTATTTTTGGCCGGGATTAAAAGTATGAATCCAGCTTCGCTGGATGCTTCCCGGCCGACAAGTCGTCCGGGCTACTTCAGGTGGTGCGTAAAAAAATTAATTCCGGCCTTCGTTATTTCAACGCCACTTCCAACGCAGGTGCAAACCAAGGCGTATATTTTTTTGGATCTTCAATTAACTCATTTAATAAATCGGTGATCGGTATCCATTCAATGGCTTGAACTTCTTTAGTATTAAACGGCACATCTTTATTTTCGGCAAAACCGATTAAAACGTGATCCAATTCATTTTCTGTTAAGCCATTGTCAAACTCGGCAATATAGTGAAAGCCACCCATCTCTTGAAGTGTTAGTTTGATTCCCATTTCTTCGAATAGGCGTCTTTCACCAGCGGCGATGGTTTGCTCATCGGGACGCGGATGGCTGCAACACGTGTTGGTCCACATGCCGCCGGAGTGATATTTATCGGTTTGGCGTTGTTGTAATAACAATTCGGGTTCACGCTCATCATCATGTTGATAAAAAACAAACACCGAAAAAGCACGATGTAATAAACCTTGTTGATGGGCCACAAGCTTTTCTTCGCTGCCAATAGGATTATCATTCTCATCCACTAGAATTACTTTTTGTTTATCAGGCATAGTTGTTATCCTTGGTTGAACGGTTGAATAATTTCAACGTCTTTAAAATGTTGCTTAATGTTATTAGAGTCTTTATGTAAAAATAAGAGTTTTAAATTGGGCCCAGCATCTTGAGTAAAATACACATCCAATCCTTGATGACGCAGCTGCAAAAGTTGTTTAATGGTTTTCAATGTGGTTTCGTTTGAATAAATCAGCGCGGGGTCAGCGCTTAGCATGGTTGCATGCATCGCGCGTGCGTTATTTTCCGCGACCTGTCCTAACAAATTAAAGTCTTGGTCTGCAATCGCATTCTTTAACGAGCTAACTGCTTTATTTGCAGCTTTCGGCCAGGCTTTGTAAAGTGGTGAGGTTTCAACCGTCAGTTGCATGCCTTTGGTTGAACTTATCGGTTTTACTTTGTCGTCAAACACCAGTAAACCGACACATAAATCTGGCCATTTATTTGATAAGGCGCGGGCTATGCTGTCCATGCCATCAATTTCGACGCCCATATTCCATTCTACAAAGCCGGTTTCAATTGAGCGACATGCGCTACCGCTGCCAAGGCGTGCGAGTATCGAGCGTTCACGTGTACTTAGCTGCCACTGATGCAATTTATTTAAGGCTTGAATAATGGATGCAAAAATTGCGGCGGAAGAGGCGAGTCCTGCTGCTAGTGGAATATTAACGCTGAGTTCTAACTGGTAATAATGATTAAATAAACTTAAATATTCGTTTAATCGCTTTGTGTGTGGACTTTCACAATCGAGAATTTTCTTATTAATAATAATTTGATGGGCTTTTTCTGATAATTTTATTTGAGCGTTCGCCCCTTTGTCAGCGAGAGAAATTGATAAGCTTGAATTCATTGGCAAGTTCAGTATTTGATTGCGTTTACCCCAATATTTAGCTAATGCAATATTTGAAGGCGCGAAGGCAAAAGCTTCTTCAAGCGGGTTTGATTTCTGATCTTTTAAAATAAGATTAACAATAGCTTGTTTTGTTAACATTTAACAACTCCCTGCTGTGAAATGCTAAGCGCCAGTTGATTATCAGCAAATAAAGGTTGGTTTAATTCCCCCAAACCAATGACGCAATCACCTAAACCACTACCAGAAATCTTGGCGCCATAAATTGTTTTTTGTTGTTGCAGTTTTTCAACGATGTTATCAATGTTTGCTGTGCTGACATCCAGTGTTTTTAGTTGCAATTGCGCTTGATTCATTAATTTACCGAGTAACGGCCAATCAGAAGCATTAATTGCAGCTAGCGCTTCAAGTGAAAGTTTACCGAGCTTATTTATGAGATCATTAATAAAGTTGGGCTCATCAGTAAGGCGTGCAGACATGGTTTTAAGCGCTTCAGTGGTTGTTGTTTTTTGACCGGAATAAACCACTACAATAGGCGGTTTAACTTGCAATGATTTTATTTTTAATGGGTCGGCATTAAATTCAATGATACCACCAAAAATGCTGGCAGCAATATCCGCGCCAGAACCTTTGCCTTGCACGGAAAGAA
>CAXMUH010000153.1:0-1826 GCA_964196565.1 uncultured Legionellaceae bacterium | reverse complement strand
AGCTCGGTCAGTGTGGGTAACTCCGGTAATCGTGGTCGCTGTAGTCAGGCTTGCCGTGATGAATATGAACCCACAGCCACCGGCAATAAATTCCCGCTTAACTTAAAAGACAATTCAGCCTATTTTGATTTACCCGAGCTGGTAGATGCTGGTGTGGACTCTTTAAAAATAGAAGGACGAATTAAGGGCGCGCAGTATGTGCATACTGTGGTTGATAGCTGGCGAAAACAAATTAATACCTTTGTTGAAACCGGTAAGTTATTGGATGACGATTCAAGTCTATATAAGGTGTTTAATCGGAATTTTACCAACCTTTTTTTAAAAGGTGATATGAAAAAGTCGATGTTTATCGATAACCCGCGCGACCATAGTTTTACACATGCCAACGAAAAAAGTAATGCTATCTCGGTTGTTCAAATCCAGGAAGCACAGCAAGAGTTATCTCAAGAAAAAAATGAGATAGGGGTTCTTGTAGATAAAAAAATTAAATACATGAGTATAGAAAAGCAAAAGCTTCAATTGAGTTTTTCTGGAGAATTAGATGCGCCTTTAACGTTAAACGCAACTGTTACAGAAGACGCCTTAAACGATGACGATACTGAAGATCTGATATTTACCGTTCAAACCGACATGACTTTAACTGAAGCGGGGCAATCCTCCATAGATCGGGCCGCCATCGAAAAACGGTTTAAATCATTCAATAACTCTGGGTACCATATTGAAGACCTTAACTTCGAAGGTCTGGATGCAGGTTTAAATATTCCTTTTAGAGAATTGACCTCGCTAAAAAATAAGCTGGCGTTTCTACTAAATGGTTCGGTAGCGGTTATTCCGACAGTTGAAATAGCCCCGTTAAGCCAGCATGCCAAGATCGAAGAAAAACCAAAGATGTCCATTTTAATTGCAGACGTAAAAGACATTTATTTGTCAAATGAAACAGATGCCGATGTCTATTTTAAATTGCCAGAAAGCTTTAAAGTAGGCAGCCGAGTGTACATTGACATATTTTTAGACAATCCTAGGCTGATTCCTTGGTTTCCTGCAGTACTCATTGGTAAAGATTATCTAGAGGCCATTAAAGTACTCGAAGAAGTTCGGCCAAAGACTATCGTCACTAATAATACCGGTATCGCTTACAAAGCGTTCGAAATGAGTATTGACTGGATAGCAGGACCATTCTTAAATACCACTAATTCCTATGCGTTGTTAACCCTGAAAGAAGACCTGGATTGCAAGGGTGCCTTCATTTCTAACGAAATCAATCAAAATCAAATTCGTAATATTAAACGCCCCGAACACTTTAAATTGCTTTACAGCATATACCACCCGATTTTAATGATGACCAGTCGGCAGTGTTTCTTTCAGCAAACAGTCGGCTGTAAAAAGCCCAGTATTGAAGACGGCTGCATGCTGAAGTGTGAAAAAGCCACGTCTATTACTAATGTGAAAGGTATTTCATTTGCGGTAGATAAACAGAAGGGCGGTTACCCAAGTATTTATAATCATGAGCAATTTTTGAATATTGATGCCGTTAACGACTTTTCGCACTTGTTTGACGAATTTTTTATTGATCTAACCGACATCGGTAGCGGATCGAAAGAGAAACTAGATAAAACCCAATTGCTTCATCACTTTGAAAATGTGTTGAACGGGGTGCAGGAGTCAGGTGTTCAGTTGCAAGAGATGGTCACGGTATCGACCAACGCACAATACCAGCAGGGCTTATAAAATTGTCATTCCGGCGAGGTGCCCTGGGGTAGGCACAAATGACGAAAAGGTAAGAAGGCTTTAGTTTTTTCCTAACAAAAAGGCTTCATGGCTATCTA
>CAXMUH010000152.1:0-3625 GCA_964196565.1 uncultured Legionellaceae bacterium | reverse complement strand
TGTAGCTATCATTTGTTCTCCATTCGTCAGTACACTATTTATCCGAGAAAAGGAATGATTCAGTAATTTTTTCTGCATGTCAGTTACTTTCTTTATAGCAAGTAACATGACATCTTTCATGGTTTTTAACTTAAAAGATTTTGTATTTTGATAGAGTAAATCCATTAGTAGGGCGAAAAAATGTTCTGAATCGGTTTGCCCTTTAATTAATTCAAAGAGTTTATCATTCAGTGATCCTAGTAATCGACGTTTTATACTATCAAAACTTTGAATTGTTCCATTGTGTACAAATAGAAAATTTTGGTGGGTAAAAGGATGGCAATTAAACGTATTGACATCACCCACGGTTGAAGCACGCACATGGCCAACAAAACAGTTTGAACGTATTTTAGATGAAATATATTTCAAGTTCGGGTCATTCCAGGCAGGTTGTATAGATTTAAATAGGGCTGGTTCTTGATCAATAAGATGATCATACCAACCAATGCCAAAACCATCAGCATTTAATCCCAGTTTACCTTCTTTGGCTCGCCTACTTTGATTGACCAGTGAATTTTCTGGCTTGTCGAGAATTTGGTTTAGAATAATTGGTTTTTTTCCAAGGTAAGCAACAAATCGACACATCTGTTTTTTCCTTTTAAGTTTGGTTAAGGTATATGACCGCTCACTTTAACCATAATGTAATCTAAAATCTGTTCAGCGATATTTTCACCTACTACGAGTTCAAGTCCTTTAAAGTCAGGAGATGAGTTGGCTTCACAAATATTGAACCCCTCTTGATGGAACAATAAATCAATACCTGCAATGTCCAAGTTCACCAGGCGTGCAGTTTCTGTGGCAAGCCACTCAATTTCTGGTGTTAGATCGTAGGGTACAACTTTACCTCCACGCGAATAGTTTGCCTTAAAGCTTGTTTCCGAGAAGCGTTTCATGCAACCAACAACACGGCCCCCAAGTATAAATACTCGTAAATCTTTTCCTTTACTATGAGTAACAAATTCTTGTAAGATAATGTTAGCTTTGCTGTTGTTAGTGTAAATGAGCTCCATCAAATCAGTAAATTTTTCATCATTGTCACATAAATAAATACCGCTTCCTTCAGTGCCAGTAATATTTTTAATAATAAGAGGGAAGCCAATCTCTCTTTTTACTACGTTAGTATCAATAGGAAATTTTGCCAACATTGTTTTTGGTGTCGGTAAATTGCTTTGTGCGAGCAGCTGATGCATTTGCAGTTTATCTTTAACAGTCTCGATCGTTGCAGAGGAATTACAAGAATAAACACCTAGCTTTTCGAGTTGACGTATAATGGCTAAAGCAAAATAAGTCGTATTAGACCCCATGCGAGGGATTAAAAAATCAGGTAAAGGTGTGGGTTGCCCATCCATTAAGATACTTTTTCGGTCCTCACGGGTTACAATCAATTCAAACTGACTGGGGCTATAAACTTCAAGAGTGATACCTTTTTCTTTTGCGGCATTTAGTAAACGGCAAACACTATGATCAGTATCATCGAGCTCACTCTGCTTTTTACTATATAAAATCCAACCTTTCATAAGTTACTCTCTGTAATGTGGCGAATTGTGCTCGAAGTTTTTGGTAAAAATAAAGCAACTAAGGCGGCAATTATCAGCCCTGCCGGGATAATACTGAGTGCCCAGTGATAATTGCTGATGGAATAAATTTCTTGACCAGAGGGCATTTTGCTATGAGAAATGACATGAAGCGCCCAACCGATGGCAGGTTGAAAAAGGGGTGCTGTTATCACGACAAGCATATTGGTAAAGCCAATGCTTGTGCTTCGAATATGTTTTGACACCACTTGATTGGCAATCGAGTAGTTAAATACATAGCTACAACAGACTATACCCAATAGTAAGAATAATAATGAGATTAACCAAGCACTCATCGGAGTTTTGTAAATGATCCAGGAGCACAGGAAAGCTGTCGATAGTGCAGTTAAGCATAAAAATAGATTTTTATTGGTTAGCCTTGGGTAAATCCATCCCATAATAGGTCCGCCAATGGCCATGCCGACAAATACAAATGCAATTTCAAAGGTAGCATTAGATAAGGAGACATGCTGTGATAAGGCTAAATAAGGCAAGCCCCATAAGGCTGCAAAAACGGTTATGACACTGAATAACAATCCTGCATAAAGGCCGTTCAGCCATAATCCCGGCTGTTTTACAATCCAGATGACATCCTTGCAAAATTGTTTGGTGGTATTGGGCGTTACCACAGGGAGCTCATCGTGATCAGGTTTGTCGCGTACGATTAGGTAGCAAGCTACGCCCAAGATTAACGCAATTAATGCGGAAACCCACATGGCGTCGCGCCAGGGTGATTGTTGTAATAGATGAGCGAGATAAACATTTCCCACCAATACGCCGAGCATGCCAACGGTCTCTGCAAGTCCTACCATCATGGCAAAGCGCTGCTCTGGAAACCATTGCGCGACTAAATACAAAGAGCTGACGAAAGCAAATGATGCGCCTGCCCCCATTAATAACCGACCCAACAAAGCTAACGTAATATCGTGACTCAAAGCAAATAGTAAGCACCCTAAGGCACAGACTAAGCCACCGCCACCCAGTAAGCGTCTTGGGCCTAAGCGATCCACTAACATCCCGGCTGGTGTTTGTAATATCACATAAACCAGATAAAAGCTGCTTGCTAAGGTGCCTGCCCCCAGTGCTGTAAGCTGAAAGCTCTTCATGAGTTGGTTTACCATGACACCTGAAGACAATTGCAGGAAAAACTGAAAAAATACAAACGATACAGCGACTGCCCACATCAACCATGGGGAATGGAGCCTTTTTATGGGTGAGCGACGTCGTGCTAATGAGGTTGTGGCAACCATTGTTGGCTTAACCGCCTCTGTTAATGCTGGCATCGTCCACTCTCATAATTACTTATCATCTAATTTACGATTTTTATAATAATCACTAAAAATATCATCGTCGTAAAAAGACCCCTGAGCATTTAGGGAATCATCAAAATTATCTAGCTCTTGGCGCAGCTGTTTTTCTTCGAGTAACTCATCGAGCTGGCGACGTTTATTTTTGGCTTGGCGAGCCTTATCTCGTGAGGGTGTGTTTGCTTCGTCGTCTGTGCTGTCTGATAAGTTAGACTTTTCATGGGCAGGATCGTCCAAAGCATCGAAATCATCATCTTTCATGGCGTAATCTCATTAAAAGGAAAACCAAATCAATGCCTGTAAATATCTACAAGGTAAAGCATGTATAACTCAAAACTTAAGTTTTGGGAAGTAAAATCTAACGCAAAAGTGAAAAAAGTTCTTGAGGATCTTGACCGCAAAAAAGGGCACACCGCTTTCGCTATAACTAACTGATTATATATAATTATTTTTGCGCGCTTGTGTGAAGATAATTGTTGCTAATTTTAAGTTTCCAGGATATATTTCGTTATACAGTAGTTATTCGTTTATCTATATCTGGTGATCATATTGGGGTGGAGAAGGGGTTATGGGGAGTCATCATATGGAGGCATCTCTAAAGGCATTAACGCCATATAAGCTTAATAAGAATGAGTCCTACATGAGCCAAGGAATGCGGGAGCATTTCAGGACAATTCTAACTCAACTGAAACTTAATATCATGAC
>CAXMUH010000151.1:0-8831 GCA_964196565.1 uncultured Legionellaceae bacterium | reverse complement strand
GAACAATTAATTCAAGAATTTCTTGTGGGTTTTCAAATAGACTAATGATGCTACCAAGGGCAACGTCTTCCTCACCTTTTTCCAGGGCATCTTTAGGAAGTTTTGCAATTTCAACAAACTTTTTATTAAAATCAATCAGCTTACCATCATTATCTACTAATATAATCCCATCCGCTGTTGACTCTAACGTTGATCGAACTAGAGAAAGTGATTGCTTTAATTCACCGGTGCGGGCCTGAATCAATTTTTCAACTTCGGCTTGAGTCATAGTCTCAGAAATATCGGGTTTATCATCTTTATGTTCATCACGCCACTGCCGCAGATAGTGCGCGATCTGGTCGCGTGTTGCAACAACACCAAGTAAATCATAGACACGCTGAATTGTTGGGCGATCGCCGGTTAGCACGATCTTATCCGCAATAGACTTCACTTGAAGATAAGTTACATCTTTCTTGCTCATAGCCCCGCCAGTATTGCTTCTATAGGTAAACTATAGACATTTTTTTTGCACCTAATGAGATCACTAATAGGTAAGCTTTTGATTTTATCATTCAAATAAAATAATTTTTGCGGAATATCTATAATCTATGGGATTGATCAAGCTGACAAAAACCAATTAATGGCATCTCATACTGTTTGGACAGTGCTATCACCTTGAATCGCTCCCCCATTTCGCCCGGCAAAGTTAAGCGCTTGATTTGTTGGGCTATTATATATCCTTCAGTGATATCCAACTTAGCATCGACAAACTCCATTAATCCGCAATTTACCAAAAAACCGGCTTGATGGGTAAACCCTGACAATTCCAGCTGTGCGTCATGCCCCGCTTGTGCGACTGCGGTAAAATCAACGTGTGCGGTGATGTCTTGAATTCCTGGATAAATAAATGGGTTGTCATGTGCATGATGACGATAATGACACATCAACGTTCCCATGTGACGCTCGGGGTGAAAATATTCCGAACGCACATAACCATAATCAATTAATAATATTAATCCTTTATCTAAAGTATCAGATAAACTTTTTATCCATGGCTTCAATAATAAATTAATTTCTGAACGATAACCTTCAGTAAACTCAATATCCAAAGCTTCAATTGCATTTTTTAAAACTTCATTTGCTTTATCATCAGTCCAATAAAAATTATTATTTTTATATCCTACATAGCGCTCTTGGATACCTGATTTAATTTCAAATTGATGCACCGGCATCGCATCCATAACTTCATTAGCAACAATTACCCCATTAATTGGTTGTTGTGGTAATTGATCCAACCATGAAATGATCGGTAAAAACTGATGCGCTTCTGTAGCAAAGAGTTGCTGCTGTCTTTGTTTTAGATCAGCGCTGACCTCTAAAATATAATATTTTTCAGGTAGGGTATTTAAGCGTTCAAGCTCACGTAAAATTTCCAATGCCATAATACCTGTGCCCGCCCCCAATTCTAAAATGATTGGATGCTCCATATCAGCTAAAACCTGCTGACATTGACGTGCCACGCACCAAGAAAATAATGGCGATAATTCTGGAGCAGTTATAAAATCTCCCGCTTCACCAAGTTTATGCGCACCTGCGCTGTAATATCCAAGCCCAGGCTGATATAACGCCATCTGCATAAAACGCTGAAAAGAAATCGGTCCTTTTTGTGCAATTTCATCAATGATCACAGCTTTTAAACTTTCGCTATGCTTGCTTGCTTCAGGTAATGGTAGTGGGAGTTTCATAACGCATCAGTCTACACAAATCACAAAAAATAAGCCATAATCAAGTGAATAGGGAATCTAAAGGAGTGTGATGCTGATGTGGGCTAAAATTTTTCGAAATCTAATCATATCTACCAGCATTTTAGCTTTAAGCGGTTGTGTTAGCCTAAAACTGCCAAACCAGGGGCCTCAAAAATTTCATCAAGAATCTGCTAAAACGCGTACAAACGAGCTAAGAAAAATTAATAAGTGGAACATCAACGGTGCTTTTAGCATTCAACATGATAAAAAAGTAGAAATTGCAAACTACAGCTGGCAACAGAGCCGAGGCAATTACAGCCTCCAAATTAATAGCTCACTTAATATATACAGCCTCCTTATAAAAGGTAGAGCTGGCCACGTCACTTTAAAGGAATCCAAGCAAAAACCTCTACGCGCCGCCTCAGCTGAATCGTTACTGAACAAGCGCTTAGGGTGGAGCATCCCAATCTCTAACCTCAAATACTGGGTGCGCGGCTTAAGTGCAAATGGTGCAAGTAAGAGCAAATATGACAAATATGGCCACTTGGTCAAACTCTGGCAGCAAGGCTGGGCGGTGACTTTTTCTAATTATATCAATATCGGACGATTTGATCTGCCACGTACTCTAAACATTCAAGGTCACAACCTTAAAATCAAGATTGTGATCAAAAACTGGGCTTTGTAGAGACTAAAAAGCTGGGATTTCCTTGCGCGATGGAGGATCGTCAAGCGGGAATTGCTGAACATTGACACATCTGCCAAAACTGCTAATATGGCGGATCAAACGCATTGGGGTGTCGCCAAGTGGTAAGGCACGGGGTTTTGATCTCCGCATCCTAGGTTCGAATCCTAGCACCCCAGCCATTAGAGTCTTCTGCTTTTTGGATGTTGGTACTTATTTGCGGGCAATCTTGCGCGTAAAATCGCCTCACAATGCTCATCCCGTCATGGCACCGAGCCTCGTAGGTTGGGTTGAATGAAATGAAGCCCAACGAAACTCTCTGGAATTATCCTGCTGTGCTTCGCGAACATGGTTCGCAGGCGTAGCCCGGTCAGCGGTAGCTGGCCGGGAAAATAAAACCTGGCCAACAAGTTGACCAGGCTACAAACTGACTTACCCACAGGGTCCAAGCGTAGCCCCCCTTATTCACACCAACCATTCACATCTGTCATAAATTTATGTAAACTCAGAGCAGAAGTTACTCGCCAGATCAATTACCAAGGAATAACTGTGTCAAACAAATCCAACATTCGCATTCTCCACGGAAGCGCTAACCCTGAGCTTGCAAAAAAGGTTGCTGAACACCTTAATATCCCTATTGGCAAGGCGCTGGTAAATCGATTTAGCGACGGTGAAATTCGTATTGAAATTAAAGACAATGTCCGCGGACGCGAAATTTTTGTTATTCAATCCACCTGTTATCCCACTAATGATACCTTAATGGAGTTGATTTTAATGGGTGATGCATTGCGCCGGGCATCTGCTGCCAGCATTACTGCGGTAATTCCTTACTTTGGCTATGCTCGCCAAGATCGACGCGTCCGCTCTGCTCGTGTACCTATTTCTGCTAAAGTTGTGGCCGATATGCTTCAGTCTGTTGGCTTCTCACGCATGATTACTGTGGACTTACATGCAGACCAAATCCAAGGTTTCTTCTATATACCTGTTGATAATGTTTACGCTAGCATGTCGATGATCGATCAACACCAACTTTTAAAAGAATTTAGCAACCCACTCGTGGTATCTCCCGATGTTGGCGGTGTAGTTCGTGCTCGAGCCATTGCAAAACGCTTAAATGACACCGACTTAGCTATTATTGATAAACGTCGACCAGGACCTAATCAAGCAGAAATAATGCATGTTATTGGTAATGTCGAAGGCCGCAACTGTATTATTGTTGATGATATGGTCGATACTGCGGGGACTTTATGCCAAGCAGCAAATGCCTTAAAAGAAAAAGGCGCCAAGACCGTGTCTGCTTATTGCGTACACCCAGTTCTATCTGGCAATGCCATATCAAATATCAACAAATCAGCACTGGATAAAATTGTGGTAACTGACACTATTCCACTACGTTCAGAGGCCACAGATTGTAGTAAAATTAGTCAAACCTCATTGAGCAAGCTCTTAGCGGAAACCATTAGCCGCATTAATTTGAAGGAGTCCGTCTCCTCCATGTTTCTAGACTAATCACCACTACAGGAGACCCCAGAAATTAATTAGCAAGTTATTGGTTTTCCTCGCGCGATGGGGGATTGTTAAGGGGGAGTTCACGTCGAACGCCGCATCACATACCAGGAAGCAAATTTGGCTAACGCAGTTAGCCAAATTTGCTGAAATTGATGGCATTTCCTTGCAAAGAGCAGTAAAATGCGTGATTCCAAAAGCTAGCGCCAAAATGGATTTAGGCTGCAGTTAAGAATAAGCTATTGAATTATTGGAGAAAACAATGTCACAGAGCACCGAATTTGAATTTAACGCATTGGCCCGTACCGACTTAGGCAAGGCCGCGACTCGCCGTTTACGACACAAAAACATGGTGCCAGCTGTGGTTTATGGCGCTGGCAAGACGCCAGAATCCATCACCCTGAAGCAAAATGAGGTGATGAAAACACTTAAGAACGAAGCAGTCTATTCTCATATTCTATCCCTTAAGATAGATGGCACAGCGCAAAAAGTGGTGCTTAAAACCTTAGAGCGTCATCACACTAAGACTCACATTATGCATATCGATTTCTTACGCATTAAAGCGGGTGAGAAAATTACCATGAATATTCCATTTCACTTCATAGGTGAAGAAGAGTGCCCAGGCGTTAAAGATGGCGGCGTAGTTTCTCACTTAATGAATGAGCTTGAAGTTAAATGTCTTCCCGAAAAACTTCCTGAATATATCGAAATTGATGCCACCAATCTTGAACTGGATCATTCCATTCACTTAATGGATATAAAACTTCCTGAAGGCATTGAGCCTACCCTTGAAATTAGTGAAGAGAACAACCCTGGTGTGGTCAGCATTCATCGTCCGAAGGTTGAAGAAGAACCTGTTGAAGAAGTAGCTGAAGGCGAAGAGGGTGAAGAAGCCAAAGCAACTGCTGAGGGTGAGAAGGCTGAAGGCGAGAAAGAAGAAGCCGGATCTGAAACCAAAAAAGAAGAACCAAAATCTTAAAGGGTAATCGACTTTGGCCCACATTAAGCTTATTGTCGGACTTGGAAATCCTGGCGCTGAATATGCCAATACACGACACAATGTCGGCGCCTGGTTTATCGAGCAATTAGCAGAACAATCTCAACAAACCTTGCGCCCTGAAAATAAATTCCGCGGTTTATTTACATCCATCACTGTTGACGGCAATAAATGTTATCTTTTAGAACCGACTACTTACATGAACGAATCGGGGCAATCCGTAAATGCTGTGGCTAAATTTTATAAAATAGAACCTAATGAAATTTTAATTGCGCACGATGAACTCGACTTTCCCGCAGGAACAGTTCGCATCAAAGAAACCGGCGGTCATGGTGGCCATAATGGTTTACGAGATATTATAAATCACTTGCACACAAAAGACTTCTATCGACTTAGAATTGGTATCGGCCATCCCGGGCACAAAGATAAAGTCACACCTTATGTATTAGGCAGACCTTCCAATCACGATTATGAACTTATTCAACAATCAATTAGCGAGAGCTTAAGCGCCCTGCCCGATCTTGTCAGCGGCGACTTTAATAAAGCCATGCGCACACTTCACCCTTCAGAATAGAGGATAAAGGTTATGGGTTTCAAATGCGCAATTGTGGGTCTTCCCAATGTCGGCAAATCAACACTTTTTAATGCGCTAACCAAAGCCGGAATTGATGCGGCTAATTATCCATTTTGCACCATCGAACCTAACATAGGTGTCGTTGGTGTGCCAGATGAACGCTTAGATAAAATTTCTAAAATCACAAAATCTGCTAAAACAATCCCAACCACCGTGCAGTTTGTTGATATCGCGGGTCTTGTCGCAGGGGCTTCAAAAGGCGAAGGCTTAGGCAATAAATTTCTCGCCAATATTCGTGAAACCAACGCCATAGCACATGTGGTACGTTGCTTTGAAAATGATGACATCGCGCATGTGGCAGGGAAAATTGATCCGTTAGCTGACATTGAGGTAATTCATACCGAACTCGCGCTTGCAGATTTAGAAACGCTCGATAAAATTATTTATAAAGTCCAAAAAGACGCTAAGCGCGGTGACAAACAAGCAAAAATAGAATTGGAAATATTTATGCTTGCCCGAGAAAATTTAGATAAAGGGCTTCCATTACGCAGCTTAGATGTGAGCCTCGAACACCAAGCAATTTTAAATACCTATCAATTTTTAACATTAAAACCGACAGTCTACATCGCCAATGTGGATGAAGATGGTATGGAAAATAACCCTTATCTAGAAAGTGTTAAACAATATGCCGAAAAAGAAGGTTCAGATCTTGTCGCCATTTGTGCGGCCATTGAATCAGAAATCGTTCTGCTGGATGTTGCAGAACAACAGGAATTCCTAGAAAGCTTGAGCTTAGAAGAACCGGGTTTAAATCGGGTTATTCGTGCGGGTTATCATTTATTAGGATTAGAGACTTACTTTACTACCGGCCCCAAAGAAACTCGCGCCTGGACAATAGAACATAACGCCACCGCCCCAAAAGCTGCAAGCGTTATTCACACCGACTTTGAAAAAGGTTTTATTCGCGCGGAAGTCATTGGCTACGATGATTTTATTCAATATGCAGGTGAACAAGGCGCAAAAGATGCTGGCAAGTGGCGTCTCGAAGGCAAAGATTATCGAGTAAAAGATGGCGATATTATGCTGTTTCGGTTTAATGTCTGAAATCCAGGCTCATTGAATCAATGAACCACTCCAAAGTACATTTAGAAATTCTTTCCACGGCAGAATTGTAATCTCCAATCCATCATCAAGTAATATTTTACGCGGCCTGGGATCTTGTGATACAACAAATGCTTTTTTTGGGTGATAATCTATAACAAAAGAAATAAGACCCTTAATGTCCGCCTTCCTAACTTGGCTTGATATTTTCACTTCAATAACTATCTCACCCTGATTAAGCACAAAATCCACTTCTAAACCTGATCTAGTTCGCCAATATTGAATATCAAAATGTAATTCTTTTAATCCACGATAAGCTACTAACTCTAACAATATAAATTGCTCAAAGAAATTACCTGCATCAATACCCTTTAAATCGATGATTTTCTTTTTTTGTAAATAATTAGCAATACCAACATCGAATAAATAAAATTTCGGCGTTGCAGTAATAATGTCTCGGCTAATACGCTTAGAAAACGGCAAGATAAAAAAACCTAATAGCGTATCAATCAAAATCTGATAATATTCTTTTACAGTTTTTGAATCCACTCCCACATCTCTTGATATATTCGAGAAGTTTGTCATTTCACCATGAGAAAACCCAACAGCATCAAGAAATCGAGAAAACGCTGGTAAATTTCTAACAAGTCCTTCGCCTCTAATTTCTTCTTTCAGATAATCATGAACATAAGCATTCAATGATCGAGAAGCATTTTTTTGCAAATAATGAGATGGTAGCAAACCATTATTCAATGAATGCAATAAATCAAAATCTGGAATTTCGGGAAATACTAATGGATAGAACTCAAATCGCCACGCACGCCCCCCCAACAAATTGGCACCCCCACGCTTTAACTGCCTTGCACTAGACCCACATAAAATAAAATATGCACTGGTATTTTCAATAAGCCAATGGACTTCATTCAACAATGCGGGGATCTTTTGCACCTCATCAATAATAATTGGGTGACTTAACTGACCCTCACTCAGAGCAAGCACCTCCTCTCGCAAGAGATAAGGCTCCTTAGTATACCTTTGGTGAAGATCTGATTTTAACAAATCATAATATACAGACTCCGAGAAATGCGCCCGTAGATAGGTAGATTTTCCTGTTTTCCTCGCCCCCCATAAAAAAGCAGACTGGCCAACAGGAATATCCATATTTAACAATCGGTTATAAGTAACTAATTCGGAGTTCATTCCTAAATAGTAGCACTAATTCGGAATAAAGTCCATAATAGTTTAATCGCCGCGACAGGCCTAAACAGCTTGTAAAACATTTAGCCTCTACTTTACCTCATAACTTAGCAAAGAGTTGAGTTAAGTTAACCAGCGAAGCTGCTTATCATTAAATTTAATCGCATCAATTGAAGCCACAACGCGCACCCCAATCAAGCTGTTTGTAATAAAACACGAATCAAATTGCCCAATATCAGCAAATGAAATTTGCGTCTCATGCACTGTAATTTTCTTATCAATACAGCTCGCAATCACATTGGCACGCATAACACCTGCCAATGCGCCGCCAGATAAAGCAGGAGTAAAAACTTCCTCACTTTTTACAAAAAAAATATTTGCAACCGACGTACAAACGATTTCATCTTTTTCATTTAACAATAACGCATCATTAAAGCCCTGTTCTACAGCAGCCTTTCGAGCCATAATGTTTTCTAAATAATTTAATGTTTTATGTTTTGACGTCAATGCAAATGAACCGCGCTTAATCTGACTTACCATTAATCGTATAGAACCTTCGGGTATTTGAAAACTTAACGCCGTAATTAATAATGTCGGCGCTGCGTTATCATCGATTGCAATACCTCGATGACTTTGCCCGCGAGTCAGAGTAATGCGAAGCGCTGCGGTTTTTTGCATTAAGTTGTTTTTCTCTAATAATTGAATGCAAATTTCTTGTATTTGATCTTGGTTTAGCTGAAAAGGAAAACCAAAATAATCTGCTGATTTTTTTAATCGCGTATAGTGCTGTTTAAATAGATGGATTTCGCCCTCTGTCGCCTTTAAGGTTTCAAAGATTCCATCACCCAAGGTCAAGCCACGATCATCCACTGAAATTTGCGCACGATCTTCCTCAATATACTTGTCATTTAGAAATACAATTGCCATTAATTTCACCGTTTAAAGTTAGCTCATAAATTGATCAGGGTCTGAGCTTGACAACAGACAACCAAAAGGCCAAAATTCCAACCTCAGATTATTTGGCTATGTAGCTCAGCTGGTTAGAGCACA
>CAXMUH010000150.1:0-2406 GCA_964196565.1 uncultured Legionellaceae bacterium | reverse complement strand
TCGATTAATGAACACATTGAACAAATGCGTTTATCAGCAACCAAAGCCATTTTAGAACGTAAAGACACGATTATTGTGGCGACCGTGTCGGCGATTTATGGTTTAGGTGATCCGGACGCTTATTTATCGATGGTGTTACATTTATCTCGCGGTGAGCTGATTGATCAACGTAAAATTCTGCATCGATTAACTGAAATGCAATATACTCGTAATGACATCGCTTTAGCTCGTGCAACTTATCGTGTTACTGGTGATGTTATTGATATTTATCCGGCAGACAGTGAGCGCGATGCGGTTCGAATTGAGTTGTTTGATAATCAAGTTGAAAATTTGAGTTATTTCGATCCATTAACTGGAGCGGTGGTTCGCAAATTGCCTCGAGTCACGATTTTCCCTAAAACGCATTATGTCACCCCGCGTGAAAAAATATTAGAAACTGTTGAGCATGTAAAAGTAGAATTAAAAGAGAGATTGGCGCAATTACATAAAGCAGATAAACTGGTCGAGTATCAGCGCTTAGAACAACGAACCAAGTTTGATATCGAGATGATGGTTGAACTGGGATATTGTTCAGGAATCGAAAATTATTCACGTTATTTATCCGGTCGCAAACCGGGTGAGCCGCCACCAACATTAATTGATTACTTTCCATCAAATGCATTGATAATGATTGATGAATCACACGTTACCATACCGCAATTAGGTGCGATGTATAAAGGCGATCGTGCGCGCAAAGAAAACTTAGTCAACTATGGTTTTCGAATGCTCTCGGCACTTGATAATCGTCCATTGCGTTTTGATGAATTTGAAAAAATGATTACACAAGCTATTTTTATTTCAGCAACGCCATCCGTTTACGAGGCTGAGCACAGTGATCAAGTGGTTGAACTGTTGGTTCGTCCAACGGGGCTGCTTGACCCTGAAATTGAGATTCGCCCGGTGGCAACACAAGTGGATGATCTACTTTCAGAAATAAAAATACGTGAAAAGAAAAAAGAACGTGTGTTGGTAACGACGTTAACTAAACGTATGGCGGAAGATTTAACTGAATATCTCAGTGATCACGGGGTGCGAGTGCGTTATTTGCATTCGGATGTGGAAACTGTAGAGCGGGTTGAGATTATTCGCGATTTGCGTTTGGGCGTATTTGATGTGTTAATTGGTATTAACTTATTACGTGAAGGATTGGATCTGCCGGAGGTGTCATTGGTTGCTATTTTGGATGCGGATAAAGAAGGATTTTTGCGCTCCGAACGTTCTTTAATTCAGACCATTGGGCGTGCGGCGCGTAACGTAGAGGGTAGGGCGATCTTGTATGCTGATCGCATCACAGGATCCATGCAGCGAACGATGGATGAAATGACGCGACGTCAAAAAATCCAGCGAGCGTATAATAAAAAGCATAATATTACGCCAACTGGAATTAAAAAAGAAATTAAAGATATATTAGAGGGCGCGCGTGATCACGGTGAGCGCGGCCGATTCTCATCAGCTTCACAAAAAATTGCAGAAAAAGAAATTGAATATCTTAAAATGTCACCTAAAGAACTTGCAAAAACGCTTAAAAAACTCGAAGAACAAATGTTTACCCATGCAAAGAATTTAGAGTTTGAGCAAGCGGCTAAGGTTCGAGATGAAATTGAGGAAATTCGCCGCGGGATATTGGAAGTATCGTAGCCCGGTCAAAAATTTATTTTTGGCCGGGAATAAAGCATGAATCCAGCATCGCTGGATGCTTCCCGGCCGGCAGAGCTACATCTATACTAACTAGATACAATCCACGGCTGTAGGTTTTTAAACCCATCAGGCAGCGCTTTTATCGCATTTTCTGCGGCTTGGTGAGCGGCATAATTGCCGAACTCAACATGGTATCTGGTCACATCATTTTTCTTATCTGAAGAAATAGATAAAAATCCTTGTCCTCGCAGTTGATGATCTAACACGAACTGTTTAGCGCTTTGTAAAGAGGCACTTGCAAAAAATTGAATATGAAAATGCTTAGGCTTGGTTTTTGTGGCCGAGAGTAGCTTTGGTGCCTTGATTTTGGCAACCGCAGTTTTTTTCTTTGCAATACGGCTGGGTGACTTGGGTAATTTTGAATCTGAATCCTGTGTGAACGAATTTAAATTTAATCCCGGTAGTATGTTTGACTTTTGGGTGATGGCGGGTTTGATCACATTTTTTTTAAGAGCCATTTTATGAGCTTTTTTATAGCCCATGGCTTTAAAAAAATCGGCGAGTGGCTGCTTAGCTAGTTTTGCATATTGGCCATAATATTTGTAGGCTGTATCGACATGATTAGCATCATAGTTAATTTTTGCAAGCTCAAAATAGGATGCTACAGTTTTTGGATCGTTGGAAATTGCTTTTTTGAAGTAACCTACTGCTGCCTCGCGATTCCCAGCT
>CAXMUH010000149.1:0-21340 GCA_964196565.1 uncultured Legionellaceae bacterium | reverse complement strand
GTATTTTGGATGAGGTTGATGCACCACTTGATGATTTAAATGTTGGACGCTTTTGCCAATTGGTAAAAGAAATGTCGAAAGAAACACAATTTTTAATTATTAGTCATAACAAAGTCACCATCGAAATTGCCGATCATTTGATGGGCGTGACCATGCAGGAGGCGGGCGTATCAAGATTAGTCGCGGTTGATATGGAGCAAGCCTTAGATATGATGGAGACAGTGTGACTTGTTTTGATTCCAGTGTGGAGTGAATCCACACTGGAACCTAGGGTTGGTCACATGAATGTTAGGCTAACATTCATGTGCTATATGTATGTCAATGGAGGTGAGTAATTATGAGAATGTTTTTATTGAGCTGTATTGCACTTTTTATCGTTGTGATCATTACCGCCGCGGTTAAAACCAGAAACCCTAACCGACAAGCAACAACCCGCAAACGCAAACGTGATAAGAAGCTTGTTGCAAAATCACTTGGCAGCAATCCTTTGGATGAAGTGAAGCTTCACGCTAACGCTGCTGAAGATGAAGCTTTCCGGCAGGTTGATGCAAATGCTGCATTGGGTTTAAACACAGATATTGATGAAAATGTAGATGCGTTCGAAACAAAAGCGCAGCCAGAGGTTAGGTCACAACACGCACCCACACTAGAATATGTGGTGTTGCATGTGATGGCACCCAGCAGTCAACAATTTGGTGGATATGAGTTATTACAAGCGCTGTTATCAAATGGTCTGCGTTACGGTGATTCAAAAGTATTTAACATGCATGAAAATAAAAATGGCTCAGGTGCTAAAATTTTCTCTTTGGTATCGGTTAACCAACCGGGGACATTTGATTTGCCGAAGATGAGTCATTTTTCTTGCCCAGGTTTAACCTTGTATATGGTGTTAAAGGAAATTGATAGTCCGCGTGAAGTTTTTGACAAAATGCTGACTTGTGCGCGCCAATTGGCTGAAGATTTGGGTGGAGAGATTCGAGATGCTTCTCATAAAGCATTAAGTATGGATAAGATAACTTCGCTGCGTAAAGAAATAGATTTATCTTTTGAAGGTTCTCGTACTCGGGATTTATTCGTAGATAATTAATAATGGGTAGCCAGGACGCGATTCGCCGCAGGAAAAATGGTCAACAGATGAGCGTTCATTAACGAGGGCTCAGTCACGTGAAAGGTTGAAAAGTGTCAGCATCAAAATCCATTCAGGATAAAATAGATACCTTACGTAAAACGCTCGATGAGCATAACTATCGTTACTATGTATTAGATGCCCCTACCATTGCTGATGCGATTTACGATGAACTATTCCATGAACTTAAACACCTAGAAGCTCTGCACCCAGAACTTATCATTTCAAGTTCACCGACACAACGCGTGGGTGAAAAACCTTTGTCGTCTTTCAATGAAATCACTCATAAAATCCCAATGCTTTCATTAGATAATGTATTTGATCTGACTGAGCTCGAAGCATTTAATCAACGTATTTTAACTCGGTTAAAAACAGATAAATCAATTGAATATACCGTTGAGCCTAAGTTTGATGGTGTGGCGATCAGCTTGATGTATGAAAAAGGCGAATTAGTGAGAGCCGCGACTCGAGGGGATGGAGAGAAGGGTGAAGACGTCACCCAAAATGTACGAACCATCAGTGCAATTCCGCTTAAATTACGTGGGACTGGATTTTCGGATGAGTTAGAAGTGCGTGGCGAAATTTACATGCCAATCGCAGGCTTTGAAGCATTTAACCTTGAAGCAAAAAGGCGTGATGAGAAAACTTTTGTTAACCCACGCAATGCAGCCTCTGGAAGTTTACGCCAGCTTGACTCTAAAATAACCGCGAAACGGCCATTGGCGTTTTACGCTTATCAACTTGGATTTCATAAGGATGGTACTCTTTCAAATACGCATTTTGATGTTATGCAACAATTTCGTGATTGGGGCTTGCCAGTAAGCCAGCTATTGAAAAAGACGCAAGGCATTAAAGCGGCTGAAAAAATCTATCAGCAGATATTTAATCAACGCGACAATCTGCCCTTTGAGATTGATGGAGTGGTTTTTAAAGTAAATGATTTTGAGTTACAAAAGGCGCTAGGCTATGTGTCGCGTGCACCACGTTTTGCCGTCGCTTATAAATTTCCCGCACAAGAAAAGCTGACCACTGTTCGCGCCATTGAATTTCAGGTCGGGCGAACCGGTGCCATTACTCCGGTTGCACGTTTAGCGCCAGTATTTGTTGGTGGCGTCACAGTGAGTAATGCGACGTTACATAATTTTGATGAACTCTTTCGTAAAGATATTCGCGTTGGCGATACTGTGATTGTGCGTCGAGCAGGCGATGTGATTCCTGAGGTGGTATCCTATCTTAAAGAAAAACGCCCCAAGGGTACAAGCCAAATTAAAATTCCTAAAATCTGTCCCGAGTGCAAATCCGAAGTGATAAAACCGGAAGGTGAAGCCGTGGCACGTTGCATGGGTGGGCTTTATTGCCCGGCACAACTAAAAGAATCGATTAAGCATTTTGTTTCAAGAAAAGCGATGGACATTGAAGGTTTGGGAGATAAACTGGTTGAGTTATTGGTGGATGAAAAGGTTATAAAAGATGTGACCGATATTTATAAAATTAATCGCCATATTTTAAGTGCATTGCCACGCATGGGTGATAAGTCTGCTGATAATATTTTAAAAGCCATAGAAGCAAGCAAAAAAACTTCGCTGGCACGATTTTTATATGCGTTGGGTATTCGTGAAGTGGGGGAGGCAACTGCTCGCACGTTATCGCTGCATTTTGGCGATCTTAAAAAAATTGAAACAGCCAGTTTAGAGGAATTAATTGCTGTTTCCGATGTGGGGCCCATTGTTGCTGCGAACATTAAAGGTTTTTTTCATCAAAAACACAATATAGAATTAATTGAAAAATTAGTAAAGTATGGACTGCATTGGCCAAAAGCTAAAACCGATAGTGCAACTGCACTCACCTTATCTGGCAAAACATTTGTATTAACTGGAACGATGAGTTCATTGACGCGCGATGAGGCCAAAGATAAACTTCAAGCGCTAGGAGCCAAAGTCAGTGGCAGCGTATCGGCAAAAACAAGTTATGTAGTTGCAGGTGAGAGTCCCGGCAGTAAATTTACCAAAGCCCAAAAATTGGGTGTTGAAATTCTTAGCGAAGATCAATTGTTAAAGCTTATTGAATAACTGTAAGGAGGCCTTATGTCTAATGATGTTGAGCAGTCCAATGATTTATTTTCATTGTTAACCACAGAAGATCAGCAGAGCTTAACCCAGATGGGTCAGAGCATAGATCACTATATTACTGAGAATGGTGAATCCGCTTGGCAAACACTGGATAAAGTGATCTTGCCAAATTTAAGCAAAATAAATTTTAGTCAACTAGCGAATGATTGCCCGCCTTCAGAAACTTATAATCGCATCATTTGCCCTGTAAAAAGTGATTCGATTTGTTTGGTTTTATTTGTTTTTAAAGTTGAATCGAGTGATGATGCAGCCATTTTATTACATGTTTATGGCGATCCACTTCCAAATTATAAAATCTTTTCGACAGACAAAATTATTAATAAATCCAAAGCGCGTGAAAATGTGCATGTTAAACAAACTTTGCCACATACTCATAAAACACACTGTTATTCCTGCATCGCGTGGACTCATGGCAACGTAGAATTGTCTGAAGAGAACTACACTCTGCGAGACGATGGCATGCTTGAATTAGTTCAGCAAAGCGAAAGACCCTTGCACAGTTGTGTTTATGATGACTCTAAGGACCAAACAATCCACAGCATCAGTGTAAGGTTCAATTAGCCACCTTTGCTTCGCGGATACGACCCGTAGTTAAAGGTATCTTATTGAATTTTAAGCGAGTTTTTATAGAAGATAACCCCACGTTATGTAAAGCATAATCATTTTTGATTTGATTGTGGACAATTCTATTGCTAGTATTCACCTCTTATAGCTAACAATTGAATATATATTGATCAGATGGGGTTGGTGATGTTAAATGAGCAAGCAGTAGTAAATGAGACTACAGAGAAAACTGGTTATATTCAGGTTTCCGTATTTAAAGTGTTGTTTATGACAATGCTTGTTCCTTTTTATATGTGGTGCTGGCTATACAGAGGTTGGACAGCTTATGCAGAATTAACTGGCAAAAAGGTTAATCCAGTACTTCGGACGCTTTTCTTTGTTTTTATTGGTTATCCGTTGTTAAAAAATATTTATGCTAGCAAGTTAAAAGCATTTTTTGGTTTGTTAGCCATTTGGATTTTGCTTTTACCTATTTATTTTTCTGCAATCTTTTTAAGTGAACTTTCTGTAAATGTAGTTTTAATGTTGCCGTTTATGATTGTTCTTTTCTGTAACCTATCATTTGGAATTATCTTTGCGTTGTTTCAATTTAGAATAAATAGATTTTCTGATCCTTTGCTGCGTAAGCGAAAATATTATAAACTCAATGCTTGGAATATTGTTGGGATAATACTAATGGCTCTCTATTGGTCTTTACTATTTTTGTTTATTATTATTGTTCAAATAGCCACTATGCACAGTTAGAATGCGTGCTGTCCATTTACGCAATGTTGAAAATTAACATATATAAAACATATAATTACCAACCCCAACTAGGCGTACCGGATACGCCTAGTTAATTTTAGACAACTAGCGAATCATTCCCCGCCTTCAAAAACCTATAATCGCCTGTATCTGCTCCCAGGTAAGGGCAACTAACTCTGTAAGCACCCAGCCAGATGAAATAAAACATGTACTATCAGGAAGTTACGCATGATAGGCATTATTGCCTTAAGCGTTGACCAGAGATTATACAGATGATAAGATGAGTACTTTCTTTCTGCTCTCGTATTAAAAAAATGTTTTTACATCTCTCATAGAGACTTGAATGGTGGTGGCAATGAGTAACTTAACTCCAGATGTTATACTGAAATTGAAAAATAATAACCGAAAATTAAAAGTCTTAAATTTGTCAAAGCAAGTGCTTACAAACGAGATCATCCATTCACTCTGCACGGCCCTTTCAGGCAACACCCACTTAAAGTATTTATGTGTAGACAACTGTAATATTGATGATGATAAAGCAGAAATATTATCTCATATGCTAGAAAAAAACACTGGCCTGCTAACACTCTCTCTAGCTAATAATGCACTTACTAAAACGGGAAGATTGTTCATCATTAATGTTATGATAGAAAAAAATAAGTCTCTCATGTATGTGCGTTTCAAAAAATACTCCTTCTTTAAAAAGATTTTTATGACTATCAAGAATCAGACTTTTCTGTGTAGTGATTATTCGATGCCAGACAACATTAATCGTAGCCTGATGCGATAGAAGCTTGCGCGATCCGTCGCAAATTGGCCGGTCTGAACTGATCCGCACCTTTTTCGCGAAGGAGTGAAATGACTGCGGCGATCCAGCAATTATAAAACTGGATTGCTTCGCGCTAACGCGTCTCGCAAAGACGGGGCTCTGGATTGCTTCGCGCTAACGCGTCTCGCAAAGACGGGTCACTGGATTGCTTTGCGCTAACAGGCTCGCAAAGACGGGTCTCTTAGTTGTGAGTAGGCGCTGATCCTGGGTAATAGCGTCGATACATGTCTTTCATCACGCCCGCATCATTATCGCCTTGCCCGCTGGTGGCAGCAGACCAAATGATCCCATCCGAGGTTTTGCATTGTGCGGTGTTTTTGGGGCCAATTGAAATAAAGCGTTTGGTTTTAACCACTGGGCATCGACACTTGGCCATAGGTATTGACTTACCATTTTTTTGTAGATATTTAACCTTGCATTTAATACCAAAGCAATTTGCCCATGGCATCGGTTTGGAGAATTGGCATGTCGCATGAGCGTTTTTTCCGAAATTTTTTGCATTCGCCATAGAAAAATTAGAAGTGACTTTGTGTAATTTATTGCGACGTATGCTTGCGCGGCTTCGATAAAAGATTTTTGGCCCCACAGAAGCAGCTTGCCAGCTAGCCTTTTTGCCTTTTGTTTGAATGCCATAAATAGCACATATGCATTTTGCGTAGTCAGAGTGCGTAGATTTCATTTTGCAACGTGCTTTAGAGCAAAGCGCATAGGGCATGTTGGTCATGGCATATAATTTTGAAATAGAACTTGGATTGTTGATCTGTTGGCCCTTGACTTGGTAGGCGCACTGGATATTGTTTGGATTTTGACTGACAGTTTTGCATTGCAGTTGTTTGGGTGTCGCGCTTATGCTAGCTGATGCCATTAGCAGTGCTAAGCAAACTAATTTTACAATATAATATTTTTGTTTATTCATTTTGTTTCTCCTTAAACAATTTAATTATGAATTTGATTTAGATAATTTTGTTTTTATCATTCCTTCGACAAAGTGTGATAACAGTGACAGCGTTATTTTATTTGGTTTAATCAATTCATCGGGATTGGTGTGTACATCAACGATGCACGGTTTTTTCGATGCAAATGCGGCTTTAATAGCGGGTTCAATCTGGCAGGGTTCCGTTACCGAAAATCCTTCGCCACCAAAGGCCTCTGCTAATTTTGCATAATCTGGATTATTGAGCTTTGTGTAGCTCTGCGCGACACCTTCTTTCATCTGTTCAAGCTCAATAAAGTGATAAGCAAAGTTATTATAAATAATCACAGTAATTGGAAGATCGTATTTGACTGCGGTTGAGAAATCCCCCATCGTCATTTGAAACCCACCATCACCACACAGTGCTACAACTTGTTGATTAGGCCTTTCAATTTGACAACCAATCGCAGCCGGCAGTCCGAATCCCAATGTGCCTAATTCTGTCGATCCAATCAAGCGCTGTTTGCCGTTTAATCGTAACCAATTGTTTGCCCATACACTGACAGTACCCGCATCGACGGTGACAATCGCATCTTCGCTCAAATTTTCACTGATGATATTGGTTAAAACCGGTGAGTCTATTATTTTGTTACTTTTAAGGGTGGCCTGTTTGTTGAGGGATTCAATCGCTTTATTATGCGCGGCTTGTGCTTCCATTAAAAAACCACTGGATTTTTTATCGGTTAGCAGTTTAGCCAGCAGGTTGAGCGTGAGTTTAGCATCACCAATTAATCCCACTTCAACCTCGCAACGGATGCCGATGCGTTGTGGGTCAAGATCGATCTGAATAATTGGGACGTTTTCGGGATAAAATTCACGCCAGCCAAAGCTGCAACCGACAATCAGTAGCGCATCACAATCTTTTACAAAGTGACAGCCGTTTTTTGAACCTTTAAATCCAATACCGCCGGCATAGTGTGGATTATTATTATCAATAATATCTTTAGATCTGACTGTATGCACAATGGGTGCGGCGAGCAAGCCTGCGACTTTTAGCACTTCGTCTGCAGCATGAAGACAACCGCCACCATATAAAATAGTCACGTTGGATTTGCTGTTAAGCACTTCGGCTGCTTTTAAAAGCACTGAGTTACCCGGAGTGACGTTGTAAGGTAGATCGTAGACGGATGGTTTTGGCATGCGTTTTCTTGCCGGTTTTCTGAGAACATCAGTTGCGATGGAAACGTGCGCCACGCTTCGATTGATTTTGGCTGTCTGAATCGCGAGTTGTAAAACATCCACTAAGTTATCAGCTGTTCTGACTTCACGATTAAAGCAAGTGGCGTCTTCAAACAAAAGGATCTGATTGATTTCTTGCACCGAGTTAGTGCCAATAAGATTGCTTTCAATCTGTCCGGTGATAACTAACATGGGCACTTTATCCATTTTAGCATCATACATCGAGTCCAGCATATGAGCAGATCCGGGGCCTTGGCAAGCGAGCACCACGCCCATATTTCCGGTTAATTTAGCATAGGCGCTTGCCATAAATCCGGCGCCTTCTTCATGGCGACATAGAATAAAATCAAAATCTTTGCGGCTGTGGATTGAGGCTAACATTAAGTCAGTAGCATCGCCAGGTACACCATAGGCGCGATAAACACCGGCATCTTTGAGAATTTGAATGACTTGATCGCTGACTGTCTTACCCATAATAAACTCCCTTTTATCAATAACTCGCCCGCTTGCGGCTGAGATTATTTCCTGATAAGATTTCGCCTCTGCAAAACAAGTTCGCGCGGGCGGCGACCAAAGGGGAGCATTGCATAGCTCCCCTTTGAAAACCCCATCGCTCTTGACACCGGCGCAAGCGCCGGAGATTTCTTTTTTTAAATCGTAATGTCGGGGCTTTTTCGTTTTTAAATCGTAATGTTGGCGCTCTCAGGTAATTGTACGTTGAGTTCCAATATGGAATTATTATCAGTGCACTGAAAATCTACTTTCACATTATCAATATCTGTATGTGTGTACTTTACTACAAGCGCTAGAATTTCTTTGCGCAGCATGGGCAAATAATCCGGGGTGCTCGTTTCGGTGCGCTGCTGAGCGATAATAATTTGCAAGCGGTCTTTGGCAACGTTGGCAGATTTTTTGCGTTTAAAATAGTTAATAATACTCATTATACCAACTCCTTATTTCTTTGGCCTCCAAATAGTCGCTTGAGCAAACCTTTTGCTTTGACGTCATCTCCAGGTTTACTTTCGCCGAGAAAATATGAAATGATATTGCGATAAGCAAGACCAGCATCACTTTTGTTGTCACGAATTACTGGGACGCCGCGATTAGAGGCATTTAATACCGCTTTTGATTCGGGGATAATGCCGAGTAAAGGTACACCCAACAGCTCTTTAATGTCATCGATACTCAACATATCACCTGTAGCAACGCGCTTGGGTGCATATCGAGTAATGATTAAATGTTCTTCGATTGGTTCCAGACCTTTTTCCGCGCGCTGAGTTTTGCTTGCTAGCAAGCCCAGAATGCGGTCAGAGTCACGTACCGATGAAACTTCTGGGTTAGTTACGATTAATGCACAGTCTGCATAATACATGGCCAGCATGGCGCCTTTCTCGATGCCTGCAGGTGAGTCACAGATGATGTAATCAAAAGTTTCACTGAGTTCGGTTAATATTTTACCAATACCTTCGACACTGAGGGCATCTTTATCGCGTGTTTGCGACGCAGCTAAAATATAAAGATTTTCGATATTTTTATCGCGGATCAAAGCTTGTTTGAGATTCGCTTCACCTGAGATGACATTGACAATGTCATAAACGACTCGGCGTTCGCAGCCCATAACGAGATCTAAGTTTCTAAGGCCGATATCAAAGTCGATTACAACCGTTTTATGTCCTTTTAAAGCAAGCCCAGTTGCGAATGAGGCACTGGTGGTGGTTTTACCCACGCCGCCTTTACCTGATGTGACTACAATAATTTTTGACACGTTTATCCCCTCTATATCGTGTTAATCGTAAGTTTTTCGTTATTTAAATATACTTGAACTATGCCGGTATTTGAAGAGGGTACTTTAATATCTTCTTTTACCTGATAGTGGCCAGCAATAGCGATAAGCTCTGCTTCAAGTGATTTACAAAAAATGCGCGCATTGGTGTCACCGTTGACTCCAGCCAGCGCTCGTCCGCGCAGTGGGCCATAAACATGAATGCTGCCATCGGCGAAACACTCAGCGCCGGGATTCACGCCAGAAAGAATAATGAGATCGCTGTTCTTGGCGTAGACCTGGGTGCCAGCACGAACAGGTTTGGTGATAATTTTGGTGGAAAATGGTTTGCCAGCTTTAGCTGAGGCATTGGTTTTTTGTGGTGCTTTTTCTTTTTCTGAGGATTTTTTTAGGATCGCAAGGTTATGTTCCTTGGCTTCGTTATCGTCAGTCAAGCCTCGAACAGCAACTGGGACCAATTTCATTGCTTTGAGTGTTGACATTAATTCTGCAAAATTTAGTGTCTTTTGTGACTCAAGACCGCTAAGGTCAATCAACATTGGGGCTTGGTGAAAATAGTTAGGCGCTTTTTCAACCGTCATATTCAGCTGTTGCGCAATGCCTTCTATTGATGGATTTGTTATTTTAAGGACAGTCAGGGGGACTAGATCGGCTTTTAGCTGAAAAAATTCATCCTGTTTTTGAGCCATTTTAGAGGTTCCATTGTCATGGTTATAAACACCGCAGGATATCATTTGTTGCGCTAAATTGCTATGGTTTTAACCGAGATGCGTGGGCTTTGCTTTTCCGATCTAGTTTCCCTATCACTTGTCTGGATTGCGTTTAGCTCGGCTTAGTTTTGCCGCCGACAATGCGTTCGCAATTGCCTTTCAAAACGTACATCCATTCTTGTGGGCTACCGCTTTTGGTGGCTTGAGCTGCGCAGGCATGTTTTGGTGTAGCGCAGTCATTTTTGGCTTTTTTTACGATGCCATAGCACTTTTCTGCTTTTTTATCTGCAGCAATAGCGCTATCAACAGTGGCGACCGTTAATCCGCTACTAACCAGTCCTAGCATTATAGTATTGGCAAGTTTATTAGATTTCATAAACAACTCCTTTTGTTTAATAGATGATGGTATACATCTATGGTATTATAGAACAAATTAGCTGCGAGAAAGGATTTTCGAGATGGTTAAATTTTTTGCAATGATTTTGCGCCCCTTTTTAATACTCTTAGACTGGTTACAACCTGTTGCTGATTTATTGGCACGGTGTTGGATTGCGTGGATATTTTTTAAAGCGGGCTTGGTTAAAATTGGTGCCTGGCAGTCAACATTATTGATATTTGCCAATGAATATAATGTTCCCTTGTTATCATCAGAGGCTGCTGCCGTGTTAGGAACAGCGGCTGAATTAATTCTGCCTGTTTTATTAGTTTTGGGTTTAGGTGGGCGAATCACGATTCTTTTATTCTTTATTTACAACCTGATTGCGGTGATTTCTTATAATTATTTATGGATGCCGGAAGGTTGGGCTGGTTTAGCGCAACATATTAATTGGGGTCTATTGTTGGCGTTATTGATGACCCATGGATCCGGTAAAATTTCATTGGATTATTTAATTCGAAAATTTTATGGGCACCATCTTGAAAAAAGAGGTCCAGATGGCTTCCTCAAATGATTCACCGCACGGTGAGTTAATGATTAGAACCTTGGCCATGCCAGCAGAAACAAATCCAGGTGGGGATATTTTTGGCGGTTGGGTGGTTTCACAGATGGATTTGGCCGCCGGTAGCTTGGCCTTAAATATTGCGAAATCTCGAGTCGTCACTGTTGCTATCGATTCGATGAGTTTTATTGCCCCGGTTAAAGTCGGTGATTTTGTGAGTTGCTATGCTAAATTATTAAAAATTGGCACTACGTCGATGTCCATTCAAATTCAAGTTTGGGTGTTGCGAAAATTCAGTGAGAAACCTCAGCAAGTGACAGAGGGCATTTTTACCTTTGTTGCACTTGATGAAAATCATAAACCGAAAGTCATTGAGAAATTATCAACAGCCTGAGAGGGATTGTTATGGGGGAGAGTACTGATTCCCCCCCACTTAAATTTACTTAGTTAACAGTTTGATTGTTACTGGGACATTAGACAGATTTTTGATTCTAAGGTTATAAGTATTATTAGTTTTCCCATGTGCTGCATAGTCAAACCATATACTGTTGGGTGATTTACAGGTTATTGTGCGGGACCCCTTATTCATGCACGATGAATTCGTGATAGCAAAATCGCGACCCTTTCCAGTAAACGCCACGACTCCTGCTCCTTTACTTAAATTAAAATTTAGCGTCAAATCAGTTCCCGGCTTCGTTTTTCGTAATCCAGTAATAGTGTATGAGCCTGAACTACAAATTGGATAGCCTTTTTGATATGAGTCAATATACGGCTTAGTAAGGTTGTTATGACACTTTGCAGCAAAAACACTTGAGAAACCTACTGTTAGCACCGTAAATGTGGCACAGTACAAAAACGTCTTCTTTATGAGCAAGTTAAACATAATTACCTCGTATATTTTTTTAAAACATGATACTTGTACTATAGATCATTTTATGTGCAATTATATTTCACATATGACGAAAATTCATCTAAATTTCAACAGGATAAGATTTAAAAGTTTTAGTGCCACACACTGACCACAGCAAAGCGAGCGGGAGCCTTGTTAGCGGGAATTGCTGCGAAAAATCAGTTGACTAGCGTGGTGTGGCTAAGTTATGATGCTTACACGTGAGAACATAGAGAGAACGCCATGCTGACCGTAAGCGAACAAAAGACTTATCAATTTGTCAAAGACTACCTGGGCAATAATCAGCACCCTCCGACCACGGCAGAGATCGCGCGAGGGATTGGTATAGTCTCTCGAGGCGTCGTGCATCGCTACCTTAAAGCCTTGCAGGCCAAAGGTTATATTAAGCTAACCCCCAATCGGCATCGTAATATTATTCTCATTGAACACAGGGAGGGCAGCATACCGTTAATGGGTTGTATCGCCGCGGGTAATCCGATTGAGGCGGTTGAAGATAATGAAACCATCGATGTGGCGAGTATGTTTATCGGCAAAAATCGTTTTGCTTTAAGAGTAAAAGGCGATTCAATGATCGATGAGGGTATCCACGATGGTGATATCATTATTTGTGAAAGCGCAGTCACAGCTGACGATGGTCAGATTGTGGTGGCGTTAATCGATCAGCAAGAAGCAACTTTAAAACGTCTTTATCACAACAACGATCGCACCCTGTCTTTATTGCCCTCCAATCCACAACACAAACCGCAGATATATTCTTCTGACCGAGTTGAAGTGCAGGGGATTTATGTGGGGTTGTTGCGAGTGACTTAATGAATTACAGAACTTGGTGACCCTCCGGTAACGGGCCGTGCACAAATACATCCACTTGATTTAATAGCTTATTTCCCACTCATGCTATAGTTATAGATAGACAGAGATAAGTTTAAGTTAAGTAGGTGCAGAAGCAAAATGGCCAAAGACAAAACCAGTATAAAATCTTTAGTTATTGCAATATTTGCAAGCCTTACGGTGTTGACACTTGCCGTATCAAACACCGCCAATGCCAGTTCCTATGCCAATGTGCAAATTATAAATTTAAACTCGTATGAGGATCTCAAAATTAGTAATTGCTCTAAAGTCAATGATGATGCAAGCGTTGGCAACTGGCCCAGTGATACACTTACGATAAAAGCAAGTTCTGGAGCGTCTTTCAATTCTTCGCCTTGGATTAGCATGTCAAATAAAAGCTTTGCATTAGCCCCAAAAGGCGTTGGTATCAAATGTGACGTATCGGGTAAAAAACAAAAAGGATCTTTTAAATTAGAAATCCCTGCTGTAGGTAGTGTCAAATTTAAAACGGATGGTGAGTGCTGGATTTACCGCTCCACATATAAAATTCACTATTACTACATATATGTAGGTTGCAATGGTACTCTCAAAAAGGTGCCAATTACCCCATAATCATTCTGTTGAAGTATGTGATGAAGACTACAAAAATTGTAAAGAAGATACGTCTATCTTAAGTTGTTAAATTCAACATTTTCGTAACGTCGGATTTTTAAGAAATAAATTAATTATCATTAATACTACACTGGCGCAATAAGCAATTGCTCCAATGGCAAACATCCACATATAGCCATGTGCTTCGACCATTAAAAACGACATAAAAAAAGCGGCTATAGCTTGAGAGGCTGATATGCCGGTTGTTGCATAACCCCACCAGGCAGTATAATTATGGCCGCTCATAATTTCGGAAAGTCGAGCAGAGCATAACCCAACTGCAGCCCATATTAATCCACCCGCCAAAAAGGAAGAAAGATAAAGTATCCATATGTGATTAGAGATAAGTGGTAAAGCTAAAGCAACAATCGATAAAAAATAACAAAGTGTCAAACAACTGCGTGTCTCAAAATAATCAGACAAAATTCCGAAAGCTAATGGTGCAAGTATGGCCCCAAAGCCATAAAAAATCCAAGCTAATCCGCCGAGGTAATTGCCGTGGTGCAAGTGATTTGCGATATATTGCACGATAAACAAAGTGTGGGGGATGACGCCAACGCCAGCGATTATATAAGCCGAAACTAAAAAGATAAGGGGGATGGTAATATGAAATTTTTGTTGCCCCTCGGTGTTAATATGATTAGCGGGTGGTTCTTTAGGGTGTGGCAGAAAATACAAGGCAATGACGGTTAGCACTAAACTGATTACTGCGATCATTAGCCATGCGAATGAGAGGCTTACTTCAGCGAAGTAGGGTACACCGATTCCTGAAAGGATAATGCCGACACCAATGCCAGCAAACATAATGCCACCAACCCTACCCCTGTAGCGTTGATCACAAACTGAATAGATAATAAGAGGGGTTAATATTACAAGTATCGCAGAGGCAAAGCCCGCGAAAATCCGCCAGAAGCATAACCATACCAGGCCTAAATGCCAAGCACAGGCAAAAAAACTGATAACACATATTGGCGCAAAAACTTTCAGAAGTCTTTGATGCGAAAAATTTCTCCCAAAATATTTCGCAGTGATAGCCCCGATTACATAACCAGCAAAATTTGCGGCGCCTAGATGGCCTGCTTGGATGTGGGTTAACCAATGGCGCTGAATTAGAACGGGTAATAAGGGCGTATATGCGCAGCGGACAAGTCCAAGGGCTAAGGCGAGAAAACAAAATCCCGAAATTGCGGGACCATAAAACCCATGTGTCTGTTTATCTTTCATCTTTTTTACGTAGACCTCCTTGTCACCGTAGCGCGCTAGATTTAATAGTATATCATAGAATGGATACACCCAACCCAGTATAAAATTAGGTTTAGCCTCTGGCACTGTCATCCCAACGAAAGCCTAACCACTGTCATCCCAACGAAAGCCTAACCACTGTCATCCCAACGAAAGTTGGGATCTTTTTAAGTTAAGAGCAAATTTAATGAGATTCCGGCATACGCCGGAATGACGAGAGTTTGTCATCACTGCGTATGCAGGGATCTCATTAAGATGGCGTTTAACCCAAAAGATTCCGGCATGCGCCGGAATGACGGGGCCTGAAACTTAACCGCGTTGGGTATAAACCAAAGTTCGCACCAATGACCATTATTCGACCACTAGAGCCAACAATCTTGCTTTCCTTTGGGTAAATGCTAAGCTTATAATGATTAGTTCCCGCTTACTGAGGTGATTCGTATGAAATGGTTTATTGTCGTTATTATTGTAATTGTTCTTTTACTGCTCATGTATATGGTGTCAGTTTATAACCGATTGATCGGTTTGATTGAAGCTGTTCGCAATAATCAAAAGCAAATTGATATTCAACTCGACCGGCGTTATAAGGTGTTTGAATCGTTGATGAGTGTTGTGCGCAAGTATATGGACTATGAGAAATCGACTTTAAAAGATGTGGTGGCTTTGCGCAATCAAGCTCAGCAAGCGAAAGCAGCTGGTGATGATAAAACGCGTATGCAAGCGGAAGACAAGATTTCTACGGCTTTAGGTGGCATCAATGTGGTGTTTGAGCGATATCCGGATTTAAAAGCCAATCAAAATGCAATTCAACTACAAGAAGAAATCGTTAGCACCGAGAACAAATTAGCTTATGCTAAGCAGGCCTATAACGATAGCATCGAGCGTTATAATGCAACCAAAAAATCTTTCTTTCAATCCATGGTTGTTAATCTCTATAAATCTAAATTAGACTTCGATTTTACTTATTGGCAATTAAGTGAAGCTAAAGTAAAAGCTCAGGAAGATTATAAAGTCGATCTGTAATTGATAGGTGATTAAATGTCAGATCAACTCAAAGATTTTCACTCCGCTACCGTTAACTGGCGTGATTCCTTAAAGCGAAATGCTAAGCGCACGCGTTATGTGATCGCAACGTTTGTTATTATTTATTTGTGCATTGGTATGTTGGTGGATTTGTATATCCAGTCTGGCCATTATCGCGCAGTTCCGCTGGGACAATTATTTGTAGCGCTGATTACGTTTAAAATTACGCCTACAGCAACTTTGATTCTCGTTGCAGTTGCTATAATCTCTATTTTGGTAACGTTTAACTTTTACGATAAAATTATGCTGCTCGGAACTGAGTCTTTTGAAATAACAGCCGATTCGGCACGTAATGAAGAAGAAAAGAAGCTTTATAATGTGGTGGAAGAAATGAAAGTGGCGGCCGGGATGCGTTATATGCCGCGCGTTTTTATTATCGATGCCGAATATATGAATGCCTTTGCCAGTGGTTTTAGTCAAAAATCTTCTATGGTAGCAATCACTCGCGGCTTATTGCAAAAACTAGATCGTGATGAGCTCACCGCGGTGATGGCACATGAGTTAAGTCATATTCGTCATATGGATATTAAACTGACTTTAGTTGCCGCGGTTTTGTCTAATATCACGCTTATTATTGTCGATATTTTATTTTATAGCGCGATTTTCAGTGGTGGCGGCAGAGATGGTGAGAATGGTCGTTCGCGCAATCAACTTTTTTGGATTATTATTTTAATTCGATATTTACTCCCAGTAGTTACGGTATTGCTGATGTTATATTTAAGTCGAACACGTGAGTATATGGCAGATGCGGGTTGTGTAGAGCTGATGCGAAATAATGAACCATTAGCAAAAGCACTTTTAAAGATTCAAAATGATCATGAACAGAATCGTGATCAGTATGCGCGTGCTTATCAGGCGACACCACATGAAGCGGTTCGGCGTGAAGCCTATATTTTTGATCCAGTAAAGCAAGGGATTAAAGGTATCTCTAGCCCATCGGATATGTTTTCAACTCACCCGGGCATTATTAAGCGCCTTGCTGCGATTGGTATTAAAGTAAAGTCCGGGGATTAATTTTAATTTTTTTGTTGAGGTTGCAGTCGGACTAGGTCGGCACCGGTAGCCTGGTCAATAGATCCCGAGCTACCGTACGATTACAATTCGTCTTTTTTGGTGATCCAGTTTTCAAACAGTTCTTTTTGGATGGAATTATTTTTGTTTTCCAGCTCTTTTATGTAGAGTTGGCAGCGTTCATGCTCTTCATTCGCAAGTTTTAGCGAATGATCAGAGCGCAATAGTTTTTCTGCTTTTTCTTTGATGGTATGCTGCATGGATAAAGTTTCATATTTTAGTTTTTCAATCTCTTCGATTAAACTGCTTGAATCTGTTTGTGAAGCTTTGACTTGGGATAATTCTTGCTGAAGATTTTCATTGGCTTCACTAAGGTCGGTAATCTCACCATTCATTTGTTGCTGCTGATAACTCAGTTTTTGTTGTAGATTGGTGAGTTGTTGGCTGTAGTCTTGATTGATTTGATCAATCTTGTTTTTGAGCTTTTCGATCAGGGCGTCATGTTTAAGACTAAGTAAGTTAACTTCCTCATTGTTTTTTTCATTGATTTCTGCTAATTCATTCTTTTGGGTTTCAATTTCATGCTTTAGTGTTTGAATTTGCGCACAGGCTTCTGCAAACTGATTTTCCAGTTCTGTTTTAGCTTGAGTTAATGACAGAGCTTCATCGCTTGTATTTTGAAGTGTGAGTTCAAGGCGTTTAAATTCTTCTCGAGCTTCTGTTAACTTATGATAAATTTCTTTAGTTTGTTCGGCCGTCTCACGTTTAATTGCTTCGATTTTATCTTGAGTGCATGCTTCTACATTTTGCCGAAGCTCATACGCTGCTTCTAAAATTGGGGCGTAAAGGGGATCGACACCAAGATCTGCTTGAAATAATGAGTCCAAACTTTTAGTATCTTTAATTCGATCAGCAGAGATGAGCGCTCGCGGTGCGTCTTCGCCGTCTGCAGAAAGATTAGATTGTTCACGTTTATTCATTTTCATTACATTTACAAGTATTTGGTTAAGAGCTTGTTAAATATACCATAACAATTTGTTGGTACACAATTTTTTTATATGCTTTTTAGCAAAAAAATATATCCTTCGAGGGGTTTTTGCAGTTGGTTCCTTAAAATAGAATTATTCGCACTTATTACTTCAAACCCATAATCTGAGCTTAATGATTCAATGTAGCTTTTACTGTGGGCGTAGCGAATGTTTTTTTGTAAAATGTAATTGTTTTCCAATGTTTTTTCGATGCTAAAAGCAAAGTGCCCATTGGGTTTTAAAACGTGATGCGTTTTTTGAAAAATCTCTTTTAAATTACCGATGTATGGAAAAACGTCGGCAGCAATGACAAGATCAATTTCTTTGAAATTATCGAGCGCTTCCTCGACTGATTGGTTAAGTAGTTGTTGATAAAGTCCTTTTCGTTTAGCAGCTTCTAACATACTGGCTGAGACATCAACACCAATCATCTCTTTGGCTTGGCTTCTGAATTGTTCGGCAATTAGACCTGTTCCACAACCCAGGTCAAGGATTCGCAAACTGTGGTCGTGTGGATTAACTTCATTTACTACCAGAGTATGGATCTGTTGCGGAACATCATACCGCAGTATTTCAAGTAAGTGTTTATCGTATCCAGGTGCATATTGATCGAAAAGGTTTTGTAGATATTCTGTTGGCGCTTGATTTGGAAGTTCATCTTGATTGAGGGCATGCAGAATATGTTTGGTTTCAGCATTGTTTGGATCGACTGTTAATGCCTTTTGATAATGGTTAATCGCTTTTTGTAGATTTGATTGTTTTAAATAAATCGCAGCCATATTAAGGTGAGTAGATAAATGGTCGGGATCTCGCTCTAAAAGCTGTTCAAAATAGCCGAGCGCGTCACTGTGACGCTGCTGATCAGATAAAATAACGCCGATATTATAAAGACTATCGAGGTGTGGCGCATGTTCAACTTGGCGCAGATAGTGGCGTAACGCGTTATCGCGCTGACCACTCATTAAATAAGCTGTCGCCAGCTGATGTTCGATTTCATCCAAGGCTGGGTTTTGTGCTAATGCTTGTGACAGGTGATTAACCGCCAGATCATATTGTTCAAGTTTAATATAGGCATTACCCAGTGCCTGCTGGCTATCGGTATGATGTGGCTGAATTGTGGTGCGTATACTCAAATGTTTCGCTGCATTTTGATAATCACCGGCCTCGATGTACAGATTACCCAGCAGCCCTTGGGCTGCACCATGTTGGGGTATGGTTTCAATAACAGTGGTTAAATGCTTTATGGCTTCATCTAAGCTGCCTTCTGATACAAGAAGGCGGGCAAGGTTGAAGTGAGCATCAGGATACTGAGGGTCGACCTCAATGGCTTTTTGATAACTTTGTTTGGCTTCGGTAAATTTTTCCTGGCTAAGATACGCGTTGCCGAGATTGCTGAGTGCGCCTGGATAATTGGGATTAAGCGCTGTCGCTTTTTGGTAGGCCACAATAGCGTCTTTATCCTTGCCTTGGCGACGCAAGATATTGCCTAGGCTATTATAAACCGAAGGCTCATTGGGCAACTGTTTGATCGTTTTTTTAAGTAATGCTTTTGCCTGGTTAAGCTGACCCATTTGCACATATATTAGGCATATTGGCTGCACAATAGCAGTTTCACCCGGGTTGTCGGCATTTAACTGTTGGTAAATTTCAAGTGCATCAGTGAATTGCCCTTGTTGGTGCAGTTTCTGTGCTTTTTCCAGTTGTTTTAAATCTATGGGCATTATTAATCGCTTCGCTTAGTTGATATACCGCCATCGCATAATTTATACGGGGATTATACCGCATTATGGCCCGAAAGTTACCAAATGTTAACCAATAATCGTTTGCATTTTCATCACCCATATCCATTGAGATAATCGAAGCTTTGCGTTTGGGGTTGAGGGTTGCTGGTAGGTGGACGCCGTACTTTCGTAATAAGCGAACTGAGTATCGAGGTTTGGCCGAGGTTGATAGCAGCTTTTTAGAGATTGGTGCTTGTTTTTGCAGCTCAATAGCTACCGGTTGGCTATGCTTCCAGCCCATGAGCTTAAGATAATTTGCAATACTAAAAATAGCATCTTCAGGCACATTGACCAGGTCAGCGCTGCCTTCGTTAGAATAATCCACCGCATAATGACGATAAGTGCTCGGCATAAATTGCGGAATGCCAATGGCGCCGGCATAGGAGCCAGTTAATTTTAGTGCTGGTAATTTTTGTTCACGGGTTAACAATAAATATTGGGTTAACTCACGTTTAAAAAACTTTGCGCGCGGTTTGTAATAAAAGGCCAGGGTGGTTAATGCTTGCATAACGGGATAGTGGCCAGCGTGTTTGCCATAACTGGTTTCAACGCCAATAATCGCAGTAATAACG
Organism: uncultured Legionellaceae bacterium; assembly: GCA_964196565.1. Classification (GTDB taxonomy): domain Bacteria; phylum Pseudomonadota; class Gammaproteobacteria; order Coxiellales; family Coxiellaceae; genus 2-12-FULL-42-15. The sequence goes on along the minus strand of CAXMUH010000149.1, from coordinate 1,259 downwards.
TTGGCTGGCACGCCATATTTTTTCTCGGCAGCTTTTAATACTTTTTGATTTTTAATCCAAAAGGCAACACCCTCGTTAATCCGTGTCGGAGAGATAAAAAAGCCTTGGTAAGTGGGCCAAGATTTTTTTTCATATGGATGTTCCATCTTTTCAATGATTTGTAAGTTGGCATGCGTGCTTTGAAAAAGGTGAACTAAATTATGATGATTAAAATTATATTTTGCTTCAATCTGTGTGATATATTGATTGATTGCTGGAGAAAGATTTTCTTCGTCAGCACTTGCTTGGGTTGTGGTGATTAAGAATAAGGTCGCGATAACAGGTAAACTTAAATTAAATTTCCGTAAAAACTTCATGTTTTAGTTCCTTTTTTATTGGTTTCTAGCTAGACCATAATTTTCTATGGGTATGGGTGGACATAATCATTCCAAATGACGCCATCATGGTTAGCATTGAACTTCCACCGTAACTGACTAGAGGCAATGGTACGCCAACCACAGGTAAAATGCCAATAACCATGCCAATATTAATAAGCGCTGAGATAAAAAAGATTAAGCTCAGGCTTCCAGAAAGTAAACGATTGAAGTTGTTTTGTGCTTGCATACTGATGTAGATGCCGCGACCTAAGATTGCAAAAAAGAGTAAGACCAAAATACCGCATCCAATCAAGCCCAATTCTTCGCTGGCAACCGCAAAAATAAAATCAGTCGCATGTGCGGGTAAAAACTGCAAGTGTGACTGAGTACCATGTAAATACCCTTTGCCTAGTAAGCCACCAGAACCGATTGCAATTTTGGATTGAATGATATGATAGCCGCTGCCTAAGGGGTCGCGTTCAGGATTAAGAAATGTTAACACTCGATTACGCTGATATTGATGCATGAAATGCCATAAAATGGGTGTGCACAGCGCTGCAAGTGCAAAAAGGGAGGATAATAATTTCCAACTCATACCTGCAAGAATTAATACAAATAAACCGGAAGCGGCAATCAGAATAGCTGTCCCAAGGTCTGGTTGTCTTGCAGTAAGAAGAACGGGTACAGCTAACACCACGGCTGAAAGCGATAGCATTTTAAGACTAGGTGGCAGTGGTTTTAAACTCAAAAGATAAGCCAGCATCATGGGCATTGACAGTTTCATTAATTCAGAAGGTTGAAAATGAAAAAATCCTAAACTTAACCAGCGTCTCGCGCCTTGTTGAATGTGCCCCACTAATAAAACCAAAATTAATAAGATTAGTGAAACAGAAAAAAACCAGG
>CAXMUH010000148.1:0-4837 GCA_964196565.1 uncultured Legionellaceae bacterium | reverse complement strand
CCAGTCGCCGAGTACAGCGGCACCTAAAAACCAGATTAAAAAGTAAACTGAAACTAATGCACCATACCAGATATCGCGTGAATGTTGTGATGCGTGATGGAGTAGTACATTCGAATGTATATTGGTTATGGTGCTGGTTAGAATTGGGAAAATTAATCCTTGGCCCATACCATCGATAAATAAAACCAGCATTAAAGCAAAAATGGCTTTGCGTGTATTAGAAGTTGATACCATCGTCGCCTCTTTTATATATACTAATGTTTATACGTTTAGTTGTACAAGATTGTCAATTTCTTGGTGTTGGGTTTCAATCAACTCTTTTTCTTGTTGGCTAACTTGTTTGAAATCATTTTTAAGTAGCTTTAATGATTTTTGGATATCAATCATTGCATGGGGCTTGTGTTGGCGACTAAAAGCACTGTGAATGCAGAGCATGGTTTTTAATTTAAGATAATCAGAAAAATAAATTCGATCACCTTTTACTCTTGGTGGTTCAAGATGCAGGTCGTTAAAAAGATTTAATATTTCAGATAAAGTCTCTTGTTTTGAAATCTGTTCAATCTCTAATTCGGATAAGTTTACGTCATTCATGGTTAATTGCATAACGAGCTGTTGCTCCCAGCTGGTTACCAGTTCTTGCCATTGTTGAAATTGAGTTTTGGCAAGTTCATCTAATTGTCTTTGCATTTTATCCAGTGAAGCTGCATTAACATCTTTTTTGATATTTTCAGGTAGGTCAACCGTATTGTCGCGAATGTGCGGCTTTAAATTATCGTCCGAGGTAATAATAATTCGTAAGCGCAATTTGGAGATAATGGAATAGCCCCACAATAATTTATTAATAAAGGTGTGATAAGGTCCGTCGGTGGCATCGTTAAGCTGAACATCGGTGACCAGTGACATTAAGTTATCGATGCTACTTACATCCGTTTCTTGCTTTTGTTTAAGCGTGGATGCTGTTTTTGCGATAATTTCACGCATGGCAGGCCAGTCATTAATCAAGATTTTGCTGGATGTACCGAGCAAATGATCTGTTTGTATTTTGGACATATTATTTCCTTAACAGAGGTTTATCTGGTGAATATATCACCATTTCAGATTTGCCGCCAGAGTAATCTCTCAGCAGTAAGACTCAGAGCTGATCACTATTTGTTACAAATGAGGTGTGGAAGAAACAAGGTGAATATTTTCCTCTCCAATCAGTTAAATAGCATCACAGAGTTTACTTAATGCATCCAGTAGCTTTTGATTTTCAGCCAAGCTATATGGATTATGGCGCTGGAGATCATAAAATAATTCCCAGGAATCATTGCAGGTGTGCTGCATGATTTTTAGTAGTTGATGATAGCCGGCGGTATCGATGGGTGTGGGTTCTGCATTAATTTGGGCGAGTGCGCGTCCGATAAGGTGGGTAATGCCTTGAGATTTTGCCATGTATTGATCGTGTTGTTCTGGACTCATCTCAATGGCTTCTATTTCTTGATTTGTAAAAAAGGTTTTCCAAAATTCAAAACGCTGATATTGATCGCGAATATTGGCTAACATGATTTTTTTGTGATGATTGGTTTTAAATGAATCTGGGCCAAACAAAGGGTGAGTTGCAATAATATCAACAAAATCCGGCAAATTATCTTGCATCACTTGTGCTGGGAATACTTTTACCGAGCATACATCAATCACTGTGGGATTGTTTTTTAACTGTGGGGCAATTTTTTTAATGGTGGTTTCAAACGCACTAATTGGAACGGCGATAAATAGCGTTTGTTGGTTTAACACCTCTGGAATAATATCTGTGTCACAGGCTTTGACATCGAAGTGAGGTTCTAAAATTTCTTTTAAGAGTTGACCAAAGCGCCCTAATCCAATGATGCCAACGTTCATAATGCATCCTTAAATTGAGTAGCTACAATAAAGAGCGTTTGATTGTCTTTTAAATCGTTAATGTCTTCAGCAATCAGCGCAAGGTCAAATAATTCAGCACAGTTTTTATTGGCAATGACGGCACTTTGGCTAGGTAAATCTCCATCTTTCAATTGTTTGGCTGCTAGAGCAGTATCTTCGGTTTCAATTTGTTTTGTATTTGGAAAATGATTTTTTAAATATTGCTGACATTGTCTGAGTGCTTGTTGGTGCGAATAAATTTCGCGAATAGTAGTTTTGTCGATATTGGGTAAGGTTAATAGATTCTGTTGCACCAAAATTGTTAAATACTGTTTGATGTTGCAGCGGTATTTGGCCATGGCTTCGATGGATTCAAACACCACACCACCGGTTGAATTTTCAAGGGCAAAGATACCATAGTCAGAACTACCTGAATCCAATTCTTTTAAGACGTTATCTGAACTGACAAGGTATTTAAGTTTATAGTTTTCGATATTATGTTCAGCCACAAAAGTGAGGGCGGCTTGTTCTGAAAAGCTTCCTTCAATACCTTGCACACCAATTTGAATCATGATGACCGCCTATTTTTATTGATTTGTAAATTTCGACACGCGGCAATGATGGTTTCAAAAATATTGGCGATAGTCGTTTCATCTAATGGCCCTTGATTGTGAGATTTTACATTTTCAATAATGACTTTTTCACGTTCAGGACGATAAAAGGTGACGTCTTTGCCATGCTCTTTAATTTTAACGTCTAATACCTCTAATGCCAATTTGGCGCGCTCATTGATTAAATCGTGTAATTGATAATCCAATGCGTCAATTTTATCGCGCAAAATATTTAAAGCTTCTTCTTCACTCATTTCACTTCACCTCACCTCGTCTTATTTGTACAGCTTCGGCTAAACGATCTAATATTTCAAGGGTTTTATCCCAGTTAACACAACTGTCGGTAATGCTTTGGCCGTAGGTTAGTGTTCTACCTTTTTCTAATTTTTGGTTGCCTTCGACTAAGTTGCTTTCAATCATAACCCCCATAATATCAAAGGTACCTGCTTCAAGTTGTTGGCAAATTTCTTCAGCGACGATACTTTGTCTCTTATAGTCTTTACAACTATTGCCATGACTCATATCAACCATCAGTCGTGGTGTGAGGTTGGCTTTTTTAATTAAACTAACGGCTTTTGCAACAGATTCTGCATTATAATTAGGACCGTCTTTTCCACCACGTAAAATAACATGGCAATCTTTATTGCCGCTGGTACTGACAATTGCGGCAACGCTTTGTTTCGACACGCCAAGAAAATGGTGGGGCTCAGCTGCTGCACAAACTGCATCAACTGCAACTTGAACATTTCCATTGGTTGAATTTTTAAAACCAAGTGGCATTGACAGACCAGAGGCTAATTCACGATGAATTTGGCTCTCTGTAGTGCGTGCGCCAATTGCTGACCATGAAGTTAAATCTGAAATATATTGCGGAATAATGGTGTCGAGAAATTCACTGCCTGTTGGCACGCCAAGTTTATTTATTGATAATAGTAGTTCGCGCGCTACGGTTAAGCCGCGATTGATATCGAAGCTGTTATCGAGCCCAGGATCATTAATCAGTCCTTTCCAACCCACTGTGGTACGCGGTTTTTCGAAATACACGCGCATAATAATTAATAGATCTGGCGCATATTTTTTCTGGATGCTTTTTAATTTCTTGGCATAATCAATGGCGGCTATCGGATCATGGATTGAGCAGGGCCCAACAATCACCATCAGCCGATCAGATTTTCCGTGAATGATGTCAGCTGCACCCTGGCGAGTTTCTGCGATGTTTTTAGAGGACTGCTTATCCAACGGGTGCCCTTCAACCAAAAGGCCTGGGGCAATCAATGCTTTTAGCTTCGTTATTCTTAAATTATCCGTTATTTTCATGATGTTATCTCTTATTCGTCGAGGTTAAAAAAGGGGGTAAATTGTAGAGACAAGATAATTAGCAGCTAAAGCCGCTAAAACGATAGCTAAAATAATAGAGGCGAGCGTCACTGCTTGATGGCCAAGCGACGGGGGAGCTGATTTTGATGTGTTTGCTAGTGTTCTTCACTTTTCCATTCGCATAATTATACTGTTGAACAAATCTAATGCTTATTTTATTTTGGAGATATTGGCGCTAAAAGTCAAGCAGCAGTCTATGGTTGATATAGGAGCTTGTGCGCAACTTATTCAAATTATGTTAAAATATTATAAGGTATAGTTTTTTCAGGGAGGAAAAATATGACAAGGACAACAATTATACTATCTGTATCAGCTTTGGTCGCATCCATGCTTTTAGCATCCTGTAGTGGTGGCGGTTCTGGACATCGCGGTAGCTATAGCAGCACCAATTCTTGGGGTAATTATAAGTGTACTGCCGTACAAAGCAAGGCGCTCAAGAGTGGTCGAAGCTATTTAGGGTGGTCTACAAGCCAGAGTGGAGCTCGATCGAATGCTTTGAGCAAATGTAGTGCTCATGGCGGGTCATGCATTATAACTGGGTGCGCGGGTTCTTCTGCCTGAAGACCCTCAGGTTGTAATTTAAGAATAATCCGGCATAATTACACTCATGTCAGTCAAGCGCAAAACTTGATCCGGCATGAGTCCCTTTAAATGCACAAAAGGAAGTTAAAGGATGAAACGCGGGTTACTTCTTCTCATGGCAATTTCTTTTGCATTCCTATCTGGGTGTCAAAAAGTCTCAAAACCATCATCAAGCGTGTTATTTGCACAAGCGGGGGTGTTATGTACAGCAAATAATTTGAAAGCGAGAAAGAAATATTCTGCATGGGCTCGAGATGACTATGCTGCGCTAGCTTATGCGCTAAGTCGTTGCCAGTCACGCTCAGTTAGAGGTAAGCAGTGTCAAATTAGCGATTGCATTGCCACCGGTGGAACCACTGAAGTTTCAACTTCGCGTTGGTATACGT
>CAXMUH010000147.1:0-11251 GCA_964196565.1 uncultured Legionellaceae bacterium | reverse complement strand
ATAAAAGATGTACCCTGACCCCAGAGGTTCCAGAGGTTTTTTATTCCCCAAAACCTGGTTTGATTCGGTTAAGGCTTTCTTAAGAGCCCGAATGGCGCTTTAGCTCACAGCTAACTAATTGATTTCAGATTTGCCTATGCTCTATGGATATAAAGAGCGGCCATGGCTCACACTACATCCAATTTGATCAAAAAATACATAGCTGCTCATTTAATTATTCCTTAAGATTCCGGTGGTATAATCGCAAGATATATAACAAACCCAATTTTTGAACGAAATGGACGATTATGAAAATTAACAGCAATTCAAACACCCTCCTCGGCTACAGCCTACATGAGGGCGAAAAGCTATTACTTCACCTGAAGCCTAACAAAAGCTCTGCATTCTACTTTCTGATTTCTAAGTTTTCGCGAAAGGCATTAGGCCTTATTGTCCTGATCAGCTTCCTTTACTTTAACTTCGCCAATGGCTTTGGCCCTGCAAAACATGGCGGAAATTACGGACTGCTTCAATCGATTGAAGCTAAACTCGGCGCACTGCATTATTGGCTAATCGTGATCATAGCAATCATTATTATTGGATATTATTTTTGGTTTAGAAAGGTTGTGAGCAGTTACGATTATCTGATCACAAACCAACGCTGCATCTTGCGCTATGGTCTTGTTAATTTAAATACCCGCGTTATCCCTTATAAACAAATCAGTGACATTAATGCCAGAGCTTCATTTGTTGAGCGATTCTTTAATCAGGAGTCAGTCTATATTAACTGCATCGGAACTGCCATAAACTCTAATCGCCGCGCAATCGGCAACAACGCAACACGAATGGAAGGACTATCGACCGAAGAAAGTCGTGAAGCGCTGGATATCATCAGTAAACTGATTGTTGCCAAGTAATTATTCTAACTTAAATCCTTAGTGATGATATCGTCTGGGATACAGAAAATTATCCTGCATATAGCTTATTAGCTTTTGGACCTTGACCCTACAGCTAAAGTATCTCTTATTTTGCATCGCAGAAAGGGAGTCGGCTAACAGCTGATTGAGCTCAGTCCAATTGTCATAGGTGACGCCATGAGGTCTACTCATCTTGAACCGAGTCAATTTTCTGTACGCACGATCAATCGCAGCTTCGCAGCGCTTAAAACTACGTAATCTTACTTCTGTATGATTGGGTGGGTAATGACTCATGATCTGATTATCAGAGTGCTGAGCATCGAGCTGGCGTGTTGTCTCTGTTTTACAACTGACCAGGCCGGCAGTACTCACTAACAACACCAAAGTTATCGCAGCAAACCTAAAAAATCTCATTTTCCTCTCCTTGGTCACATTTGAATCACTGCAAGCATCCCAGCATAAATTAAAAGACTTATTCCTATTTTTACACACACTGTGCAATTAATCCATGGTATTTAATAGCGCTATGATTTGTGAAATACCGATGATATGGTACGATGTCTAAATTCAGACTCTCTGCCTAGTGTATGGCCGCCTGAATGGAATAATTGATAAAAATAACATAGGATTGTACACATGAAAACCATCTTCAGCCGCACAAAATGCGCAATCATATTAAGCTTTTCACTTTCCATCGCTTTTGCTAGCACCGACACAGCTCAAAAAATATTACTCAGCAATCAACATCACGCCACAAATACAAGCCGTACTGCTAACATGCCAGCCCTGATCCCACCTGCGCCAAGACTCAGTGCACGCAGCTACGTGCTAATGGATGCAAATACGGGGAAAATTTTGGCACAAAAAAAGATGAGCGCACGCGTGGCTCCGGCAAGTCTTACCAAAATCATGACGCTGTATTTAACCTTTCAAGCAATTCAAAGCGGTCAGATTCACCTTGATGACAAAGTCAGGATCTCTCGCAAAGCTTGGAGCATGGGTGGTTCACGCATGTTTTTACGTGCTGGATCACAAGTACCGGTAAACGATTTAGTTCGAGGAGTGATCGTGGCCTCTGGAAATGATGCTTGCGTGGCACTAGCACAATATATTGCTGGCACCGAAGCCACCTTTGCAGACTTAATGAATCAGACAGCTGCTCGATTAGGCATGAAAAACACACATTATGTCGACTCAACCGGACTACCTAATAAGAATCATTACAGCACCGCAGAAGATATGGCAATTCTCACCCGTGCGATAATCCGGGATTTCCCCAGCGCATATCATTTCTTTAATGAAAAATGGATCACCTACAATCACATTAAGCAACCCAATCGAAATCGTTTATTATGGCGCGACAACTCTGTCGATGGTTTAAAAACTGGCCACACCAAAGCTGCAGGATACTGCTTGATCTCTTCGGGCAAACGCAATGGCATGCGACTTATCTCTGTGGTTATGGGAACGCCTTCCGACAGCGCACGTGCAAACAATTCACAAGCGTTGCTTAACTATGGTTTCCGCTTTTATAAAACCTATAAGCTCTTTGATGCGAACCAAGCGATTACAAAACCACGCGTTTGGCTTGGCGAAGAAAAATTCACAACCCTTGGGCTCAAACAACCTTTATATGTCACCATTCCAGCAACCGAATATAAAAACCTAAAAGCCAGCATGAGTCTCAACGGGCGTTTAACTGCACCTATTATCACAGGCGATCAATACGGCAGCATCACTTTAAGTCTGCGCGATCAAAAAATCGCTGAAAAACCTTTAATCGCATTGCAACATGATCCCAAAGGTGGATTCTTTTCTCGAATGACAGATCACATTATGATGTTTATTAAAGGATAAAAAACATGGCAAGCGTTTATCTTAATGGGGAATTTATTCCAGAAACTCAAGCAAAAATTTCTATTTTTGATCGCGGCTTTTTATTTGCGGACTCAGTCTACGAAGTGATTCCAGTCTACCGCAATAAATTTGTCTGCTTAAATGAACATCTGCTACGCCTCGAACAAAGCTTAAAATCCATTCATATGACAGCACCGATCAAAGCAGAAAAATGGCAGGAAATTTTTTCAAAACTGATAGCGTTAAACAAGTATCCTGATGAAAACCTATCCATTTATTTACAAGTAACGCGTGGAAGCGCCATCGGTCGCTCACATGAGATTCCCAGCAACACAAAGCCTACTGTGTTGGCGATGTGTTATCCCACCTCTAAAAAACCCAATTCTGTAATCGAACAAGGCCTAAGTGCAATCACAGAAGAAGACAAGCGGCGCCAAGAATGTCACATTAAATCCACTTCACTATTACCCAATGTGCTAGCGTTTCAATCAGCTATTGACTGTGGTGCACACGAGACAATTTTAATTCGTGATGGTTTTGCCGTCGAAGGCACCAGCAGTAATTTGTTTGTCGTTAACAACGACACCCTGATCACCCCACCACTGCAACCGCAAATTCTAGCCGGCGTGACTCGACATGTTATACTTGAGATGGCACGCCTGCACCAAATAAATATTCGCGAAGCTTCGATTACGGAAGAAGCATTATTCGAAAGTGATGAAGTGTGGCTAACGGGCTCCACAAAAGAAATTTATCCCATCGTAAATATAAATAACCATAAAATTGGCACTGGTAAGCCGGGCCCGCTATGGAAAAAAATGATGGCGCTTTATCAACAATTTAAATCAACTGGGCTGCTTCAAACTTCAGCTAACAGCGGCGATTCAGCAGTATTATAATGAGGTATGCATGAGTAAAGACGAAAAGCAAAAAGGCAACGGCGCTGATAACTCAAAAGATAAGCGAGAAGATCTCTCATCAATTAAATATCCGTGTAAATTTCCCATTAAAGTCATGGGGAAAAAAGACTCTGACGTTAAAGCAAAGGCGTTAAGCATTATTCAAAAACATTGCCCTGAGTTCAAAGGCGAACCCAAAGAACGCTTAAGCCGAGATAACAATTACGTTTCACTCACCTTTGCGGTGATGGCAAAAAGCAAAGAACAGCTGGATGCGATCTACTCTGAACTGACCCAGTGTGATGACGTGTTAATGGCTTTATAACCCAACCACTAGTTTTCCGGGTAGATTATTATAAATGACTTCGCCGTCTTTATATAAATAGAGCGTATAGTAAACTGTGTTAGGATGTATATGTTTAAATCTGGTAACACTTAATGTCATTTTCCCGCTAAAATTCCCGCTATAATTATTGAGCGTGATCGCATTCTTGCTTGTCAGGCTCATAGTTGCGCCAAAAGAATTAGAACTGCAACTTGGATTATGGTATTCAAAGTATGATGATCCTATATAGAGATCTACTTCGTTATTGAACATAGGGATAACATTCATGTTTAGGACACCGCCGTTATCCTGCCATAAGTGTCCCACGTGTTTACTAGGTATTGTAAAGCGATCTATGCATTTAACTTCTTTAGTTGAGCCTGCATCAGCAGACGAAAGGGCTATTAATGCGAATACAACACCTATGCAATTCATTATTATATGTTTTTTCATTCTACGTCACCTTTCATTTTATTCAATCGGTGAATATTACCAAATTGTACATAATTTAACATGAGTAAATATACTTGATATGATGCTAAGCTAACGCTGACTCGCGCAGCGCTCACCTGCGCGCGGTATTGCAATAGGTATATACCCAAACCGGTATGAAATTAGGTTTATCCTCTGGCACTGTCATCCCAACGAAAGTTGGGATCTTTTTAAGTTAAGAGCAAATTTAATGAGATTCCTGCTTGCGCAGGAATGACGATGCACTTTCGCTGGGATGACAGTGCCAGAGGATAAAATTAACGCCACGCCTAAAAATTGGCGCCTGTTCTGTGCTCTTAAGCTATGGAGCAGGCACTAGATGAATACGGTCATTAGGAGGCCCAGTGACCGTTGCACCACCATTTGACGCACTTAACCCCACCGCATCCGAATTAACAATAATGCTAATATTTGATTCAGTTACAGCCTCAACATCAAGGGCAATACCAGTACCGCCGGCGGCGATGGTATTGCTAAACAAACCATCGATAATAATACTTCCCTGATTTGCAACACTGCCTATCGTAAAACCGTTAACCGCAGCAGTAATTGTATTGTTTGTAATATTTCCCTGAAATGTAACAATATCGTTTACACCTGTGTTTCCAGTACCCGCAGTACAAACCACACCATTATTCGCAGTCGAGGTAATCGTATTATTAAAAAATCCACTGTAAAATATGATGTTATTCTCCGTACTACCGTTCTTACTTGCAGCGCTATTTACCACGCCATTTCCAGCACCACTAATCGTGTTGGAGAAAAACCCCCCATTGAAAATAAGATTGTTGGTACTCGAGTTATTGGAACTAGCAACATCATTAGAGACACCAACACCAGTCGTGGTTGTTATCGCATTACTAAAAAAACCACCGTTAATCGTTATGCTGTTGGTGTTTCCATTATCAATATTGTTAAACACGGCATTACCTGTCGTGCTTGAAATGGTATTATTATAAAATCCACCATTGATCGTCAGAGTGTTAGTATCTCCACTGCCGCTGCCAATCGTGGTAGAGACCGCATTACCCAGCGTACTAGTGAGTATATTATTGTAAAAACCACCGTTAACGATAAGCGTACTGCTATCACTATTATTTTGATCAGCAACGGCGATAAATACTGGATTACTGTTGGCAGCAGCGCCGGTGGCAGAAATCACATTGTCGTGAATCCCCCGCTGAAACGTTATCGTGCTGGCATTATTAACATCACTTAGCAACCCTCTGAAATTGTTGCCACTGGTGCTGATGGAATTCCGTTGTAGGTTACTAATCGTAAAATTTCCGCCATTATCTGCATCAAACTGAACCGCACCGATCGTGGTACCTGCACCTGTAGCAGCGGTACCCGTATTGACGATACTATTGACCACTGCAACACTGCCTACTGTACCTGCGGCATCACGAATAAGCAGTATACGACCATTAGCATTAACATTATCGATAAGATTAGAACCCATATCTAAAATGGCGTTATCGTTGGATATCACTTGGTCGCCCGAGTTGGCATCAACATTTAAGGTTAGATCTCGCACGGTATTATTCGCTGTCAATTGTAATAAATTCCCTGCTGCCGCTGCTTGCAAAGTACTGCCACTCGACACAAAAGCTGTAAAATTCTGACCTTCTGCGGTAAAGAAATAACGATTACCCGTGATCGTTTGATCGATTGATAATGGCGTAAGTGATACTCCCGTAATCGTGTTATGTGCTGCAATAACATCCACGTTGGTGTTTACAGCTGCTCTTATTAATTGAATGCTACTATTTACATCGGCAACAAGAACAGGGTCTCCATTTGGTTTATTTAATCGCTTGAATCGTTTGTGTGTGTTTAACCCCACCACATCAATATCTCTCAATGGCGGGTCTATCATATGACGCATAATACCCTTTAAAACAGGCGTCTCTTTGCCAAATTCAATCATTAACCGACCCCCTGCGTACCAAGTCGTACCACGCGGAGAATCATATTGAACCTGACCTTCTAGAGTAAACTGATTAAATATGCCTAGTATTTTCCTGCCATAAGGACGATATAAAACACAACGCAACCTGGCTAAGGGTCCCCAAACCACTGGCGTTTCAAAACTTTTATAGTAGTAGGTTCCAAAATAGGCGGTTATGCCTTTTATTACTTCAGTGCCGATTTCAACATCAGCACCCGGTATTGCAGTATCAATCCCGACACCATAAAAAATATTACGAAATGCCCCGGCTTGACGTAAATCCACAGCATTTAATGCAGGATCAATATAGGTTGAACGACCCACCGGAATATAGGCATTCGCGCCCACAAACATGTTTTCCAACCAAAACTCCCAACCAAAGGTCAGCTCATTAAAGTAATTATTTTTCAATGAACGCTGTCGGTCATAATAAGTATAAAAGCCAAATAAGCGTTGCTTTGCAAGATCAACTTGACGATAAATCAAGCCAACATTACCTTCCCATGGGATACCCGTTTTATCAAGAAAACGTAAATCCGCAACAAAAAGTTGGTTGTAATTTTGTCCAATAGGCAAAAACCAATCCATTAATCCAGCACCATGTGGTGTCCTACCGAGATAGTAACCACCCAAGTCAACATGCGCCGGGTAATATTTTATTGTCATCGGTTTGGCGAAACGTTCAACTTTTCTAGGAACAGGGAAGACTTCAGTTGTTTTCGGTTTGGTGAAACGTTCGGTTTTGCTAGGCACAGGGAAGATTTCAGTTGTTTTAGGTATAGGAAACTGTTTTGTTATTTTTGGCGTGGGAAAGTGTTTAGTCGTAATCTTTGGCAGAGGCATAAGATCAGTTTGTGCGTAGCCTAAGGCAAAAAGAGAAGTACCAGAACAAAAGATAAAATATTTAATAATCTTTCGCATAAGTGATCCAGTAATCCTTTTGCTCATTTAGCTGCCAATAGCATGTGACGCTGCCCATCCGTGTTGGTATTTTATCAAAAACAATAGGTTATGACCAGTAAGTGCTGTTCTAAACTCAATCAATACAGGATATTTTGCAATAATAATGCCCACTTGCACTTTTGCATTTTCTTGATCACAATAGCTACCATTCAATCATGTTGTGACAAAAGAATGCCCGAGCTAAAAGTTAAAATAATACAAGGATTACAGCCGTATCAGCCCATTTGGCAAGCAATGCGCGATTTTACCGATCGGCGCGAAGCCAACACTTGGGGTGATGAAATCTGGCTGGTTGAGCATCAAGCCGTCTTCACCCAGGGCCAAGCGGGCAAGCCAGAACATGTTTTAAATCCGCATGATATTCCCATTATCCAAACTGACCGCGGTGGCCAAGTGACCTATCATGGACCTGGGCAACTGATGATATATACCCTCTTAAATATCCGCGAACTCGAGTTAAACACCCGTGATTACGTGCGCAAACTTGAACGATGCATTATTGACTACCTTAAAACTTTTGCCATTGATGCCAAAAATAAAGTAGATGCACCGGGTATTTATGTGGGTGAGTCTAAAATTTGCTCGATTGGTCTGAGGGTACGCAAAGGTTTCAGCTATCATGGACTCGCCTTAAACGTTAAAATGGATTTGACGCCATTTAGTTACATCAATCCTTGCGGGTTTAAATCGCTAAAAATGACCCAGCTAAGTGAATATGTAGATACCACCATGGAGCAAGTTATCAAAGGTCTTTTACCCACTTTTTTACAAAAATTCGGGTATAATAAAATACAAACAACGAATGTTACATTAACGGAACTTACAAATTATGACCAAACAACAGCATTATAATCCATCAAAAAAAGCACTTGGCAAGGATAAGCTCTCTCGAATTCCGATAAAAATTGAAACAGGTGCAGAACCGTTACGCAAACCCGATTGGATTCGAGTCAAACTGCCAACTGACAACAAAGTTGCCAACTTAAAAAAAATGCTGCGCGAAAATAAAATGGTCACTGTCTGCGAAGAAGCCTCATGCCCAAATCTCGCTGAATGTTTTAGTCATGGTACCGCCACCTTTATGATTATGGGAGACAAGTGCACTCGACGTTGCAGCTTTTGTGATGTGGGACACGGTCGGCCCGACCCACTGGATGCTGATGAACCTAAAAACCTGGCATTAACCATCAAAAATATGGGGCTAACCTATGTAGTGATCACCTCGGTTGATCGAGATGATTTGCGCGATGGCGGCTCTTCACATTTTACCGCTTGTATTAGTGAAACACGTAAATTGGTTGATTCAATAAAAATCGAAGTTCTAGTTCCCGATTATCGCGGCCGCCTGGAAAAAGCATTGGATGCAATGGCACCTGCCCTGCCAGATGTGTTTAATCATAACGTTGAAACTGTGCCAAGACTTTATAAACAAGCGCGACCTGGTTCTGATTATCATTGGTCACTTAACTTATTAAAAGAATTTAAAAATCGCTTTGCAGGTATCCCAACTAAATCTGGATTAATGTTAGGTTTGGGCGAAACAAATGATGAAATTAAAGCCGTGCTTGATGATATGCGCGAACATGATGTGGATATGCTAACACTCGGACAATACTTAGCACCCACGCGCTATCATATCCCCGTTGCACGTTATGTTCACCCCAAAGAATTTAATGAGCTGGGTGAATATGCAAAACAAATTGGCTTTAAACAAGTAGCAAGTGGGCCCTTGGTTCGAGCGTCTTATCATGCAGATCGTCAAGCAGCAGGTGAAATTGTTAGCTAATCGAGTAAATAATTATGATTGACCACTACCTCGATATTTTCAGCAACTATGTACTTCAACATCCGTATATTGGAGAGCTGGCTACTTTTCTGATTGCTTTTGGCGAGTCACTGCCGTTAATTGGCACTATTATTCCAGGCTCCATCACCATGACAGTTATAGGCATTTTGGTTGGACGAAATATTTTGCCAATGTCGACCACGCTAATTTTAGCAACACTTGGGGCACTCACGGGTGATATGATTGGCTTTTGGGTGGGGAAACACTACAACGAACGTCTTCGCTATATGTGGCCCTTTAAAAAACATCCGAAATGGCTCACCATGGGTGAGGGCTTTTTTAAAAAGCATGGCGGCAAAAGTATTTTACTCGGTCGCTTTGTTGGCCCAGCCAGAAGTTCAGTGCCACTGTTTGCAGGCCTGTTAAAAATGCGTTGGTCTAAATTTTTAATGGCTGCCATCCCCTCTGCCGTTTTATGGGCGCTTTTATATATTGTTCCAGGTATTATTCTCGGCGCGATTTCTCTCGCCATACCAAAAGAAAAAGCCACCACTTTTACGCTTATCGGCCTCGGGATCATCGTCACATTATGGTTAATTTTTTGGGCTATCCAACGCTCTTTTGTTTATATTGCATTAAAGATAAATTCGGTTATCGACCGCAGCTGGGATTGGCTTAATCGCCACCATGCTTCTAAATTTATTATTCGCCTGATCACTAATCAAAAAGAACCAAATGATCATCACCAGCTAACGCTGATATTTTTAGCCACGCTATCGTTGGTTTTATTTATCATCACGTTTATCAGCATCATCGCGCATGTGGGTATTTATCGTCTTAATCAACCGATATTTTATTTGGTCGAAACCCTGCGCAATCATGGATTGAGTAAATTCTTTGTAGTGATGACCGGATTTGGTGACAAATATATGCTTATTGTTGCCTGTAGCTTGGTAGTACTATTTTTTGCCCTAAAACGTCAGTGGTATGTCTTTTGGCATGTTGTTGCAATCACAATTATATCGCTTGCCTCGGTATGGATTTTTAAACATGTTTATTATTCACCTCGGCCAAGTGGCTTTATGATCGTTGCCAAAAACTCTTCTTTCCCCAGTGGCCATAGCACGTTAAGTGTAAGTCTTCTCGGTTTCGCGGCGTTTCTAATCGCACAATGCATCAAAAAGAAATGGCACTGGATACCTTACACCGTTGCCAGTATCCTGGTATTAGGCATCGTATTTTCACGACTTTACTTAGGTGCTCACTGGCTATCTGATGTGCTGGGTGGGGTTTTTCTCGGCTTTACCATTTTATTATTAGCCATCACCTCCTATCGACGCGATCACCCGGTAAATTTAAAACAAAGCTCTGCCTCTGTGATCCTTGCAGCAATTCTAGTACCTTGGGGAATCTTTACAGGCGCCACTTTCCATCACAATATGTATCGCTACACACCGTATTTCCCAAACCGAGTTATCAGCGAACAGCAATGGTGGCAAAATTCAAATGACGAACTTCCTATTTATCGTCTAAACCGACTGGGGCATCGAATTCAGCCTTTTAATATCCAAATGGTAGGTTCACTCAGCGATTTCAAAGCACTGTTATTGTCAAAGGGATGGAAAGGCGAGGTCAACAAAAAAACCATGAAAACCGCACTCGGGCGCTTTGCCAGCAAACTGCCCGAACAGCATATTGCGTTTTTACACCAGCTTTACCAACAAAAACCACCGGTTTTATTTCTAATAAAATCAATTCCAAATAAAAAATCAATTATCGAATTACGCCTATGGCAAACAGGGATCCGAATGGATAGTGATATACCTTTATTTTTAGGTTCCATTAATTATCATAAACCAGCAACATCGTTACTTAATTTACATCCGCATTTACAGATTACCCTGGAAAATGGTGGCGGCATCAAGGAATTAATTCAGGCAATCCGTGAATCCTATCAATGGAAACAAATTGTCATAGATAAACATGCCTTACCTAAACGAATACTTTACCTGCATTGGGATGGAAAGATTATCCTGATTCGGCCTAAGTCCCACACCGTCATCCCAGCGAAAGCTGGGACCT
>CAXMUH010000146.1:0-15180 GCA_964196565.1 uncultured Legionellaceae bacterium | reverse complement strand
GACCTAAGTTGATGAAAAAATTTAAGCTCAGTGAGCGCCAAGCTGAATCCATATTAGAGCTTAAGCTGCGACAACTGGCCAAGCTTGAAGAAATAAAAATTCGTGCGGATCAGAAAAAATTAGAAGCAGAACGAGTAGAGCTTGAAAAAATTCTGGGTTCAAAGACACGGTTAAAAACCTTGATCAAAAAAGAAATCAAGCAACTGCAAGAGAAATTCAAGGATGAGCGTAGATCAACCATCATTGTGCGTCAGCAAGCACAAGCGATACGCGAACAAGATATGTTGCCGAGTGAACCGATCACTGTGGTACTTTCAGAAAAAGGTTGGATTCGATCGGCAAAGGGTCATGATATTAAAGGTGATGCATTAAGTTATCGTTCAGGCGATAATTTTTTAAAGCAGGTATTTGGGCGAAGTAATGAAAATGTTATTCTATTTGATTCAACTGGCCGCAGTTATTCGATTTTAGCGCACACGCTTCCTTCCGCTCGAGGACAAGGTGAGCCGTTGACGAAAAGCTTAAAGCCTGAATCTGGCGCTACTTTTTCAGGGCTGATGATGGGCGCAGATGAAGATCAATATTTAATTGCATCAGATGCGGGTTATGGTTTTGTGACTCAGTTAAGCAATTTGTATTGTAAAACCCGTAGTGGAAAAGTGGTATTAAAGTGCCCGAAAGGTTCACATGCTTTGGCTCCAGAGCGAGTAAAAGATATTGAATCTCAATTTATAGCTGCGTTAACCAGCGAAGGCAGAATGCTGGTTTTCCCATTGGTTGAGTTACCAGAGTTGTCTCGAGGTAAAGGTAATAAGATAATTAATATTCCTAGTGCTAAAGTTGAAGCGCGTGAGGAATATTGTGTGGCGATTGTGGTATTAGATGAAGAAAGCCGTTTAGTTATTCACTCAGGAAAAAGGAAGCTCACCTTAAAGCCTGCTGACATAGAAAATTTTAATGGGGAAAGAGGGCGTCGTGGCAATATGTTGCCGCGCGGATATCGCAAAGTGGATGCAGTAGAAGTTACATCGGATGTAAAGTAAGTATAATTAATTGAGAGGTAGTAGAAATGCTTTACATCCAGGAATCATTGTTACCCGATGAGAAACTTGTTTTTTCGTCAAGACCGCATTGGATTGTTTTTGGGCCAAGTGTCGTTGTGCTCGTATTTGCTGGTGTGATTTGGCATTATTTGTCACAATATTTTGGCAACCAACCCATCTGGCATAACTATTCATTTGCTGCGATTTTGGGTGGTCTGTTTGCACTTTGTGGTGTGGTTATGTGTTTAAGGGCGCTGTTATTTTTCACCACCTCTGAATATGCTGTTACCGATCGACGCGTGGTGATGAAAATGGGTTGGTTATCACGCGATGCGGTTGAAATTTTTCTACAACGGGTTGAAGCTTTAAATGTGAGTCAATCTGTTCTGGGTAGAATATTAAATTATGGCACAGTCATTGTAATCGGAACCGGTGGTACCAGTGATTATTATCCAAGTGTTCCAAGACCAATGGAGTTTCATCGCACGGTGCAACAGCAGATGAATGCGTTAATTGATAGGGATACGAAACCCGCTATCTTAGATTAATATGGGTGAGCCATAGGTTCTGTCATTCCTCTGAAAGCAGGAATCTCATTAATTTAGCGCTTAAATCAGGAGATCCCAGCATACGCCGGGATGACAGCAGTAGAGCAATCGCAGGGATAACGCTATGCTACAAAATCTGAATTTTATTCGGCTCCCCGGCTATTTCTCTAACGAGTTTAGGCACCAAATAACCCGGCAGTGAGCGTTGTAGTTCACGCATAATTTCTTTAGCTTTCTCTTCGGCAATATCAAAATGTGCAGCACCTGCGACTGGATCGAGTAAATGTAGATAATACGGAATCACCCCAACAGAAAATAATTTATGGCTGAGCTCGATCAATGTATCGGCGCTATCGTTAATTGATTTTAATAAAACGGTTTGATTAAATAAATTTATTTTTTGACTCTTAAGTTTATCCAGCGCATCAGCGACGGATTGATCTATCTCATTGGCATGATTGCAATGAATCGCGATGGAAGTTTGCAATCGAGAATGCTTAAGCATCTGCACCAGTGCGTCGGTAATGCGTGCTGGAATCATAATGGGAACTCTGGTGTGAATGCGTAAATACTTAAGATGAGGAATCGTCTCAAGCTGGCTAATTAATGCAGCGAGCTGCTCATCTTTAACAATTAATGGGTCACCACCACTTAAAATCACTTCATATATAGAAGGGTCTTTTTTAATGTAGTCTATGATCTTGGCAGCGTGTTTTAGGCTAAATGCATTCGCTTGATATGGGAAATGACGTCGAAAGCAATAGCGACAATTAATGGCGCAACCCCCGGTTAAGATCAGTAAAACGCGCCCTTGATATTTATGCAGCAAGCCTTTGGTTTTGCCCGCAACAATTTCACCAACCGGATCAGTCAAAAAACCAGAAACGCTATCAGCTTCAGCACGCTGAGGCAGAACTTGTAGCAGTAATGGGTCCAAAGGGTCTTTTGGCTTTATTCGGCTTAGAAAAGCATGTGGCACTCTAAGCCCGAACGTTTGGACCGCTAAAGGGTCAAGGTTGAGGCTCTGATAATCCAGCTCTAGATGGGCTAAAAGCTCAGGTAGCTTGGTGAGCGAATTCGTAAGTTGTTGTTGCCAATCGGGTTTATCAAGTTGCATGGTTTTCTTACAGTTAATCAAGAAGTTGTCTATTTTAGCGGATTCTAGGTTTAAGTTTAACAGTACAAATCAGCTTGGCTACTCTTTTTAACGATGAATTGGTAATAGTTATTAGTAATAAATTAGCAAAAGTCAGTATTGTTTTTCTAACGTATTGTAAATATGGATAAAAATAGGCTAGTCTGACTAGGTATTTCAATTGACTTTTTGTGACCAAAGAGATAAAATTATGCACAATTAATGAGGTGAAACTACGGATGGAAGGTATACTAAGCAACTTAAAGGTTGAGGTAATGGCCCCCGATTTGACCAAAAATTTGAAAGCAAGTACTGAGCTTAATAGCGTGTGTAAAAATTTATTTAAAGCCAGTGGCTTAAATTATTTTTCCTATGGAAGACTTTATCGTAATCGAGATTATGAATTTGTTATGAGTAATTCAGATATTTTCGAATATTTTTTGAAAAATAAAAGTTACTTAACCTTGATTGCAGCTAAGCATTTTGATTATTACTCAACTGGCTTTATTTACAATACTTGCCGAGCAGCCAGTGAAGCAGAGTCGCAATTAATGGTTACCCTTAGAAAGAATTTTGGACTGGGTCATATCATTGGTTATCATCAAATAAGCGCCGACAGAACATACTGCGATTTTTTTATTTTTGGGGCAGACTATAAAAACCTGCACATCAATCAGTTCTACTTAGCTAACTTACCGTTGTTAAAAAAATACAGCCAATTGATTTTGCCTTATGCCCGACGCTTAATTGCTGAAAATGGCATAGAAAAAAATAATGTCCCATATCTTCCAGATCAGTTTGATAGAGCTGGATTAAATACTCAATTTGACAATACATTGCCAATATTAATAGATTTAGTTTATAAGAGAAATAGCAATGTATACGCATTGCATAAAAATCCAGTGACCTCTCGAGAATTAGATTGCTTAGTGCTGTTGCTAAAAAGCAACACGGCGAAAGAGGCCGCTAAAATTTTAGGTATTTCACATCGCACGATGGAGCATCACTATAATCGACTGAAGTTGAAGCTTGATGTGTCATCGAAAAAAGAAATTAAGGGCCTATTTGAATATGAATAAAGATAATTTTAGAAAAGCAAGTGACGCGCTTAAAGAGGCTTGTCAAACATTGTTTGCACAAACGGACATTGACTTTTGTTCTTATGCACGATTTTCTAAAAATAGAAACTTTGAATTTGTTATATCTCACCCAGAAGTCCAGGCATATTTATTAAACAACCATTACTATTTGAATCAGATGGAATTGCGTGAGTTGGATGAGTATGCGAGCGGCTTTATCTACGATACATTCAGTGCCGTGAACGAAGGTTCTTTAATGTTGCTGCAAGAAATAGATGAAAACTTTGGGCTTAATCATTTTTTGTCCTATCAAGAGAAAAATAAAGACTATTGTGATTTTTTCTCATTTGGTGCAAGGTCAAGTAAGGGGCAAGTGCATCAGTTTTATTTAAGTCATTTGCCATTTTTGAAAAAATACAGCCGGTTGGCCCTACCCCTGTTTCGTGAGATTATAGCGTCTCATGACCATCCCAGGCTTCATATTCCCTATAATCCTAAGGGCGGGAGATATTGAGAGGATAGGCAAGATTATGCCCGAGATGTCTTTGAAGCTGCTGGTAGACCTGCAGCAGGTCAATAATAGTAAAAATTTAGTCATAGACAAAGCACAAATCACTTCTCGGGAGTTGGAGTGTCTTAGCCTATTATTAGAAAATAAAACAGCTAAAGAAGTGGCACTTCAGCTAAGTATATCTCACCGTACCGTAGAGCATCACTATAATCGCCTAAGATTAAAGTTGGAGCTCAACTCCAAAAAGCAACTCCAGACCCTATTTAATCTCGAACTCGGCGATTCCTGCTAACTACGTTTAATTTGGTAATTAAAAAGCAGTGGCCATATAAAGCAAGAAAATTTATAATGAGGCATGAAGAAATGGATTTTCTTATTAATGCTCAACTTTTTAGCCTTAACCTCTGAGGTTGCAACTGCGCAGACCTGGAATAATCCCCATCAAGGTACGCAACAGCAAAATGTTCGCTATAGCGCCATTACCGGTTCACCTAAAACACTCGATCCTGCGCGAGCTTATTCCAGTGATGAAATCCAGATTCTCGCCCAGATCTATGAGCCGGTCACACAATATCATTACCTAAAAAGGCCTTATCAGCTGGTGCCATTAACGGCATCCAGCATGCCTACGGTTACTTATTATGATAAAGATGGTCAGAAGTTGGCGGATAACGTTGATACGGACCTAGTTGCATATAGTGTCTATGATATTCACATTTTGCCCGGCATTTATTTTCAACCGCATCCGGCGTTTGCAAAGAACAGCCGAGGAAAGTACATTTACCATAATATGAGTCGTGAGGCGATAGATCGGATTGATCGCTTTGCTGACTTTAAGGAAAATGGCACTCGAGTTTTAACGGTGAACGACTACGTTTATGAAATTAAGCGTTTAGCCTCTCCAAAAACCCACTCTCCTATTTTTGGGGTAATGAGTAAATACATTAAAGGCTTTAAACCATTTGCAAAATCTTTGCAGCTCGAATTGAAAAAAGCAAACGAGAAGGGCTTTTTAGATTTGCGCAAGTTTAATTTATCCGGGGTGAAGGTAATAGACCCGCATCATTATCAAATCACGATAACGGGTGTGTACCCACAATTTAAGTATTGGCTCGCAATGACGTTTTTCTCACCGGTACCTTGGGAGGCCGATGCATTTTATTCACAATCTGGGCTCGAGGATCATAACATCACATTTAATTGGTATCCAGTTGGCACAGGGCCTTATATGTTAATTGAGAACAACCCCAACAAACAGATTGTGCTGGTTAGCAATCCTAATTTTCATGACGAGCGCTACCCGTCAACTGGTGTGGCGGGGGATGCTGAAAAAGGCTATTTGATCGATGCAGGCAAGAAATTACCTTTTATTGAAAAAGTAATTTTTGTGTTGGATAAAGAAAGTATTCCGCGTTGGAATAAGTTTTTACAAGGGTATTATGATAAGTCCGGCGTTGGCGCGGATAGTTTTGATCAGGCAATTCAGATAGGTAAGGATGGTAAGCCTGTCTTAACTCCACGTATGAAACAGCAAGGCATTCATTTGCACGCCAGCGTTGAGCCTGGCATTTACTATATCGGTTTTAATATGTTGAACCCAGTCGTCGGTGGTTATGGCGAGAAAAAGAAAAAACTTCGCCAAGCGATTTCCATTGCGCTCGATTATGAAGAATATATTTCTATATTTCTAAATGGTCGTGGTATTCCAGCTCAAGGCCCCATTCCACCCACCATCTTTGGTTATGAAAATGGAAAAGCAGGGATCAATCCGTATGTTTATGATTGGTTTCAAGGTCAGCCAAGGCGCCGTTCTTTAGCTTATGCCAGAAAATTATTAAGGCAAGCAGGTTATCCAAATGGAATTAACCCAAAAACTGGCAAACCATTAATATTGAATTATGATGTAGCAACAACGGGAAGCCCTGATGACAAATCACACTTTGATTGGTTGCGTGATCAATTTGCTAAGCTCGGCATTAAACTGAATATCCGATCAACACTCTATAATCGATTTCAAGACAAAGTACGTACGGGTAAAGTGCAAATATTTGCATGGGGCTGGTTAGCGGATTATCCTGATCCTGAAAATTTCTTGTTTTTATTATATGGGCAAAATGCAAAAGTAAAATACGGTGGAGAGAATGCATCGAATTATAATAATCCCGAAGTCAATAAATTGTTTGAAAAAATAAGAGCAATGCCAGATGGGCCAAAACGCTTAGACAAAATAAATGAATTGTTGGCGATTGTACGTGAAGACAGTCCTTGGATTTGGGGCTTTCATCCAATTACATTTACATTGTCTCATCGGTGGAATGGTGCCGCTAAGCTAAACCCAATGGTAAATAATTCGCTTAAATATGAGCGTATTAATTCGAGTTTGCGCAAGCACTTAAGAAAAAAATGGAATCAACCAAAAATATGGCCACTGTTTGCGTTATTTATATTTTTGTTTGCTATGGCTATTCCGCTGGTAATAACCTATCGGATGCGCGATAAAAAACCTACGATTAAAAGGAAATAATACGTGTTTGGATATTTAGTTAAAAGAATATTATATGCCATACCCATCCTAATTGGCGTTAATGTCATTACCTTTGCGTTATTTTTTATGGTGAATACGCCAGACAATATGGCCCGCATGCATATGGGTGGTAAACGTGTGAGCGCACACGCGATTCAACGTTGGAAGGTGGAGCGCGGTTATGATAAACCTTTATTTTATAATAAAGCAGAATCTGGAATAAGCACGGTCACGGATACCTTGTTTGTAAAAAAATCACTGGAATTATTTAAATTTGATTTTGGGTCATCGATTCAAGGGCGAGACATCAGTCGTGATATTCAAGAACGCATGTGGCCAAGTCTCGCGATTGCAATTCCAACGCTGCTGCTTGGGCTCGCGATTAATATTACCTTTGCATTATTTATTGCATTATTTCGGGCGTCGTTGTTTGATACGGTGGCTGTTATCGTTTGCGTTATTATGATGTCAATCTCAGGATTATTTTATATTATTGTCGGACAATATATATTTGGTAAAATTCTGCAATGGGTTCCCATTTCAGGATATCATGGCGGTTGGGGGGCTTTTAAATTTTTAATTGCACCGGTGGTGATCGGTGTAATAAGTGCAATTGGAGCAGGGACTCGCTGGTACCGGACAATCTTTCTAGAAGAGCTGCATAAAGATTATGTGCGCACCGCTCGCGCCAAAGGTCTATCCGAGTTTAGAGTTTTATACAAGCACGTATTAAAGAATGCGCTATTGCCTATTTTAACCGGTGTGGTGGTGATTATACCGATGCTATTTTTAGGAAGCTTAATTATGGAATCCTTTTTTGGAATCCCGGGACTTGGCAGTTATACCATTGATGCCATTCAGTCACAGGATTTTGAGATTGTTCGGGTGATGGTATTTATTGGCACCTTATTGTATATCATTGGATTAATTTTGACGGATATTTCTTATACCTTGGTTGACCCTCGAGTGCGAATGGGAGGGCGTCACGGATGAAATTACAATTAGCCATGTTAGTCAGTGATTGGATTATTTATGCGTTAGTTCTAATTGCGATCGTGTTTTTAATCTATATGCGCAGACTGCCCCATCTTCGACAGCCTTGGCGCTGGGTTTTTCATAGCCGAGCGGGAATGATTGCAGCGGTTATTTTAAGTTTCTATGTGGTTGTTGGTCTTTTGGATTCAATTCATTTTGAGGTAAGTTATCCTAAGTCCAAGCAATCGATTACAGAAGTTAAATCATTGTTAGACATCGGGCTTTCCTCACTGGCGGCGCATGATGAGAGAACCTATTCTGCACCGTTTGCAACACGATCGTTTGCACATTCTACGCAGCGTTTATCAGATGGCACCGATGTGCAGCAATATGCGCGTTTAAAATATGGTGGTGCGCAGCTTGCGCAAGAGTCAGATAAGTCGATGGATATTTTTATAAGAATTCTGATTGGATTAGCGGAGGGTTTATTTACTTTATTGATTATACTTGGGCTTTTATTTTGGTTTTTAGCGCGTCGAGGCACTTCCGTTGGAGATATTATAAAAGGAAGATCCTATATTGCTTGGCGTGAAATGATGATTACTTTTGCGGTTGTGTGGTTAGCAATTTGGGTGTTGGTGCAGCTGATGTTTTATTACCATATTTTTGGCACAGATAAAATTGGGCATGATGTGTTTTATGCTTCGGTTAAAAGTATTCGTACTGGGCTTTTAATTGGCATATTAACCACGGTGTTTATGCTGCCATTTGCTTTATTATTTGGAATGGCGGCGGGATTTTTTGGTGGCTGGATTGATGATGTAATCCAATATCTCTACACCACATTAAGTTCAATTCCGGGTGTTTTGCTAATTTCAGCTTCAATTCTAGTGATGCAAATGTATATCGCATCACACCCCGATTTATTCCCCACATTAATTCAACGCGCTGATGCGAGATTATTAGCATTATGTATTATTTTAGGGATCACCAGTTGGGCCAGTTTGTGTCGTTTGTTGCGAGCTGAAACATTAAAATTACGCGAGCTTGAATTTGTGCAAGCCGCTAGAGCGTTAAGTGTGAGTAAAATCAAAATTATATTTCGACATATTATGCCAAATGTAATGCATATTGTGTTAATTACGATTGTGCTCGACTTTAGTATGTTGGTATTAGCTGAGGCGGTATTATCGTACGTTGGCGTGGGTGTTGATCCGACGACATTTAGCTGGGGCAATATTATTAATAGTTCGCGCCTAGAACTTGCACGTGAACCTATTGTTTGGTGGCCACTTTTAAGCGCGTTGGTGTTTATGTTTGTTTTGGTATTGAGCGCCAATTTATTTTCAGATTCGGTGCGAGACGCGCTGGATCCAAGAATTCAAAGTCAAATTGAGTAATCTGATGAATGATACTATTTTGAAAGTCGAGAATTTAACGGTTTCATTTCCAGCAAAAAAAGGCTGGTCGGATGTCGTGAACAAAGTGAACTTTAGTATTGAGCGTGGTCAGTCATTGGGGTTGGTGGGAGAGTCCGGGTCTGGTAAATCGATGACGGCATTAGCCATTATGCAGTTGTTGCCTTATGGAGCTTATGTTGATGACAATTCGAAAGTAATCTTTCAGGATTTAAGTCTACTTGATTGTTCTGAACAAGAAATGCGAAATATTCGTGGCACCAAAATTGGGATGATTTTTCAAGACTCGATGTCTGCATTTAATCCAGTGCTACGTATCTCACAACAAATGGATGAAGTGTTAAAAAAGCTTAAACTAGGTTCGAGCCAAAGAAAAGAGCGTGCTTTATCTTTATTAGATGAGGTTGGCATTAAAGATGTTAAACGCACGTATCACTCTTATCCGCATGAACTCTCTGGTGGTATGCGCCAGCGGGCGATGATCGCCATGGCAATATGCGGCGAACCGCAGTTAATTATTGCGGATGAACCAACCACGGCGCTTGATGTTACCATTCAGGCGCAAGTTTTAGATTTATTGTTAGAGATGCGTGAAAAAGAAAATTTATCATTATTATTTATCACGCATGATTTGGCGGTGATTTCAAAAATTGCGTATGATGTTGTGGTGATTCAGCGCGGCCAAGTGGTTGAACATAGTAGTGCAAAAACTTTTTTTCGAGATCCCAAGGATGATTATTCTAAAAAACTATTGAGCGCAATTCCGTCAAGCGAAGTTAGGCAAAAACACACGCCAGGTAAAGAAACCATACTTAAAGTTGATAATCTAAAGGTTTATTTTCCGATTGGAAGCAATTGGTTTTCTAATAAAAAGCAAGTGAAAGCAGTGGATGGAATTGAATTTTCAATCGCAAAAGGAGAAACGCTGGCTTTGGTTGGAGAGTCGGGCTCGGGTAAAACAACGGCAGCGAAAGCGATTATTCGTTTAATAAAGGCAACCGAGGGCTCAATTCATTTTGATGATTGCGATTTATCCACCCTTTCTTATTCACGTTTAAGACCAATACGTCGTGATATACAAATTATCTTTCAAGATCCTTATGTTTCTTTGAACCCGCGCCGTGTGGTGGCAGACAGTATTTTAGAAGGGATTCAGGCGCAAAAAGTCATTAAAAAGAGAAAGTTGCAGTTGGAGCGAGTGGATGAATTATTAATTAGAGTCGGGTTAAGTCCGGATCATAAGTGGCGTTATCCACATGAGTTCTCAGGTGGTGAGCGCCAACGAATTTGTATTGCGCGCGCATTAGCGTTGAGGCCTAAATTGTTGATTTTGGATGAGCCAACCAGTGCGTTAGATGTTTCTATTCAAATGCAAATTTTAGAGTTGTTAGAGGAGCTGCAAAAGCAGTATAATATGTCCTACCTTTTAATTACCCATAATATTTCAGTTGTGGCTTTTTTGTCACACTATCTTGCTGTGATGTATCATGGCCGAATCGTGGAAAAAGGTCAAACGGAAACAATTTTACAAAACCCGCAAGATGATTACACCAAATCATTATTAAGCGCAGTTCCTACGATCCAAGGAGTTTTTAATGACTGATGATATTCTTTTTCAACGATTGTCCGGAAAACGTGGTGATATTGGAGAAATTTTACTTGATCGCCCCAGAGCACTTAACTCGTTAAATAAAAAAATGTGTATGGCACTTAGGGCTCAGTTAAATGAGTGGCAAAAGGATGAAGATATCAAAGCGGTTATAATCAAAGGATCGGGAGATCGCGCTTTTTGTGCGGGTGGCGATGTAAAATCTCTGTATGCAAATAAGGACGACCCTTTAGCTTCAGAAGGTTTTTTTAGTCAAGAATACCAAATGAATAAAGCCATTTATCATTTTAATAAACCTTATATCTCGTTTTTAGATGGGCTTACTATGGGCGGAGGTGCAGGCGTTTCCATTCACGGCTCGCACCGTGTGGCGTCTGAATATTTTCGTTTTGCAATGCCTGAAACCTTAATTGGCTTTTTCCCCGATATTGGTGCGGCCCATTTTTTAAATCAATGTCCAGGAAAATTTGGTATGTATCTCGCTTTAACAGGATCCACCATAAATGCGGGTGATGCTTTAGCTTTTAAATTAATTAATCATTCTGTGCCTCGCGATCGACTGCTGAATCTTACCCAGAAGTTGCGTGAAACGGAATTTGACTCCGATGATTTTAATGCAGTAAGTTGTATTATAGATAAATTTAAAATGGATTTACCGGAGCCAGAAGTTTTACCCCATCGGGTTGAGATTGATCACTGTTTTTCAGAGGATTGTGTTGAGTTGATATTGGATCGTTTGAGTGAGGCGGCTAGCCCTTTTAGCAATCAAGCCATTCGCACCTTGCTGGCGCGTTCGCCGACCAGCTTAAAAGTGACTTTTGCGCATTTAAATCAAGCAGAATCGTTGTCATTCGATCAAATCATGCAGATGGATTTTAATATTGCCCATGGATTTTTGTACTCGCATGATTTCTATGAGGGGGTACGTGCGGTGCTGGTGGATAAAGATCAAGCACCGAAATGGCAGCCTCCTAACCTTAGTGACATTGGCGATGCGGATGTGGCAAAATTTTTTACAGAAATTCGGCTTTTAGGTGAATGTGAAGGTGTCACGCAGAACATTTCAACTCAAGAATAAGGCAGAATACGCGGAACTCCTTGTTCTTAAAAATAAATATATGGTATGATCAGTAATCGAAGGTCCTGGATTGCCAATTAAGCTAATGGACATGGATTTCGAATTTATCTGAATAGGGAGATTCAATAATGACAAAGGGAAGTTCAACTTTTTTGTCTCTTTTAGCTGCAGGTCTTTTAACTGTTGGTACATCTATCGCCGGTGGGATTGAGCAGCCATCTGCATACAGTTTTAGCGGTTTCTATGCAGGTGCTGATATTGGCGTTGCCTCAGCTGATATCCCTTTCCGATTGAACTATGTGTTTGATGATGGCTCAACAGTTTCTACTTTTGATCGCATTGGTGCACTGGAAAATAGCGGGGTAATCGGCGGCGTCGATTTTGGTTATGGCTCGCAAATGGACCATTTTTACTTGGGTGCATTTTTCGAAGCACAATTTTTCTCATTAACAAGTAATCGGATTGATCGTACCGACTATCCAGATGCTGGTCCCAATGTTTTCAATGCCTTCAGCTTTCAGGCATCAGTTAAAGATAGTTTCTCTATTGGCCTTAAACCCGGTTTTGTGCTTTCACCGAATACCTTGTTTTATCTGCAAGCTGCGGCAGCTTGGGCTGATGTTAAATTTAATGCAGTCGGTAATACGGTGGCTCTTCCCGCAGTACAGTCTTTGCCTGTGAATAACTTCAACACAAGGACTAGAATTGGTGGTTTTCAGATCGGTTTCGGTGAAGAAAATCAATTTGCGCAGCATTGGTCATTATTTTTCAAATACCTTTACAGTGGCTTTAGCTCGCTTACTGGGGATAGTTCGGCCCGTGATGCCTTTCTTAGGACCAGTGAAGTCACCGCTCGATTCAGAACACTCTCAACTGTGCTCGGTATCCATTATTATTTTTCTGCTACGCCTTATTCTGCTGTAGCTACCACTGTGCATGGGCACTCACCATTTGACGCCATCTATGTCGGGCTTTATGGTGGCTATGGTTATATGTATGCCAGCAGGAGTAATTTTTTCACCGTCGTTAATACCGGCGTGGCCACACTACCTGATACTAATAGAAATAACGTAGCTTTTACTGGCTGGAGTGGAATGGGTGGTATTAATGCTGGTGGCGGGCAAGCTTGGGGCCGATTTTTTGCGGGCCTTGTTGGGCATTTAGATGCTAAGCATTATGTCGCTAAAGTCGCCAACCGCACTGCCCCGGGTCCTCAAAATATTAATTTCAAACTGGATGTGAGGAATTATGGTGGTTTGGATTTTAAATTTGGCGTTTTATTGGATCGATTTACCCTATTTTATGCCAAAATCGGTGCGGCATTTACGCGTACCGTGTTCAACAGTGGAGCGCAGTGGCGTAATTTATCTACTCCCATAGTGAGTATTGCTGCCCAAACACGACACAACACGGTAGTGGAATTTGCATTGGGGCTTGAAGGTTTTATTTCTAAGGGCTTTAGTATAGGCGTTGAGGATGATTTTACCTTTTATCAAAACAGCTCTTATAATCAATTAGTACGAGCAAGTGGTGTTGACCACACTTTTGTTGGCTCATACAGCCCACAAACCAATGAAGTGTTAGTAAGAGCGAATTTCTATTTCTCTTAAGTCATGTTTAGCGCGAGTTGCAGGACCAAGTGATCGATATTAATCCAAGGACAAGCATCAGGCTTGCAAACGGAATTAATGTCGATGCACTGTGCATCATTAAAATCGTTCCAAAAAGGCCTGCAAATATAAACTCACTGGCATTGATAATAGAAGAAGCTGTTCCTGCAGCATGAGGAAATTTTTCAAGCGCAATAGCTACTGCTGGCCCCATCATTAAGCCCGCGCCAAATGAGGCAAACCACATTGGAATCATAAAGTGAAAAATACTTAATCCAAAAAATAAATTGATAAACAACATAATAATAGATCCGATTAATAACACAATCCCGCCCAAGCGTATCGGAAGCCTTAAATTAAATCGACTCGAGAGTCGTGCACTCACTAAACTTGCAATGATAAAAGCAACCGCATTCGAGCCAAAAGCCAGTCCGTATTGGAGCTCGCTGACATGCAGATTGGTTATTAATAAATAAGATGAGATACAGCAAAAAACAAATAACACAGTCATGCCAACCGATGCATGAAAGGTGCTTTCAATAAAGACTTTTGACTTTAAAATGCTCTTATAACGTTGAATAAGCTCTCTAGGGTTTATCGATAAGCGCTTTGAATGGTGTAAGGTTTCTTTTAAAAAGAAAAAAGTAGAGAATAAACTCAAACCTGCAAAAATTAATAGAAACACAAATGACGCACGCCAGGTGTGATAGTGAATTTGCAAGTAACCACCTAAAAGCGGTGCAACTACGGGTCCTAAAGCTGTAGCGGCATTTAAGAAGCTATAAATTCTAGCGCTGGTTGTTACGTCATACAGATCGCGCACCACGGCGTAGGCGACAACGAGCGCGGCGCAGGTGCCAATGGATTGCAGTAAGCGTCCCAGAATCAATATAGTGATGGAGCCGGAAAAAATACAAGCCAGTGTGCCTAATAAGTAGATAAAAATTCCAATTAACACGATTTTGCGCCGACCAAAATAATCGGTCAAAGGGCCAAAGCATAATTGGCCGAAGCCGACTCCAAACATATAAATGCTAAGCGTCCATTGCAGCGCTTGTTGACTGGTATGGAACTTCTCCACTATCATCGGCAATGAAGGTACGTAGATATCCATCGACAGCGAGATGCTGAGCACCAGCGGTGTTAAGATAGCGAGAATAGTCCAAATGCTGCGATGATGCATTGGATTTAGGTTTGCGACGCTGTTGGTGTGTTGACTCATAACATACTGTTTTTAATTATAAATTATATAAAAATGGCAGTATAACATACATTGTTTGATGTGTAAGCTTTGGCCGCATGTGTGAGTTCTCCGTTAAAAATGTCAGTTTTGATGCCGTGAAAAGGTTGGAGATAAAAATCGAAGCTTCAGATCTTGGGGCATTGCGCAGGTTCAGCTGTGAGGCAAGTTTGGTTGCAAAATCGATGAGAAATGCGCAGTGTACGCGTGGTACATGAGCTGCTTGAAGAGATTTTATATTCAAAATTGTCCGCAGATCGGCTTGTGTGTGGGTTCTCTGTTAAAAATGTGTTTTGATGCAGTGAAAATGTGGGAGATAAACATCGAAGCTTCAGATCTTGGGGCATTGCGCAGGTTCAGCTGTGAGGCAAGTTTGGTTGCAAAATCGATGAGAAATGCGCAGTGTACAT
>CAXMUH010000145.1:0-3690 GCA_964196565.1 uncultured Legionellaceae bacterium | reverse complement strand
GTAGGGTGGATTAGTAACGTCAGTTACGTAATCCACCACAAGATCTCATTTGGTGGATTACGCACCTTGTGGTGCTAATCCACCCTACGTAAAGCAGAATGACGGGTATTATGTCTTCTCAAGGATTAATGCGGCTTGCTTATCAATTTGGCTAATCCAAGATTGTGCCTTGACGCCCTCCTTGTCAAACGCTTGCACCATCGCTTTCGCCACCCGCTCTGCCTCAGTTTTACTTTTTGCAAACGCAAATACACTTGGGCCCGATCCCGATAACGACGCGCCCATTGCGCCCGCATTAATGGCTGCAGCTTTTACTTTGGCAAAGCCTTTTACCAACCCTGCACGGTGTGGCTCGATTAATACATCTTGCAGACAAGATTGCAGTAATTCGATGTTATTCTCGTAAACTGCAGCCATAAATCCTGCTAAATAACGCGATTGTTGCACGTATTTATTCAGTGCCATTTTTTCGGGTAAGATTTGACGTGATTTAGCTGTGTCTAAGCGCAGCGCGGGATGAACCAAAACACAGTAAATATCCATTATCGGCAATTTTAATACTTCGACCGGTTCAATTGAAAGCACCAAGGTTAAACCACCATATAAACAGGGCACCACATTATCTGCATGCTTGTGTCCGGTCGCAATCTTTTCACCATAAATCGCATATTGTGCTAATTGTGAAAGTGGGCAAGGCGTCTTTAAAAAACCATTCAATGCCGTCAATGCCGCCACACTGGAGGCGGCTGAACCACCCATGCCTGAACCCAAAGGGATGCCTTTTTTTATTGAAATATCAAAGCCGGATGAAATTTTATGATCTTGGCAAAACTTAATCACAACAGCTGAAGCCACATTTTTTTCAGGGTCTGTCGGTAATTTTTCATTTGCATCAATATCAATATGGGTAATGTTAACTTGATCACCACGGGTGCGGGTTAAAGTGACTTCATCAACAATTGTTGAAACCGGAAAACCCAACAAATCAAAACCCACAGCCACGTTTGCGCAAGTTGCTGGTGCACGCGCCTTAACCGATTTAACTTCTGGATCCAACTCTACCATAATAGACTATTATCCTATAAAAGAGACTAAACGCAATAAATCAGCAAACACTCCGGCGGCGGTAACCTCAGCTCCCGCCCCCGGGCCTTGAATAACCAATGGCTGTTGATTATAGCGCTCGGTTTTAAAAATTAGCATGTTATCCGTTCCTGACAGGCGCGAAAATGGATGTGCTTTTGCAAAGGATTTAATCCCAACAGTGATGCTACCATCTTGTTGAATTAAACCCAAGTAAACGGGCTGCTCGTCATCGATGGTAGCGGCATCAATTTGCGCTTTTATCTCGGCATCATAGCTCGGGAGTTCGCGCATAAATTTATCCAAATCGCATGAGCGTAGTTTTTTCGGGACTAAGTTTGTCACACCCACATCTTCTAATTTAGTCTGAAATCCTAACTCACGTGCCAAGATAACAACCTTACGCGCAACATCAGTACCGGCTAAATCATCCCGCGGATCAGGTTCGGTATAACCGCCATTTTTGGCTTCAAAAATAATTTCAGAAAATGGTTTGCCCAAAGCAAGCTGATTAAAAATATAAGACAAGGTGCCAGAAACAACGCCTTCTACTTGAATCACTTCATCACCCGTTTGAATAATATCATGTAATGAAGTAATCACCGGCAAACCGGCACAGACCGTTGTCTCGTAAAGATAATGACGGCCTTTTTTATTGGCAAGTGCTTTTAATTCTTTATATTTTGTATAGTCGCCTGAGTTCATGCGCTTATTCGGTGTAATAATATGCGCGCCGCGCTCGATAAATCCTACGTAGTGATCTACTACTTGTTGATTAGCACTGCAATCAATAATCAAGGCATGCGGCATATCATCACTGACAATATGTTTAGCAAATGCATCTAAATCTGTGGGTTGATCACTCTGCTCTAAGTCTTCAGCCCAATTCTTTAAATCAATTTGTTCATCCGCAAAAAGCATTTTTTTAGAATTACAAATACCACGCACGCGTAAATTTACCTGATGCTGCGACCTGAGTCGTTCCAATTGATCTGAAATTTGCTCAATTAAAGTCGCTCCAACCACGCCAGGCCCAATAATTCCGATTGAAAGCGTTTTTGTCGACAGATAAAAGCCCGCATGAACCGCTTTTAATGCTTTATCAATATCGTCAGATTTTACAACAATAGAAATATTGCGCTCAGAAGAACCTTGAGCAATAGCACGTACATTAACATTGGCTTTGGCTAACGTTCCGGTAAAACGAGATAAAATCCCCACCGAACCCACCATGCCATCACCTACAGCCGCCAAAATAGCGCAATCTTTATCAGCAAATATACGGCTTACTAAATGCTGTTTTATTTCAAATTCAAAAGCGTGCACTAAAACTTCAAGCGCTTTATCAACTTCATCTAATTGCACAGCAAAACAAATCGAATGCTCTGAGCTTGCTTGCGAAATTAAAATGACAGAAATATGGTTTTTTGAAAGTACGGTAAAAACACGCGCTGAAGTTCCTGAAACGCCAACTAAACCGGTCCCTTCGATATTAATTAATCCCACCTGGTCAATGCTCGTCAAACCCTGCACCGCTAACTCTGAGTCCGGTGCATCGGATGAAATTAACGTGCCGGGTAACTCTGGTTTTAACGTATTTTTGATGCGAATGGGGATATTCAATTCCATTGCCGGCGCGATTGTTTTAGGGTGGATGACTTTCGCACCAAAATAAGCAAGCTCGAGTGCTGACTCATAAGATAAATATGGGATCGCAAACGCTTGGCGCACGCGGCTTGGATCTGCACTGAATACGCCATCGACATCTTTCCAAATCACCAATTCTTTTGCCAACATCAGTTTTGAGAAAATTGCCGCCGAAAAATCGCTGCCATTTCGACCCAATGTTACCCTTTTTCCCTTAGAGTCTCTCGCTAAAAATCCAGTTACCACCAGTTGGTTGAATTTTTTGTCTTTTAAAAAGGCATCCAATGCAGCTTTTGAGCGTTCCCAATCAATATCTAAAATGCCACGTTTCTCAAAGGTAAAAACAACATCAGCTGCATTTAAATAAAGCGCATGCTCACCCAGCAAGGTAGCTAGAATTTTTGCAGCCCACACTTCGCCATAACCAATCACTATGGATTGAATATCACGTGAGTAGTCTTTTACGACTTGCGTGGTTTTCAGCAATTCCCGAAGTTCTATAATTTGCTCTTCTAGATCGGCAATAAGACTCGCTGCAGCTGGCCCTTCAAATAACGCATTAATAATATCAATGTGTTTAGTTTTTATCTTATCCAAAGCCGGTGAAATCGGCTGGTTGTTTTTAGCATGATCAAGCAGTGCTTGTAATTTTGAAGTTGTGCCTTGAACAGCAGACACCACAATGACTTCATCTCCCGTTAATCGTTTAATAACTGTGCGGAAGCTGTCTGCATTGATTAAACTTGAACCACCAAATTTGTGGACAGCATGCTGATGTTTTTTGCTGAGCATGTTTAATGGCCTATCCTATGATTAATTCATCAGTATAACGAGAATACTCTCAAAGCACTAATTCGCCAAATTTAGATTCTTGCTTGCAATCATTTTTTTAACGCAAGAAAATAGATTACACAAGTTTCACTAATGTTTTGCCGGTATTCTTTGCTTGAAATAATCCGA
>CAXMUH010000144.1:0-11688 GCA_964196565.1 uncultured Legionellaceae bacterium | reverse complement strand
AGTTGCAATGCGCCTTCACCAGCGGGCTCCATGCTTGCAATAATCAACTGAAAATCACCACGGGCCTCGTATAAACTGACTGCAGCCCGAACCAGAACTTGCTGGCCATTTTTAGGGGTAAAGTTTAACTTGCGTGCTGATTGTCTAAATAAGGCAGAGCGCACTTGCGCGTGTTGGTCCTTGAGGGTTAGGTAGAGGTGTCCGGAAGCCGGGCGTGCCAAATTAGAAATCTCTCCGATCAACCAAATGCTATTAAATCGTGTTTCAAGCGTGTGTCTCGTTTGTGCATTTAACTCGGAAACTGTATAAATGGGCTCATCGCACAATTCTTGTTCAGAGCTGGTTTCATTATGCGCTGTCATCTGACAAAGATCCTTTAAGGTTGCTGTTAAATCGTATCATAATTATATACAATATGGATGTGATGACTGCAAGGAGTTCTTATAATATGTCGCGTTATATATTGTGTTGTTTGGCTGCCCTAATGTTGGCCGGCTGTGTTTCTTCGCAGCGGTTGGGTATTTCACAACAGGCATGGCAGGCAATGTCACCACAAAAGCGAGATATTGTTTTAGCCAATTATAAAAAAATCAGAAAATTAGATCGTAATAAAAATAGAACCGCCAAGGTTTACGATGGACCGAAATTAAGTGTTTATATGTTAAATGGTAAAGCGATGATGCCGCCATTTACCAAGCGTTATACGATCGAAACAGACGAATTTAAAATTGTGCCCGGTGAGTGTAAATACATTTTATTAAAGAGCATCGATACCAATCATCGCGTCCATCTGCACGTTTGCTATAATGGCGAACGTTTGTCATTAGACCCAAGTCGTTATGACCCAGATAAAAGCGATGGCACAGTACATTTTAATTATAACCCAATCTGGAAGCGCGGCTTTACTTACAGCAATGTGAACAGCAGCGGTTATGTTCGTTTGCAAGATGCAAGTGTTTCGATTAAAGCGATACCTCGACTATTGCCGATACGAAAATGAAAAAAATTCTCGCCTTTGATACTTCTACAGAAGCCTGTTCTGTAGCATTACTTGTGGATAATAATAAAACTGAACGTTTTGAAATAGCGCCACGTCGTCATTCTGATCTATTATTACAGATGATTGATGAACTCCTTGCTGGGGCCAAAATCAAACTAACTGAACTTGATGCATTGGCGTTTGGTTGTGGTCCCGGAAGTTTTATGGGGGTGCGTTTAGCCACGGCTGTAGCACAAGGCTTGGCATTTTCTGCAAATATACCCGTGATTCCAGTGTCAACGCTACAAACTTTAGCACAGCGCGGACTGGATAAATTGCAACACAACAATATTGTGGCGGCTTGGGATGCAAGAATGGGAGAAATCTACTGGGGAGCTTACGTTAAAAATAACGACGGCATTATGATGCCGTTGAATCAAGATCAAATTACGGCGCCAGAGGCAATTGATGTTGCAGATGATCAATCCTGGGCGCTGGTTGGAAATGCTTGGGAGCTGTATCGAGCCGATTTGCCTACGGGCTTACAGTTAGAGTCACATCTTTTTTATCCGCGTGCAACTGCCATGCTTGATATAGCTGCATATTATTTGTCCAAAAACCAAACGGTATCTGCCGCTGAAGTAGAGCCGAACTATTTGCGCATGCAGGTGGCATTTAAAAAAAAATAGTTGCAGATAGGTTTATTTCTTAACTTTTCCTTAATAATATTTTGGTATTTTATAGATAGGCGAAAAACTATTTATTTTTATTTGGGAGACTAAAATGCGATCAGGTTCAACTAAAGCAAGTGCAGCGACAACGACTCCTGCCCCTACCGCATCTACACCTACACCCACAGCAACGCCCAAGCCAGAATCAAAGAACGATGACACTGCAGAAAAAGATAGAAAAAAGAGGCAGTTAGAAGAATTACTAAGGAAGCTAAAGAGCAAGATCCTTGGATTTGTCGTAACAGGTTTAAAGCAAACAGCATCAACACAGCATGAATGGCGAGCTGAGAGTGCTTCTGCAAAGGAGCAAGCCATTTCGAGTGATAAGCAAGGGCCGAAGAATCAAAACGACGCTAAGCAAGATAGTTATTCGTTTACAGCTGAAAGCAAAGATGGAAAAGATAGCTACTCATACCAGGTAAAAACGGATGCTAATGGCGATATTACCCAGATGAAGATTCCTTCCAAGCTCACAGAAAAGCAAGAATTGAGTTCTAACGATAAAGAGCAAATTGCGAATATTGGCAATACAATTAAAAATTCACCAAGGCTTAGCGCTGGATGTAAATATAGTGGTAACTGTTCAAAAGCATTTTGTGAAGAGATGATGAAAAATGGAGTTACATTTGGTGCTTCGGCAAAGATTACAGATAAAGCTGGGAAGTCTTTTGAGGTCAATCAAAAAACAGGCAAACTTGGACCAAAAAACGGCAGTAAAGATGCTGGTGAAGCTAATGAGGCGTCTTCTACAGCACCTACACCTGCATCTACAGTACCCACTCCTTAATAGCTTGTAGGTAATGGCGTTTGGCATGCTGGGCATTTAATTTTTCCTTAATGTTTATATGTTACCTTGTCAATATCCGTGGTTTTACGCAGCTTGAGAGGGTTCCATGAAAAAGCTTTTATTATTAGGCAGTTCTGTTATTTTGGTGACGATAATGGGTGGCGCTATGGCGGCGGCAGGTAATCAAAAGCAGGCGGCAGGCAACCCAATGCAGGCTGGCAACCCAATGCAGGCTGCAATTGCTAAATTAGAGGCGCAGATTAAGCAGGTCCAGGCCTCTATTCCAAAACAGATCAAAACCCAGTCAAAAGCGACACAGCAGTCATTGGTCAAATTGCAAAAGCAAATGCAAGTGCAACTGAGTCAATTGCAAAAACAAATCGCAACCGTACAGACTACTTTAAGCCTCGAAATGAGACGTTTGCAAAAAGAGATGGTTGAACTTTCAGAAATGAAATAGAAGTAGGGTGCGCTTCGTCTTTGCGACCGCGAAGCGGGAAGCAATCCAGCAAATTAATGGATCGCACTTCGTTGATGAATTCAGGCCCTACAATACTACGAAGCAGAATCCACCAAGCATGCCCCAACCATCTTCGTTAAATAAGTTTCAAGCTCGATTAATAAGCTTTTCTGTTGACTATCTAAAGTGGCATCTTGTTTTAAGCTTTCAATCTCTGTTAATGCAATCTCTGCATTTAAACGCTTTTCACCGCGGTAATCGACTGGCGGATGATCACTCGATGCGCATTGTTTTTGGTACTTATCATAAAAAATTTTATTTTTTTCTGAAAGATATTGCGGATAATGTTCAGCCAGCAATCGCATTGCTAATTCTCGTCTAATGGGATCTGCAAACTGAGTGACTATCTCTTCCTTCTCTTGTGGCGCCACTTGATGGAATTTTTTATAAAGTTTTTCTTCAAAGGCTGGAGGAAAATTCTGGTCATATAAGGCTGCACTGATGTCCATATTTGGCACTTCAGGGTATTTATAATTTTGGTGATAACGACAGATTTCTCTTAATAGTTCTGGATTTTCTTTTAACCACAGACGATTTTGGTCAGTAATTTTTTTGCGTTCTGGCGATAGATGAATTAAGAAACGATCGAGTGGGGGCAATAAAATTTGTTGCTCTGCCGCTTTTTTGCGTAGTACAAAGGTATTTTCAGCAATTGACTCGGAAGTGGTTTTTGCCAATTGCTCTTGATCGAGACGCAGCCAAAGGGTTTGGTTGCGATAATGTTTATGTTGACCAACACTTGCAACCGGCGCTTGAAAAAATTGATCACTGCCAAATTTACCTGAGATCATTAGACCTTCTTGCAGTTCTGAAGCGTGTAACTTTAATGAGTAGGGTAGTTTTTTTAAGCGACGAAGATCAAACGCTTTATTAAAGTATCCAGTCACATAATTCCACATCTCTTTATGTTCAGCTAATTTGCGCGCGAGTGCTAATGTCACTTCGACGTCGACCATCGCATTATGTGCTTGACCGCTTGCGAGCTGATTTGCCTGATTTAGGTTATCTAACTTTAAACTAACTCGATCATTTATTTTAGGCCAGTTAAGTGCTTCATTTTTAAAGAGGTAATACATCACCGTGATTGGATAAATATCCATGCGGCTGCATTTATTTGCAAATTGATGGCTATAGGGCGACAATAAATTTCGGTAAAAAGAAAATCGCAAAAACTCATCGTCAAATCCCAAAGTATTATAGCCTACGCTTATCGTTCCGGGGGTATTTAAAAGCATATGAATTTGTTCAACTGCATCAATTTCAGACTGGCCGGATAGCATGGTTTTGATATCGATACGGTGAGTTAATACTGCCTGTGGTGCTGGGACGATTAGAGGATTTAATTTAATTTGAAATTCATAACGCTCAAGTTCATTTAATTCGATGTCTGTTCGAATCGCTGCAAACTGTAATATTTGATCAAAACATTTATTTAAACCAGTTGTCTCAACATCATAGAATAGGTAGGTGTTTGTCATTTATAAATCCTTAATTAAAATAGACTGAAATTTTAGTAATATACTTTAAATCCTGAATAAGTGATTGATAGGTTTTATCCAGATCGGGCTGAATCTCAGATAAAGGGAGGTAAACCTCAGCGCTGATCTCACCATTGAGGTAGTGTAGTATAATTTTTTTGACGTGAACAAAGCTCGGGACGCCTGACCAGCGCTCATTTAATAATAATTCGATCTGCAAACGGTCGGGTAAATCTCTGCTAAGACTAAATTCCTCATCGTTTTCAGGGTCGATATGAACAGTCACGTCAACAATGTTAGAAAACCGCTTAATCAAATTAATATTCACTTGCTCACTAATATAATGCCCTTCAGAGATACTGATCAAAGGGCTTACTTGAATATGGACATCCAAAAAAACATTGCTGCCATGCGAGCGGGTACGCAACTGATGAATGGATGAGACCCCTGGAATTTTAAGAATATTCTCGGAAATTTTTTTATTGAGTTGCTCTTCAACACCTGTATCGATCAACTCTTTGATGCTTTTCCAGATCATTTTAATCGCCATCATAAAGATTAAGATAGCAATAATTAATGCGCCAATGGAATCTAGGTAATGTGCGCCAAGCATAGAGCCAATAACGCTGACCAACACCACAGCTGAAACCAGAGAATCACTGCGATTATGCCAGGCATTTGAGCGCAATAATTCAGAATTCGATTTGTTGGCTTGGTACAGTGTATAATGATAAAGAAACTCATTGGCAAAAATTGAGATAACCGCAACGATAATTACGAAGTAGCTAGGTTTTAATGAAATTTCACCGCTGTAAATATGATGTAGCGTGTCATAGCCAATACCAATGGCAACAGCAATTAAAACCAGCGAAATAATAATTGTTGAGACAGTTTCAACTCGACGATGGCCGTAGGGGTGTTCTTTGTCTGGACTTTGGTTTCCAACCTTAGCTGCAAATAATACCAGCGCATCAGTAAATAAGTCAGAAAAAGAGTGGATACCATCGGCAATTAAGGCTGAAGAGTTTCCCACTATGCCGATCACGACTTTCAAGACAGCCAATAGCGAATTAATGCTCGCGTTAACGATAGTTGCTCGACGTGCAGCTATATACCGTTGTTTGTCTTGCATATGTGCATCCATTTAAACGTATTTAGATGCTAACCTAACTGGGATTGATGTCATTTGCAAGTCCCTCCAGAACTTGCTATATAGTACGTATATGGTACTATATCGCCAGAAGTCGATACTTATAGCAAAAGAAGTAAAAAATATGATTAAAATCAGCAAACTAGCAGATTATGCTACGGTGATTTTATCTCATTTGGCAAGTAAACCGTCCGAAAGGTTTAGCGCAAATCAAGTAGCTGAAGAGACTCAATTACCCATGCCGACCGTCAGTAAGTTATTAAAACAACTGAATGAGGCTGAGCTTGTGACCTCTGCACGCGGGTCCAGTGGGGGATATCAACTCTCACGCGCTGCAAATGAGATTAACTTAGCTGAGATTATCACTGCAATCGACGGTCCTTTGGCCATGACCGAGTGCAGTAAAGACGCTGAAAGTTGTACGCGCACTGAAATTTGTGATCTCAGACATAATTGGCAATACATCAATCAAATGATTGTTGAGATGTTAACGCAATTGAGTTTGCGTGATATGAATCGACCACTCAATAAATTAATTACTATAAAAGCATTGGACGAATTGAGAAATGAGTAATGATAATGACTATATAGATAAAGTCGTTGGAAAAGGATACGAGCATGGCTTTGTCACCGAGATTGAAGCGGATGTTATTCCGCCTGGCTTGAATGAAGACGTTGTGCGTTTAATTTCGGCTAAAAAAAATGAGCCAGATTTTATGTTGCAGTGGCGATTGCGAGCATTTCGAGTATGGCTCGAGATGCAAGAACCCAAATGGTCGCATGTGCATTATCCCCCAATAGACTTTCAGGCAATCAGCTATTTTTCTGCTCCCAAAAGTGCTAAAGACGCACCAAAAAGTTTAGATGAAGTGGATCCAAAATTATTAGAAACCTATGAAAAACTCGGTATTCCGTTACATGAGCGTGCACGATTAGCCGGCGTTGCTGTGGATGCTGTATTTGATAGTGTATCTGTTGCTACTACTTTTAAAGATAAATTAGCCGAAGTCGGCGTTATTTTCTGTCCTTTCTCAGAGGCGGTCCAAAAACATCCTGAGTTGGTGCAAAAATATTTAGGCAGTGTGGTACCAACTCGTGATAATTTCTACGCCACATTAAATTCGGCTGTTTTTAGTGATGGCTCTTTTGTTTATATCCCAAAAGGCGTGCGTTGCCCGCTAGAGTTATCGACTTATTTTCGAATTAATACTGCAAATACCGGACAATTTGAACGGACATTAATTATTGCGGAAGAAGGCAGCTATGTCAGTTATTTGGAAGGTTGTACAGCGCCGATGCGTGACGAAAATCAATTGCATGCGGCTGTTGTAGAATTGGTGGCACTTGATAATGCTCAAATTAAATATGCCACCGTGCAAAACTGGTATCCTGGTGACGAAAATGGTCTTGGTGGTATTTATAACTTTGTCACCAAGCGTGGCGCTTGTCGGGGTGTTAATTCAAAAATATCCTGGACCCAAGTGGAAACCGGTTCGGCCATTACTTGGAAATATCCAAGCGTTATTTTACAAGGTGACAATTCAGTTGGAGAGTTTTATTCGGTGGCGTTAACCAATAATTACCAACAGGCTGATACAGGTACTAAGATGATTCATATTGGTAAGAACACCAGCAGCACCATTATATCAAAAGGAATTTCAGCAGGACACGGCCAAAATAGTTACCGTGGTTTAGTGCGGGTTACCCCGGGTGCAGACGGCGCTCGAAACTATAGCCAGTGTGATTCTTTATTAATTGGTGATAAATGTGGTGCGCATACGTTTCCTTATATTGAAGCAAGAAATAAATCTGCGCACATTGAACATGAAGCAACAACCTCAAAAATTGGTGAAGACCAGTTATTCTATTGTCGTTCGCGCGGGATTAGTGAAGAAGACGCGGTATCGATGATCGTAAATGGTTTTTGCAAGCAAGTTTTTAAAGAGCTGCCGATGGAGTTTGCAGTAGAAGCACAAAAGCTGCTCGAGGTAAGTTTAGAAGGGGCCGTCGGTTAGTTGCTAGCCTAGCCCAAATTATAAAATGAGGATAATTAATGTTATCAATTAAGAATTTACATGCTAATGTCAACGGTCACAAAATTTTGACAGGCATTAATTTGACTGTAAATCCAGGTGAAGTGCATGCTATTA
Source organism: uncultured Legionellaceae bacterium (assembly GCA_964196565.1). GTDB lineage: Bacteria > Pseudomonadota > Gammaproteobacteria > Coxiellales > Coxiellaceae > 2-12-FULL-42-15. The sequence goes on along the minus strand of CAXMUH010000144.1, from coordinate 3,893 downwards.
TGGGTCCGAATGGTTCAGGTAAAAGTACGTTAGCTAATGTTTTAGCAGGTCGAGAAGAATTTGTGGTAAGCGAAGGCACGGTTAACTTCGAGGACCAAGATTTATTGGATTTATCGCCTGAAGATCGTGCCACATTGGGACTGTTTTTGGCATTTCAATACCCAGTTGAAATCCCGGGCGTTAATAACATGTATTTTTTAAAAACTGCATTCAATAGCATTCGTCGATCACGTGATGAAGAAGAACTCGACGCTGTTGATTTTTTTGCCTTGGTTAGAAAAAAACTGAAGGATGTTGGTATGGATGAAAAATTCCTAAAACGTTCAGTTAATGTCGGTTTTTCCGGTGGTGAGAAAAAGCGAAATGAAATTTTACAAATGCTCGTACTGGAGCCTAAGTTAGCCGTGCTTGATGAAACCGATTCAGGCTTGGATATTGATGCTTTGTCGGTGATTGCCAAGGGTGTGAATAGTTTAAGAAATAAAGATCGTTCGATTATTCTAGTGACACATTATCAGCGCCTATTAAAATATATTGAACCCGATTATGTGCATGTATTGGCACACGGAAAAATCGTTAAATCAGGTGATAAATCATTAGCGATTGAGTTAGAAGAGAAAGGCTATGGTTGGTTGACCGGGTCTGATTTGGAATTAGGGTGAGGGTAGAATGAGTACAGTAACACTCAATAAAGCATGGCAAGATGAAGCGTTAAAAGCTTTGCAAAAAGATGCTCTGCATCCAGATTTGGCTGATTGGCAAAAGAATGCATTAGATAAGTTTATTGCTGAAGGTTTTCCAACACGTAAAAACGAAAATTGGAAATACACCAATGTTTCTGCTATTGGTGCCACGGCTTATACACTGACGCCAACTCAAGTGAATACCAAAGATTTAACGGTTAACAAAATTAAAGGCTCCCATCATTTTGTATTTGTAAATGGTGAGCTGCGAAATGATTTATCAAGCTTTGAGAGCTTGCCTCCCGGGGTGATTGTTTCGGATTTAAAGCAAACGCTTAACAATGAAAAATGGCGAAAGTATATAGAAAAATTAGATAAGCGTTATGCTACGGTATTTTCAGATCTAAATGCGGCTTTAATGACAAGCGGCATTTTTATTTATGTCCCTAAAAACATAATACTGGAAAATCCAATCCATTTTAGCTACCTAACGCTTGGTCAAACTGCTTCGATGTCTCATCCTCGACATTTAATTTTGCTGGAGGTTGGCAGTCAGTGTACGGTGGTTGAAGAATATTCGGGTGATGGTGCCGATTATTTTAATAATATTGTTAGCCAGATTGTCGTTAAATCAAATGCAATTATGACCCACTTTAAGTTGCAGAACGAGTCACTTTCAGCATCTCATATTGCCAACACTCTATTTAATCAGTCTGCAGATAGTACTGTGAGCTCCTATGTGGTATCGATGGGTTCTAAATTATCTCGTGAAAACTTAAGTTTTAATTTTGAAGGTCAAGGTGCCAGCACGCATTTGTACGGTTTATATTTACCTTTAAAAGATCAGCATATTGATCACCATACTCGAGTCGATCATTTGGTGCCAAATTGTTTTAGTCAGCAAGATTATAAAGGCATTATTGCTGAAAAGGGCCATGCTGTTTTTAACGGAAAAGTTATTGTGCATCCGGATGCACAAAAAACTGCAGCGTACCAAAATAATCAAAATTTATTATTGTCAAAAAATGCAGAGATTGATACCAAGCCAGAATTAGAAATTTATGCAGATGATGTTAAATGTAGTCATGGCGCGACCGTTGGTCAGCTGGATGAAAAGGCATTATTTTATCTTCGCTCTCGTGGTATTGCCAAAATCGATGCGCGCCGGATGTTAACCAAAGCGTTTGCAGAAGAACTATTTTCTAATATTATGCAGCAAGAAATAGCAAAATATATTCATTGTCAGGTCGAAGCCAAGCTTGCTTCGATTTAACTTATAAAGGTGGTTTTAAATGAATAAGGCACTACAATCTGGAAAAAATATATTTGATGTGGAATTGATCCGCCAGCAGTTCCCTATTTTGACACAATCATGTCATGGCAAACCATTGGTGTATTTGGATACCGGTGCAACATCACAAAAGCCATTATCGGTCATCGATGCCGTCAAACATTATTATGAAAACGATAATGCGAATGTGCATCGTGGTCTTTATGAGTTAAGTGAACGTGCAAGTAAAAAATATGAAAACGTGCGTAATGAAGTGCAGCATTTTATTAATGCCAGAGATCGGGCTGAAATTATTTTTACCAAAGGCGCCACCGAAGCGATTAATTTAGTGGCCATGAGTTTTGGCCAACTGTTCGTTAAAGCGGGTGATGAAATTGTGCTTACAATGATGGAGCATCACTCTAATATTGTGCCATGGCAGTTGTTGTGTGAACGAACCGGCGCCAAGCTTCGAATCGTTCCTTTAAACAAAGATGACACTTTAGATTTAAAAGCCTACCAAGAATTATTAACCGATAAAACTAAGCTTGTGGCGGTGACACATGTTTCAAATGTTTTAGGTACAATTAATCCCATTAAAGAGATGATTGAACTTGCACACAAAAAAAATATCCCTGTTTTAATCGATGGCGCACAAGCGGTGCCACGAATGAAGGTCGATGTACAAGCGTTAGATTGTGATTTTTATGTATTCTCATCGCATAAAATGTATGGCCCGACGGGTGTTGGTGTACTGCATGCTAAGCGTAAATGGTTAGAAGAAATGCCTCCTTATCAAGGCGGCGGCGATATGATTAGCACCGTTAGCTTTGAAAAAACGCTTTATAATGAGTTGCCGCTTAAGTTTGAAGCGGGAACACCGAATGTTGCAGGTGTGATTGGTTTGGGTGCTGCTATTCGTTTTATTAATGATATTGGCATAGAAGCTATTTACCAACATGAAAATGAGCTAACCCAATATGCGATGCAAGCATTATCAAAGGTTCCAGGTTTGAAAATTTATGGAAATGCACCTCAAAAAGTGGGCGTGATTTCATTTACGCTGGAGGGCGTGCATCCACACGATGTTGGTACCATTGTTGATAATGAGGGAATTGCTATTCGAGCTGGGCATCATTGTGCGATGCCACTCATTACTCATTTTGATGTATCGGCGATGGTTAGAGCCTCGCTTGGAATTTATAATCAAACACAAGATATTGATGCGCTGGTTAATGCGCTCCATAAAGTGAATGAAATATTTGGGGCAGAATAATGTCGGATATGCGTGATTTATATCAACAATTAATTATCGATCACGGTCGATCGCCGCGTAACTTTGGTGAGCTCAAGAATGCAAATCATATGAAAGAAGGCTTTAACCCATTATGCGGTGATAAAGTTACTGTATATGCGATCGAAAAAGATGGCGTTATTGATGATATTAAATTTGATGGTTGTGGTTGTGCCATCTCGATGGCTTCTGCATCACTGATGACTCAAGCATTGAAAGGTAAAAAAATAGATGATGCTGTGAAGTTGTTTGGTGAATTTCACGATGTGGTGGTGGGTAATAATAAAAGTGAAGACAATGAAAATAAGCTAGGTAAGCTGATTGTTCTGGCAGGTGTCGCTGAATATCCTGCGCGAGTTAAATGTGCAATGCTGTGTTGGCACACGATGATCGCCGCATTAAATAATACAGATACCAATGTGACGACAGAGTAAAGAGAATGCTGATGAATGAAAAAATCAATATAACCATAACTCAAGCTGCGATCGAGCATATTCAAACGGTAATGGCGCGTCATCCAAAGAGTGTTGGCTTTCGTTTGAGCATGAAAAAATATGGCTGCAATGGTTTTGGCTATGTGCCGGATGTTGTCGACACCAAACCCGATGGTGATTTAGAATTAAAAATCTGTGAGCAGTTTCGTTTT
>CAXMUH010000143.1:0-13583 GCA_964196565.1 uncultured Legionellaceae bacterium | reverse complement strand
CGCTTCAATTGTCATGTCATTTGCACTAATAAACCCAAATTCAGCCAGTTTACTGCCCACGGAATAGGTCTGCATATTAACAGAGCCATGTTGGCACTGAGTGCAATTTACTAAAATCACCCCTTTTTCTGCAGCTTTACTAAAAATGTCCATCAATTGTTTATCATCAACCGGCGCATTACCCATACCATAAGTTCCCAGCACCAAAGCATCTAATCGCGCATCAAATAATTTCTCAAGATAGTAAGACGGCATACCTGGAAATAATTTAATGCTTGCGATGTTAACATCTTTTATGCGTCGAATTGAAAAATCTACGCTCGGGGCTTTTCGCAATAAGTGCGATTTAAATTTAACTTTGGTTTCGATAGAAGCAAGCGGTGGCAAATTGGGTGAGTCAAAAGCATGGTAACTGACCGAGCTTAATTTCTTAGCCCGATTACCACGCAACAAAACATCATGAAAACACAGCCCAACTTCATATAATTCAAATTTGCTCGCAATATAAAGGGCATTAATTAAATTATCGCGCGCATCGGTACGGGTAGCTTCAAGTGGAACTTGTGAGCCGGTAAAAATAACCGGTTTGTTCAAATTTTCCAACATAAATGATAATGCAGAAGCCGAATAAGCCATGGTATCGGTTCCATGCAAAATAACAAAGCCATCAAAATCATTGTAATAACGTTCAACATCTTCTGCGATTCGACCCCAGATTTTTGGTGTTACATTCGCAGAATCCAGTAATGGGACATGTTCAATAATCTCAAAACCGGGCATCTCATCGTTTAAAAGTTCCGGTAACTTCGACAGAAGTTCAGCGACATGACCCTGTGAATTATCATAACCACTGGCGGAGGCTTTCATACCAATGGTGCCGCCGGTATTGATAATTAGAATCTCATTCGTCACGTGAGTCTCCCAAAAATATTACTCCGCCAATTCAAAATCGATCAGTCGATCATCCAAGCTCACTCTTGCAACCAGAACGCGTATAGGATCCGCCAAACGATACACCGTATTCGAACGCTTACCACGCAACAAACGGTGTATTTCATCATAATGATAATAATCATTCTTAAGACTGGTCACGTGCAATAATCCTTGCACATAAATATCATCAAGCTCAACAAATACGCCAAAACCTGTCACTTCGACAATGCGGCCATTAAAAACTTGACCCACTTTATCCTGCATATATTCACACTTTAACCAATCCACTGCATCGCGAGTCGCACGATCGGCGCGTCTTTCAGTCATCGAGCAATGCTCGCATAAATTTTCCATTATTTCTTCATTGTAAGGAAATGCTTTTTTGTTTTCATTTCCGATAACCTGCTTAATGGCTCGATGCACTAATAAATCTGGATAACGACGAATCGGAGAAGTAAAATGAGTATAGGCATCATATGATAACCCAAAGTGACCTGAATTTTTCGGATAATAAATCGCTTGCTGCAAAGAACGCAATAACACCGTCTGTAATAAGTGCGCATCATCTCGCTTGCAAACTCGGTCCAATAATTTCGCATAATCTTTAGCAGACGGTTTATTACCACCGGTCAAACGTAGATTAAAGTTTTTCAAAAAATCTCTCAATGCGATCAGTTTGGTTTCCTGTGGTCCTTCATGGATGCGGTACAACGCTGGAATTTTTGCTTTTAATAAAAAGTGAGCGGTACATACATTCGCTGCCAACATCATCTCTTCGATCAAGCGATGCGCATCGTTTCGTACCAAAGGCACAATTTTTTCTATTTTTCCTTTATCATCAAATTCGATTTTGGTTTCGGTTGATTCAAATTCGATTGCACCACGCAATTGACGCTGGCGCAATAATTTTTTATACAACGAATAAAGTCGTTTAATGTCTGGATACAAATGCTGATGATGAGTTTTTTCTCCCGCCAGCATGGCTGCAACTTCTGTATACGTTAGCCGTGCATGCGAATGAATCACCGCATTGTGAAACGAAAAATCTCCAATTTCACCGTCTTGATTGATATCCATAATACAAACTTGAGCTAAACGATCTACCTTAGGTTTTAAAGAACATAAGCCATTAGATAAAGTCTCAGGTAACATAGGAATGACTTTTGCCGGAAAATACACTGAGTTGCCGCGCAGCTCGGCCTCTTTATCCAATGCAGAGTTAATGCCCACATAATAAGAAACATCCGCAATAGCGACATATAATTTAAAACCTTGGTCTTTAATTTTTTCACAATAAACGGCATCATCAAAATCTTTGGCATCTTCCCCATCGATCGTTACAAAGGCGAGCTTGCGCAAATCCAAGCGACCTTTAATATCATCGGGCAGAACTTCTGCACCAAATTTTTGTGCTTCTTGAATCACTGTTTGCGGCCAATTAAAAGGAAGTTCGTGTGATCGAATCGCAAGCTCTACTTCCATACCCGGCGTTAAATGATCGCCTAAAACCTCAATTATTTTACCCACCGCTTGCCGGCGTTTAGTCGGTTGAGTTATCACTTCAACCACAACAAATTGCCCAGGCTTAGCATCTGCTGCTTGCCCTTTGGGAATAACGATGTCTTGGGTAATATATTTATTATCGGGATCAACAAAGGCGACGCCTTCTTCTTCGATATAACGACCAACAATTTGTTGAGTATTACGCTCAAGAACTTCAACAATGCTGCCTTCAACCCGACGCGTAAACACTTTACCAACACGCACCAAAACTACATCATCATTAAATACGCCACGCATTTCACGCGCAGGCAAAAAGACATCTTCACCGCCATCATCACGAATCAAAAATCCAAAACCATCACGATGCGCTTGCACATGACCGCGCGCCAACTCCATTTCAGCTACTAGCGCATAACTACCACGGCGGTTACTGATCAGCTGACCATCACGTGACATAGCAATAAGGCGCCGGCGCAAGCCTTCACTCTCTTCATCGCTCGATAATGAAAAAGCTTTAGCGAGATGAGCAAAGCTAACGGGGCGAGCGCATTCCTCCAAATGTTTTAGAATAAATTCTCTTGACGGAACCGGATGCTCATATTGCTCGGATTCACGCTTATAGTGCGGATCATGCTGTTGCTGATAGCTTTGCTTATCTTTTTTCCGTTTACTCAATACGTCCACCTTAAAAATTTGATATACTATTATTATGGAATACAATCTGGCAAATTGACACAAGGAAGGTAAAACAATATGCTAAACAAAATCATTCCCTTAAGCATCATATGCACACTGCTATGCAGCTGCAGTATACATCACTCTCAACCATCATCCCATGTGAATAACCCGTTATGCGCAAGAGTTGTACAAAAACTTGGCCATGGGGCAGTGATTAATAATACACCATCCCACAGGGTCGTCAATACGGCGGATCGGGCACGATTATTGAAGCAATATAATCAACTGGGCTGCCATATTGGCAGCGATAACCGCTATGCTTATCCGACCGATACTCTGGATATCAATACGCAGGCGAACCAGCTGCAACCACATGAGAAAGCTAGGGCTAAGCAGTAGCCTTGGTCAAGAGATCCCTCGGCTTCGCTCGGGACGACCCTTCGGCTTCGCTCAGGGCAGGCGCTCGTGTCGGCTGGCCGGGAAAATAATAAACCTGGCCGACAAGTCGTCCAGGCTACGCAAGCCCTTTGACCAGCTTATCAATCGCTACCAATGGCGTGAGGAACTCCTCCAGGTCGGCTAATGGCAACGCACAAGGGCCATCGCATTTCGCCTGATCAGGGTCAGGGTGAGCCTCCAAAAATAGCCCCGCTATCCCCTGCACCACCCCAGAGCGCGCCAAATCAGCAACCATTTGACGTCTGCCGCCAGCACTTTCAGTTTGGCCACCCGGTATTTGTAAAGAATGAGTCACATCAAAAAGCACCGGGAATCCAAATGATTTCATAATCGGGAAATTAAGCATATCAACAATTAAATTATTATAACCAAAACTCGTGCCTCGCTCACATAACATCAATTGATGGTTGCCAAAATCTTCGAATTTTTTCAAAATATGGCGCATTTCATAGGCCGATAAAAACTGCGCTTTTTTAATATTAATCACAGCCGTCGTTTGTGCCATCGCCTTAACCAAATCTGTTTGACGTGACAAAAATGCGGGTAATTGAATAACATCAGCCACTGCTGCAACAGGTTCTGCTTGATAAGGCTCATGCACATCGGTAATGATTGGTACATTAAATTTAGATTTTATATCAGCCAGTATTTGCAGACCTTGATCCAAACCGGGTCCACGAAACGAATTAACCGATGAGCGATTCGCTTTATCAAAAGAGGCTTTAAATACATACGGAATATTAAGCTTGCTCGCCACCTTCACATAATGCTCCGCAACCTGAAATGCCAAATCACGCGACTCCAACACATTCATGCCGCCAAACAATACCAAAGGCGCGGTATTAGAAACCCTGACAGTTGCCACATTGATAGTTTTTTGCTCGATCATAATCGATGAAACCTTATTGATACACCTTCTGAGGCACAGTATACAAACAGGAGTTCCATTTACGCAATGTTGAAAATAAACTGATAATAAACAGTAGGTTATAGAGCCTAACTAGGCGTATCGGATACGCCTAGTTGGATTTTTCGTTCAGCAATTTGGTGCATAATCGATTTAAGCGGCGCATCTTCCGCTACCCAATAGGTGCCACTACCGTTATTTTCATCATCTTTGAAATCAGAAAAGTAACAGGCTTCAATAAATTTTTTACAATCAACATAAATAAACTTTTGATCTTTATCGATCATGCAAACTAATGAAAACTTAGGCTGTGCAACCATTAACGCTGACCAATTATCTTTGCGCAAATCAGAACTCCAACCAGCACTCGCACTGGGGTGCTGTTTTAAATGGTTAATGATAACCACTTTTTTAGAGATGTTATGTAACATATAAAGTTGTGGCCGATGATTTGAATCGGTATGCAAAACAATTTGGTCATTTTTGTATTGGTGATTATCCGTTTTGCAATTTAGCGGAAGTTCTGTGGCATAAGCCGATGCAAAACAAAATAAAGCGAAAAACGCAGACAATATTTTCATTTTTTTCTCCAAGCGTCGAATGATGCTACAAAACAAGCCATTTCGGAACAAAGTGGTCAGCACGACGTAACTCGCGGCAAAGCACTTGCCAATCCTCCACATACCTTGAAACCAAAGACCAAAATTTTCTTGAGTGATCAAAATGAACCGTATGACACAACTCATGCACCAACACATATTCCACATACCGATTGGGTAAAAATAATAATTTATAATTTAAACTAATATCCCCATGTCGCGAACAACTGCCCCACATTGTTTTTTGACCACGAAAATTTAAATCTCTAAATGGCAGCTCACAACGCCGACTTACAAAATTCAACCATGGAGTTAATTCTAATTTAGCTTTTGCTTTTAACCAGCGTTTTATCACTGTATTTAGTGTCTCAAACGACTCATCCGTTAAAGTTACTTTAAGTGAATGGATTGTTTCGGTAACACGTGATCGCCTCCCAGCAAAATTAAATTCAAATGGCCATTCACATTCGATCGCACGTAGGTTAATTGTTGTTGGCCATACAATAGATTCCGGTTGAAAAACTAAGTGTCTGCGAGCATTAATCCAGTCCCTATTCTCAAGCAAAAAAGCCAAAGCATCTTTTTGACTGGTGCGTTTGGGTACGACCACTTCAAGCTGACCCTTTGCTGTTATTTTTAACTGCAAATAACGGGCACGATTACTCTTACGTATCGTGTAGGGTGGAAGTGTACTAATATTAGTTATCATCAGGTGTCACTAACGGTTGATGTTTCTTAGCAAAGAAAGTATACATGGTTGGCACCACAAATAAAGAAAAACAAGTACCAATCAACATTCCAGAGGCAATAACCACGCCAATGGCAAAACGACTTTGTGCGCCCGCACCGGTTGCGACCAGTAACGGCACAACGCCCAGCACCATAGCCGCTGTTGTCATCAATATAGGTCTTAAACGCGTAGCAGAAGAATGTAATACCGCCTCACGAATAGACATTCCTTGAGTTGCCTGCAGTTGATTTGCAAATTCAACAATTAAAATACCATGTTTACTAATTAAACCAATTAACGTAATCACCCCAATTTGGGTGTAAATATTCATGGTCATCGCGGAATCGAAGAATGAGCCCACATTCAGCACCGCGAGCGCTCCTGAAACTGACATTGGAACACTAATCAAAATAACAAAAGGATCTCGAAAACTTTCAAACTGTGCAGCAAGCACTAAATAAATTACAATCAGAGATAAAAATAATGCAACAATAAGTGCACTTCCCTCTTGTACAAACTGGCGCGCTTGCCCCGCATAATCATAACTCATTTCTCTCGGCTTATATTTGTCAGCCTCATTTCGCAAAAATTTCAAACCTTGCCCCATAGTTACCAATGGTGCTAACACACCCTCAACCGTGGCTGAATTTAATTGTTGAAAATGCGACAACGCATTCGGTCGAGTTTCTCTGGTAATGGCCATAATGGTCGACATCGGAACTAAACCACCTGTGGCGGTATTAATGTAAAGCTGATTAAGTAAATCTGGATTTAAGCGAAAAATTTGCTGCACCTGTGGTATCACTTTATAACTTTGCCCCAGTATCGGAAACCAATTAACGTAATTTCCACCATACGCACCAGCGAGTACATTACCAATATCTCGCATATTAATGCCTAAATTACCTGCCATATTACGATCAATATTCATCACCAACTCTGGTTTATCATATTTAAGGCTGGAGTCAACATATAAAAATAATCCACTTTGTTTAGCCGCTTGTTTAACTTTAGTGGCTACATTATTTAAACTTTTAAAAGAGCCAACAGTATTTAATACAAACTGCACCGGCAAGCCACTACCAGACCCAGGCAATGGCGGCAACGCAAATGCCACGGTCTGTAATCCAGGAATGGTATTTAATTTTTGCTGCAATAATGGCAGCGTTTGAAATTGCGTCTCTGAGCGTTTATCCCAAGGTTTTAACATCATTCCAGCAAACATGTTATTGACGCCAGTATATCCGTTAACCACAAAATTTGTTCGCGCTGATTTAAATGAATTAATGATGCCCGGAAAGGGTTGGGAATATCGCTCAACATAAGTAATATTTGCATAATCGGGTGCCGTGCCTTGCATTAAAATAACGCCTTGATCTTCTGTGGGCGCCAACTCCGATGCGGTGGTTATAAAAAAGATAAAACAACTCACCAGTACAGCAACCGATAACACGACAATAAATGGTCGATTATCCAAAACCCGCGACAAAACCCCCTCATAGGAATTTTTCAATTTTTCAAACGTGGTATCAATAAAGTGCGCAAATTTACCCGCTGAAATATCTTTATTTAATAATTTGGAACACATCATCGGCGATAACGTTAATGCAATAATACCAGATATAACAACCGCACCCGCTAGGGTAAAAGCAAATTCTTTAAAAAGTGCGCCAGTTAATCCAGTCATAAATCCAATGGGCGCATAAACTGCAACCAACGTAATCGTCATTGCAATCACGGCTGTTGCAATCTCACGCGCACCACGAATGGCCGCATTGAAAGGTGTCAGCCCCTCTTCAATATGTCGATGCACATTTTCAACCACCACAATCGCATCATCCACTACCAGCCCAATGGCTAACACCATCGCTAATAGGGTTAAAAGATTAATGGTGTAATTCATGGCAAACATAAAAAACACCACACCAATCATCGACAGCGGTATGGTTATTACAGGAATTATCACCGAACGAAACGAACCCAAAAACAAAAACATCACCACAATCACAATCAATGATGCTTCAAGAATCGTTTCCAACACCTCCTTAATCGAAGCACTAATATAGGTCGTAGCATCATAAACAATAGATGACGACAGCGTCGGCGGAAAAACCGCTTCAATAGACGGTAATACTTTTTTAACACCCTGAACGACAGATAATGGATTAGCCGTTGGTGTTCCTTGAATCGCAACAAACACGGATTTGTGGCCATTTAAAAAAACCGAAGAGTCATAAGTTTCTGAACCCAATTGTGCTTTGGCAATATCACGCATTCTAACCAATGTATTTTTATCACTTTTAACCACTAAATTATTAAATGTTTCTTCAGTTTGTGCATCCGTGGTTGCATTAATCGACATCTGCAGAAAATTACCTTTGGTCGCACCCGCTGCTGACTGAAAATTATTTTTTGCCAAAACATTATTGACATCAATTGGTGTAATGCCAAGCGCCGCCATTTTTCTAATGTTTAACCAAATCCGCATCGCAAACGTCATACCTCCTAAAACTTTCGCTTCTGCCACGCCACTAACGGATTCAAATCTTGGTTGTATCACACGGCGGATATAATCGGTAATTTGCTCAGCGCTCATATGATCACTCACAAATGAAATAAACATAAGCGATGTGGACGAGTTATTTTGCTTATTAATCACTGGAAGTTGAGCCGCTTTTGGCAAAAAGTTTTGTACTTGAGATACCTTACTCATCACGTCCGTAAATGCCACATTGGGGTCAAAATTTAATTTAACATTCACACTAATTAAACTCTGACCGTCGGTACTCTGTGAGGTCATATAATCAATGCCTTCAGCGGTTGCTACTGAACGTTCTATTTGTTGAGTAATAAAGCCCTCAATCAAACTGGCTGAAGCACCAGGATAACTGGTGGTAACCGTTATCAACGTGCTGTCGAGTTTGGGATATTGGCGCACCGGAAGACTAACAATGGATTTAAGCCCAAGGACAAAAATAACCAAAGTAATCACTATCGCCAACACAGGTCGGCAAATAAATATATCGGTGAAACGTTTATTCATTTTTCACCTTTTCGCCACCTTCCATATCTTCAGGTTTAGGTAGCGTCATCTTAATTGAGTTATTAATTAATACCATCATCCCATCACGTAATTTTAACTGACCCGAGCTCACCACTTGTTCACCCGCTTTGACCCCTGATTTAATCTGTATGATATTACCTTGCATCATACCTACTTTTACTATGCGTTGACTTAACTTATACAACTGTTTTCCATCTTTTGTTTTGCCGGCAGGTTCACACACATAAGCGATATCACCATATAATGAATAAGCGACCGCAGTCTGCACAACTGTAACCACACTTTTTTGCACTGGAAGGTAAACGCTGATCACCGAGAATAACCCAGGATAAAGAATATGATCAGGATTTTGAATGGTGGCTTGCAAATCAAGATTACGCGTTGCCGCTGTAATCACTGAGTTAACGGCAGTTATTTTGCCCCAATAGATTTTCCCTGGAAATCCATCGATGGTAACTGAAATTTTTTGCCCGACATAAATTTGATTAAAATTACGCTGAGGTAACGAAAAATCAACATACAAAGGATTCAGTGCTTGCAGGGTTACAATTGGAGAGCCTGCATTTAAATACTGACCAATATTCACTTGACGTATTCCAGCTTTACCTGTGAACGGTGCACGAATTCTTTTTTGACTAATTTCAACCAACACTTTACTGACTTGCGCTTGTGCTTTTCTCAATTGAGCTAACGACTGATCGTAATCACTTTTAGAAACGGCTGCAGTGCGATAAAGTTTTTCTTTTCGATTAAAATCCAGTTGCGCTAAATTTAATTGCGCCTCATTATTTTTTAGATTTTGCACATCCAGAGAATCATCCAGCTGTACCATAAACTGACCTTCATTTCGCATCTGACCTGATTTAAAACCAATCTGCATCACAATACCAGACGACTCGGTCGTGACAGTAACACCTTTCACTGCAGCAAGTGCACCAACCGCTTTTAATCTGGGTTGCCATTGCTGGCTTTTGGCAATAGTAGTTGAAACATATGTTGGCGGAGGGACGTGGGTTTTGATTTTATAAGCGAGAAACCTGCCCATAAAATAATGAAACAAAACAACGAGAGCAAGTACGATGATTACAATAATAACAACAAGCTTGATAACAAAACTGCGTTTTCGCATATACTCACTCCATTGAGTCGAAAAGCCAATCTACTCTCTAATATAGCACCGAGATTGCAAAATACCTGTTTAAAATAAGAACTTATAGCACTTTTTGTGTATTATAAAGCCGCATTGTGAATCATTTGATCAGAAATTGGAGTTTGCTGAGGCACCCAAGCTAAGTTACAATCACCACATCACAAAGCATAGATAAGCCCCGGTGGCACAGCTGGATAGCGCGGTCCCCTCCTAAGGGACAGGTCGCAGGTTCGAATCCTGCCCGGGGCACTCAAACAAATAAAAGCACAAAAACTAAATAAGGCAGACATATTGACAAAAACGCATTCGAATCTGCGACGTTATCATTAAGCCAGGTTCGACAAATCGACAGGATTGTCGATTTGGGCGCGTCTACTAAAATAAAGCTTAGAGGCAGGTATACACTATGAACATCAATATCATCGGCGCCGGTCGAGTCGGCAAAACAATCGGACGTTTAATCAAAGACCAAAACGCCGCGACCATCAAGATGGTCTATAACACCAACCCAGAAAGTGGCAAAAATGCAATTGCTTTTATTCAACAAGGGGCAAGTGTAACAAATCTCTTGGATATCGAGCCCGCAGATATCACTTTGATTACTACACCCGATGATGACATCGAACCCACTTGTCAGCAATTGGTTAAACTTAAGGTTATTCAACCCGGCTCAATCGTTCTGCATTGCTGCGGAACTAAAACTTCAGATGATTTAAAATCCGCACGCGAATTGAATTGCAAAGTAGCCAGCGTACACCCAATGAGAAGTTTTGCCGATCCCAACGCTTCTATAAAAAATTTTAAAAATACTTATTGCGCGATAGAAGGCGATAAAGAAGCCGTTGCCACTTTAAATCAATTATTTCAAGCTATCGGAGCAAGAACCTTCATTGTCGATAAAAATAAAAAAACCATTTATCATATTGCCGGCGTATTTGCCTCAAATTACTTAGTTAATTTATATCAAACATCCGTCGACTGTTTAGAAGAAGCAGGCGTCGACACTGAAACGGCTGGAAATATTGTCTGTTCGTTAATGCAGGGCACGGTCAATAATCTAGCCACACTTAAATCAGCAAAAGCTGCATTAAGCGGCCCGATTAAAAGAGGTGATTTGAATACAGTGAAATCACACATTGATGCCTTATCAGAAGGTACAAGAAAAAAATTATATCTAACCCACGCACAAGCAAGCATATATTTATCAGAACATGAATTGAGTTTCAAAAAGAAATTAGCTGAGCTGCTAAAAGATAAATAATTAAAAAGCCCGAAAGAAGCAAAACGAAATGTTAGATTACGATAATACATTGCCAGGTTAAAACTTAACGTACTCCTCATATATTTGTTTTTATAACTGACTATTTTATTATAATTTTTGAATCACTATTTCGTTAGGCTCCTCCAGACTCATTAAAACGCTCCACTGATTTATTAAGTAAAAATCAGTGGCCAGGGTGAAGTGCAGAAAAACCCAGTAAACTTTTAATTGCAGTATCTCTTTATACTGCATACATCCATCTTTAAGTAGGATCATAACTGGCGCTAAATTTAATTGGTTCTGGGTTTTTCCACAAATTTCAGCCCAAGCCACCTAATCACCAAACTTAATAAACCTCATCAAACGTTGTAAAAGATAACTTTTTTGCGGAAGTTCTTCACCAAACTCCAACAAATACAGCCGCTTCGTTTCAGAAAAAGAATCATTTAACTTATCAATCGGCTCATAGGGAACATAATTTAAATAATGCCCGAAAATCACCTTGCAATCTTTGATATATTTTTTAGTATCCAAAATATGATGGCGCCAAAATCGGCTGATTGCTTTAGACGGTGGTAGAATTTTTTCCGGGTATTTAACCAATAAAAAAAGGTAATTGCGGTATAAACGACAATGCTCTATCGCATCAACACGCGACCATTTAAAACAATTAATAAGATTATTTATAATAACTGAAAAATCAGTTTGCTCGATATGGATAATAGATTTTACTGGATCTTGAATTTTAACTACGGATATATTGTTAAAATTAAGTTTCTTATCGGTATGCACTTCCATAGAGCTAGATTGGTGTTGTTCCATCATAATCACTTCTTCCTTTTCCCTGTGATTTAATTTAAAGAAATTATAACAGCAGGATTTGCAGATAGCTAGGATTTAGACTGATACGCACAATTTGTAAGTCAATGAATTATTGATAATTAATATAAGCCGTGAAACATAATTATTCCTTAATGTTTCACGTGGGAAATACTCATATAAGGGCTGATGACAGCTTTAAATTAAAGCTTGCTAGTCGACTGACTATCATCAACATTATCGCCATCTGATGCAGACCCATGCAAAACTCTCCTGAGCTGATGGAAAAACCCAATTCGAGAATTATATAAGCTCAACTTACCATCTTCATCTCCTCCTATAGCAACAACCGCTCTGTTAAGCTGTTGGTTGCTGGGGTGGCTCAAATCTTTACTCGTTAAATATATTTTGTTACCGTCAGTCACTTGAAATACACAACTTATCGATCTACCTAAACTTGGTATATTTAAACTCTCCAACTTTGGCATATTTAAACTCTTCAAAGACTCTGGTGAATGCTCTTTTTTCATGGAATGTGTCCTGTACCAACTCACACCCAATCAAAATCATTTTACTCAGGTGAGTACTACAAATGACCATTCTCCATTAACAGCCTCAAGCGTTAAAGATTATCACATTGAAATTAAAATAATATTAAATTGAGCTTTGTTTTTTAAATAAATAATCAGCGTTAATAAATACAAATTACTTTAGTAACCCCTGTTAAACTTACTAAAGGATGAAATCATTAATTATGACTTTGCATCAATGGATGCAACAGGGCTGCAAGTTTTACGAGAACCCGGTAGGGTGCCAACTCGAAAATCCTATGCTTATTGTTTCAGAGGTGGCGCCATCGCAAAAGCGGTTAAAACAGATGATGCTTCGCATCACGCTATGCGTGTTCCTCTTTTTTGTTAGAACCCCTTTCAGCTCTGTAACGGCTTAGTCGTGAAACAAACTTGGTACCCTAGAATCCGCAGTTGAATCACGATACTGGACACAACATCTTAATTCATCTGACGTTGCGCCAGAAGATCGCGATCAACAGCGGATTCTAGGATTATTTCCACTCACTTACATCAAAGTACAGATTAAACTGAGGTTTATTTGGCAGAGTAATGGCAACCCGTGCAAACGTCCCGACTCTCGACGGTGTCATAGGTAGCTGTCCTTTATAAGGGTAGCAAGCTAGCGTAATGTTTTTCACCCCATGAAACTTCTTAGAATACGAAATGAGCGGTGAATTAAGAACGGGGTACATCGTAACTACATCATCATCATTATCACTCACCATTGTCGGATTAAAAGCATTCATAATTTGTGTTGCTGAATACTTTTGTGAATATGCCGTTGCTGCGTCTTGATGCATAGCTCTAGCGGCAAATTTCTGACAGACGTCCATTGGCTTTTGTTCCGCAAATGCGCTTAATGTAAATAAGGTGCATAGGCTAGCTAAGCTTAATACAATTAAATTTTT
>CAXMUH010000142.1:0-2369 GCA_964196565.1 uncultured Legionellaceae bacterium | reverse complement strand
TTGGTTTAAGCTGGTTAGCAAGGAGAGCATAAAAGCAGATTTAATTGCTGGTTTAACTGGATCAGTAATTGTATTGCCTCAAGGTGTTGCTTTTGCAACAATTGCAGGGTTGCCGCCTGAATATGGTCTTTATACGGCAATGGTTACTCCTATCATCGCCGCTTTGTTCGGTTCTTCATTCCATTTGGTTTCTGGTCCTACAACAGCTATTTCTATCGTGGTGTTTTCTGCCGTTAGTCATCATGCAGTTCCTGGCTCCCCTGAGTTTATTTCAATTGCGCTTACGCTAACTTTTCTTGCCGGTGTTTATCAGCTGGCTTTTGGGCTTGCTCGTTTAGGTTCGTTGGTTAATTTTGTCTCTCATACGGTCGTTATTGGCTTTACCGCAGGTGCAGCGATACTAATAGCGACCAGTCAAATGAAGCATATTACGGGGATTTTTATCCCTAAAGGAGAATCCTTTATACATACATGGGCAGATTTATTCGCAGGGATTTCCGAGTTCAATATTTATCTACTTATAATTGCGTTACTGACACTAGGCACAGCAATTATCGCTAAAATAATAATACCAAAATCACCCAATTTATTAATTGGAATGGTTTTCGGTAGTTTAGCTGCTGTTTTTTTTCAGGACTATACAACAGGTATCAAGCTTGTTGGTGAAATCCCCGCCCAGTTACCACCCTTATCAATGCCCGATTTTTCATTTAGCACCATAAAAATGTTAGCACCAGAGGCTTTTGCCGTGGCTTTATTAGGTTTAATTGAAGCAGTATCCATTAGTCGAGCAGTGGCAACAAAATCCTATCAGCGAATAGATTCTAATCAAGAATTTATTGGTCAAGGCATGTCAAATATAGTGGGTAGTTTTCTATCTAGTTACGCGGGCTCAGGTTCGTTTACTCGTTCTGGTATTAACTTTGAGTCAGGTGCAAGAACACCATTATCTGCAATTTTTTCTGCCATAGCATTAATGGGAATCGTGCTACTAATTGCGCCATTAACAGCTTACCTGCCCATTGCTGCCATGGGCGGTGTTATTTTACTAGTTGCTTACAACCTGGTTGATTTTCACCATTTATCACAAGTTTTGACATTCAGTAAATCTGAGTCATCAGTTTTATTGACTACATTTTTTGCAACATTATTTCTTGAACTTGAATTTGCAATTTATTTAGGTGTCTTGCTTTCACTAATATTGTTCTTAGCAAAAACATCAACTCCCAAAATCCCCACACTCGCACTTGATGTATCACTTGACGGGGTAAGAAAATTAATAAATATTGAAATAAAACCATTAACACCGTGTCCTCAGCTTAAAATCATAAGAATTGATATGTCCATATATTTTGGTTCAATTGCTCATATCCAGAAACGGATTACCGCCATCGTAGATAATGAAAGAATGAATCATATATTAATTGTTGCTAGCGGCATTAATTTTATTGATTTAGCTGGTGCAGAAGCTTTGGTAGCTGAAAATAATCGCTTAAAGATATTAGGTGGCGGTTTATATTTTGTAGGTTTAAAGGCATCAGTTTACGAGTTTGCTGCAAAATCATGTTTTATAAAAAAAATTGGTAATGGTCATTTTTTTGATAATAAAAGTCAGGCAATTGCAGCAATTTATAAAAAATTGGATAGAGATGTCTGTTCTAAGTGTAATGCCTTGGTTTTTAGAGAGTGCCAGTAAACCCTGACAAAAGCACCCAGCGGACAGTTAAAAGCTGCGGTTCACTTCGCTTTGAACTGCCGCCGGTACCAGGCGTTAACCATATAGACCTATGAAGAACGGATCCATAAGATTGCCTGATGCCGGTGCGACCTGCGTAAATTGTGAGGCCTGCTGTTGTCGTCTGGAAGTTATACTAATTACAGACACCGGCGTACCCGATGCATATGTTGAGGTAGACGAATGGCCCGGCTGTATGATGACTGGTGTGCCGCGCTGGATCGAAATGATATGACATGCATGATTTACGAGAATCGACCGAAAATATGCCGTGATTTTGAAATGGGAGGATACGAGTGCCTTGCGGAGCGGCGCTTCGCGAGAAGTTTCGAGCGCGCGCGTCTCAACTTAATCGTTAAGTGAGGGTATGAATCGAATAAACATATTTATAATTTACACCTTCGGGATTATTGTTCCTATAAACGCGTTTGCATCAGATTTCGTCGTATTACAAGTTGGGTTTGGAGCTTTTATAATCGCAGGTTTACTTATTTTCATGGGTGTTAAGGCTTTATCAACAAAAAGTCGTGAAACAACAATTTCATTGATGCTTTTGATTCCAGGGCTAACAGCAATTGGCTTAGGTATAGTTAGTGAAGAGTCTGGCCATATGAGTGATTATGATTACTTTGGT
>CAXMUH010000141.1:0-35980 GCA_964196565.1 uncultured Legionellaceae bacterium | reverse complement strand
ACCGATGATCAATTTAGTCCTTATGAGTTTCAGGTGATAAGCTCAGTGGGTTATGGGCGAGATTTGATAAAGACAGCAAGATTTACTTTAAATGTGCAAGCTGGTCCCGGTCTTCGTTTTGACGACATTAGAAGTCAGGCAAAGAATCAGAAAAATTTTATTGTTTATACCGCTTCTAATATTACTTGGCAGGTTACCAAAAGTATGAAATTTACTGAGCAGTTGCAATACACTTTGGGTAATCCTTACAATTACCTGCAATCTGTGTCAGCCATTACGAACAAACTGATCGGCAACCTGGCTTTACAAGTCTCTTATACATTACAATACTACTCTGAGATCCCATTGGACAGTACCAACACAAAAAAACTGGATACAACAACGAATTTAGCATTGGTTTATAATTTTTGATGGAAATACAATTTACTAAAATGCATGGTTTGGGCAATGATTTTGTAGTGATTGATGCTACACAGTCTTTATTTAATTTAACCAGCGCGCAAATACAGCAAATGTCTAATCGACGTTATGGCGTTGGTTTTGATCAGATGCTGGTGATTGAAAGCATTGCTAATGGTGAGGCAGACTTTCGGTTTCGTATCTTTAATGCTGATGGGGGCGAAGTAGAGCAATGTGGTAACGGCGCGCGGTGTGTGGCTCTTTATATTAAAGAGCGCGGGCTTAGCCCAAAGGCAGATATCCGTTTAGCAACGCTAGGTGGCATATTGGAAGTATCCAACCAGTCCAATGAAAAAGTGATGGTGCAAATGGGCGTACCACTTTTTTTACCCGATGAAATCCCCTTTGTTGCACAAAAACCTAGTAATATTTATCAGCTTGAGGTGAATGGTAGGGAGATTCCCATCAGTGTGGTTAATGTCGGTAACCCGCATGCGGTTATAAAAGTAGATAAGATTAATTCAGACGAAGTGTTGATATTGGGAGAGCAGATCAGTCGCCACCCTCGATTTCCTGAAGGCGTCAATGTTGGGTTTATGCAGGTAATTGATCCACAAAATATTCGATTGCGCGTTTATGAGCGTGGGGCTGGTGAAACGCAAGCCTGCGGTAGTGGTGCTTGTGCTGCTATGGTCGTTGGTCGGCGTAATGGGTTTTTACAGGAAAGGGTACAGGTTAATCAACCCGGTGGTAGCCTATATATTGATTGGCAGGGACCAAAAACTATGGTAAAAATGACGGGCCCTGCTAAAATGGTTTACCGAGGCTCATGGATGGGGTAGTAAATTATTATCCAACTTATTGAATAGATGGAATTATTTTTACTGGTTACCGGGTGGAACTCGGGTTTGGGCTGCTATAATTAAACATAAGGTATTTTTCAAGGGGGAATAATTGATGGGCGAAGATAAAAGTAGCACTCACAAGGTGAATGAATGGGGAGTTGCACCTTACGAATTAAAGCAAGGTGAGGATTACATGAACCCACAGATGAGTGAACACTTTTCAACAATCTTAAAGACTTGGAAAGAGCACTTGATGCTAGAGGTTGATGCGACCGTTAAGCATCTGAAGCAAGAGCATGCTTTTTACCCTGATCCTGTCGATCAAGCAAATCAGGAAGAAGAGTTTCGCCTGGAGCTTCGCACACGTGACCGCGAACGTCATTTAATTCATAAAATTGATGAAGCGATAGTGGCGCTTGAAAAAGGCGACTATGGTTATTGTGAAGACTGCGATGCTGAAATTGGTGTGCGTCGTCTAGAGGCCCGCCCCACTGCGACCAAATGTATTGATTGTAAAACCATACAAGAAATACGTGAAAAGCAAACCCAGATATAGAATACTTCAATAATGGATAAAATATTTTTTCGCCGTCTTTCTCTGGCGGCGAGCATTGGCATATTGCCGCAAGAAAGAAAACATAAACAAACACTCCTAATTGATTTAGAATTTTCCATTGATGCTAAAAAAGTTGAGTCATTGGCTGACACAATCAATTATGCGCTTGTGCGCGAGAAAATTTTGGAAATTACAAATGCGCAGCATTATGATTTATTAGAAACCCTCGCTGAAAAAATATCGCAGCAGTTAATGGATCAATTTAAAATAACCTGGTTGCATCTTGAAATTAGCAAACCGGATATTTTTGCTGATATAGATGCTGTGGGTATCTCCATCGAAAGATCAGCGTAAATTTAACATGGTGTCGGAATTAGATGTAGCCCGGAGCCTGTCACGCGCGAAGCGTGAGGGTTGACCAGGCTGCGGGTGCAAAAATTATTACTTAGGCCAATAATCATCAGATTCAAATCGATCAATAATAAAATCTAAAAATAAACGCGCGCGATGAGTTAAATGCCGAGTTTGTGGATACAGTGCATAAATATCGATAGTGTCCAAGGTATAGTCTTGTAAAACCCACCGCAGTTGATTGTGCTTTAGCTCGTTACTAATTGAATGCCCCGGCATATAAAAGATACCCATATGATTCAGTGCGGCAGTTTTTAAAACTTGGGTGCTGGTTGCTACAAAATTACCGCTAATATTAACGTCTATTCTATTATTATTTTCATCTTTAAATGTCCACGGCAAAGGTTTGTGGCCATCAACAAAAGCCAGGCAATTATGTTTTTCCAGGTCTTGAGGCGTTTTTGGTGTGCCGTGCTTAGCAAGATATTGAGGTGAGGCACATGCGCCGACAATTCGCGTGGTTAATTTGCGTGCGATAAGGGTTGAGTCGGGAAGTGATCCAATATGAAAACCAAGGTCAATACGATTTTTAATAATGTCTCGATAGGTGCGGCCAATCATTAATTTAAAATTGATTTCTTTGTGTTGTTCTGCAAAATCAGCAATAAGTGGCGTTAAGTGTTCTTTAGCAAAATTGCTGGAAGAGCTAATGCGCAGCGTGCCTTGCGGCATGGTAGAAAGGTCGCTGATCTCTGAATAAATACTATGGAAATCATCGTGCAGATTATGGCAGCGTTCATAAAGTAGTTTGCCCGCCTCAGTCAGTTCAAGATTGCGGGTTGAGCGAATAAGCAGCTGGGTTTTAAGTTGGTTCTCTAAATTTTTAATACGCTTACTGATAACCGATTTATTCATGTCGAGGCGATCAGCTAATGCAGTAAAGCTTTTATATTCCACAAGGTGAGTAAAGAGAAGTAAGTCTGGTGAGCTTTCTATTATCTTTTTCATATAGTCTCTTTTTAAATTAATTTATTGCTTACGCTTATTATATTTTGATTTAGTATAACATATGTGATACGCGCAGCAGGCGTAGATGGATAAAAGATCGACAATCTTCAATCTTTTAATTTCTATTTAAGAATTTTGTTGATTTGTTGTTTGGGGTGCAAGTTGATAAATGACAAATACCACCGATATTAAGATAAGGTAAGTTATTGATAAGGGTACCAGTGAATCTGCTCTTAATAGGCTGCCGATACCAGACATCAATCCGGCAATGGTCGAAAAAATTGAACCCATGACTGCAGCGGCAGTACCTGCCATCTGAGGAAAAATACCTAAACATTTTCCAAAGCAGTAGGTAAAAGCAACGCCGGCACAGACAAATAGAAAAACAGCTGGTATGGATGTGGACCACAAATTAAAGACGCTAAATATGCCAAACAATAACATTAATAGTGCAAGAATAAAAAACATTATCATAAAAGCTTGAACCACCAAATGTAGTTTGGAGTGGGCAACGAGTAGGCGAATAAGAAAATTACCGCTGATCCAGCCTAATCCTAAAAACAGTGCGACTTGGCCATAGACCACGGGGCCAAATCCAAGCTCGGTTTCAATTAAAAATGGGCCAACAACATTATATAAAGTGATAACACCATAGCTGAGTCCACAGATAATTGAGCCAGCCATAAATTGTTTGTGTGAAACAATGGTTCGGTAATTTTCCAATATCGGTTTAATATGAAAACGGTGAAAATGTTTATTGGTTTCTGGTAGAAAAAGCAAAACGGCCATTAAAGAGATAAAGCCATAAGCGGCAAGCGCATAAAAAGACGCTTTCCAGTTAAACAGATATTGTAAATATCCGCCCAAATACGGTGACAAGATCGGTCCAACTGCCCAGGCGATGGTAACATAGGCCGCATATTTTGCGAGCGTTTTGCCAGCAAACGTGTCGGCAATGATGGTGCGCGCGACGACTCCAATGCCCGCACAAAAAATACCTTGCGCCACCCGCCATAATAATAAGTGAGAAATGCTATCGCTAAAAGGTAGCATAACAGAGCTGATTACATATCCACACAGAGAAACAATGACCACATTGCGTCTGCCAAAGCTGTCGGATATGCTCCCAGCAAACAGTTGAAAAATACCGTAACTGACTAAATAGACGGTAACCGATAGTCTTGTTACTTCAGAGCTAGCATGAAAATAGTGTGTTATATAAGGTAGGGATGGAACAAAAATATCGACCGACGATCCGACAAGCGGCGTTATCAACAGCGTAATAAAAAGAACGACCATCGGATTGATCTTGGTGTTTGCTTGATTCATAAATTAGATTTCCTCAGTCGTGTCAAATTCGTTGCGTTTGTAAATATCTTCTCGAAAATGGCTATAGCCATTTTTGTCGACCCAGGCGGTAATATAGGTAATGTAAATGGGTATTGGATTTTTGATTCTAACATATTTTGTCTCGCCAGTATTTAATTTTTCAAACACTTCTTCATGAGACAAGGTTGGGCTGGCTTGAATAAAATATTCAACCAATTCAAAAGGTTTTTCTAAACGCACACAGCCAGAACTAAATGCGCGTTGAATTTTAGCAAATAAACCTTTTTGTGGTGTATCGTGTAGATAAACATCCTCAGTGTTCAAAAATACAAATTTTACTCTGCCTAAAGCATTAAAGTTTCCTGGGCTCTGGCTAAATCGATAAGGAAAATTTTTATTGGCAGCATGCTCCCAATCGATCAAGACGGGATCTATTTTGTAGGCATCTTTTTCCCAGCTAGAATAAATACTGATATTTTCTTCTGTCAAATAGTTTGGGTTTGCGATAATTTTTGGAATAATATCTTTTTGTGCAATCTTTCTTGGAATATTCCATTTGGGGTTTAATACAATCGTTTGTATTTTTGAATAAAGCTCTGGGGTTGGGCGCGCGGGTTTGCCTGCGATGACTTTCATATTAATAATTTTTTCGCCATTTTCTATTAGGTTTAATTCAAAGTTGGCGACATTGACATGAATATAGCGTGATCCGACGCCACCTGGAAATTCTGCAAAGCGATCCATAGCGGTTTTCAATTGTTCTAGGCGTTCCTCGGGTGAGATGTTTAAGCTTTGTAAAGTTTTTTCACCAATGCTGCCATCCATTTTGAGCCCATGGCGCCATTGATATTGGCGTACACCACGAGCCAAGTTACTATCAAAGTGGTCGGAAGTGCTGGCATCTGAGGCGGTCAAATCCCCAAGTTGAATCAATCGGTTACGTATTTCTGCCACCGCTGTGCTGGTGTTGCCTACTTTTAGGGGAAGGTGTGTGACTGTAATCAGATGCCAGCCACCCTGGCTTAATTTTTTGTAATGGGGGATTTTATTATAAATTCTGAGGGCTGTTTTGTTTTCAGTATTTAGCGGTCCTGTGCCATGGCGTGAACCCTGGCAGCCTGCCAGTAGAATTGCTAAGGTGATTGGTAATAAATACTTAGACAATTTAAACATTTTAAGCCTCCATGCTTATTGTTGCATCCGTTACTATACTATTATAGAAAAGAATATAGGAAATATGTTGTAAGATAGCGCGGATTGTTTGGTTTTTTTATGATCAAGATAAGATCGTTAAAGATTTAAATCCAGCTTTGGTGTAAGATTGGACCATAGTCACTGATAATGGAGTAATTCTTAGACAATGACGCTATTTACTTTGGGCATCAATCATAACTGTGCAGATATATCTCAACGAGAGCAGCTGGCAATCTCTGCGAATGAGGCACCTGCTATCGTTCAGAATTTGATGAAAGATCGCGCTGTCGAAGAAGCGGTGGTGCTTTCAACCTGCAATCGCACTGAGATTTACACCGTGACCCAATGTCATCATGCGGTTACTGCCTGGATGAGACGCCTCACAAAAAGTAAGCAAGCGCCATTACTGAATAAGATGTATGAGCATCATGATGTCAGCATGATAGAACATTTGATGTCAGTTGCGAGTGGAGTCGATTCGATGATTGTTGGTGAGCCACAAATATTAGGTCAAATGAAACAATCTTATCGGTTGGCATTAAAAGAAGGTGGAGTTGGTCAGCAGTTCCAACATCTATTCCCAGCTGTTTTTGAAGTAGCAAAAAAGGTTAGAACTCAAACTGATATTGGTTCTCATCCAGTCACGATGACGTATGCCGTGGTGCAGCTGGCAAAACAACTTTTTCAGAAGCTTGATCAATGTCGTGTACTGTTAATCGGTGCTGGTGAAACCATCGAATTAATGGCAAATTATTTTTCCCAGCATCAAATCAAACAAATGTTGGTGGCCAATCGGACTTTGGATCGAGCACATAATATTGCAAGACGCTATCAAGGTGTGCCAATACGTTTTGAAGAAATTGCAGATGTTTTGCCGAATGTTGATTTGGTGATTAGCGCCACATCGAGTGATTCTCCCATTTTGGACAAAGCGACAATTGAGGCCGCAATTAAAGGTTTTAAACGTCGCCCCATTTTTATTGCTGACCTTGCGGTGCCAAGGGATGTGGCATATGACGTGGCGGAAATTGAAGATGTACACCTTTATAATATCGATCATTTGCAGATTGTGGTTAAAGACAATCAAAAATCGCGAGCCGAGGCAGCTGAGCAAGCCCGTGAAATTATAGAAGTACAGGCAAGCCACTATTTGCGAGAGTTGCGAGTACTTGATGCCGGTGATATGATACGCACCTTTCGTCAGAAGATGGAAAGTTGCCGTGATCTAGAGTTAGAGAAAGCTTATAAAAATTTAGAAAAAAATAAAGATCCACATCTTGTGATACAAGAGCTGGCAAGAAGTTTAACCAACAAGTTTATGCATGAACCTACAGCGAAACTTCGTGATGCAGCCTACGCTGAACACGAGGGATTAATGAGCTTGTTAAAAGAATTATACGAATTATAGCAATGAAAGACTCGTTAAAAAATAAATTAGTTACATTGGGTGCGCGTTATCGAGAACTTGGCGGCATGTTAAGTGATCCAGAAATCATGAATGATCAAAATCGTTATCGCGAGCTCGGTAAGGAGTACGCACAACTTGAACCAATCGTTAAAACTTTTCAAGAATATCAGCAAAATATTGAGGCGATGACTGCTGTTGAAGAAATGATGCAAGGTTCTGACTCTGAAATTAAAGCGCTTGCACAAGATGAGCTAAAAACAATCAAAGAGCGTCAAGCCGAATTATCCGAAGCATTAAAATTGTTGCTATTACCAAAAGATCCACATGATGAAAGCAATGTTTTTTTAGAGGTGCGTGCTGGAACAGGTGGTGATGAGGCATCAATTTTTGCTGGCGACTTGTATCGAATGTATGTGCGTTTTGCAGAAAAAAAGGGTTGGAAAACAAGTGTCGTTTCACAAAGTGACGGCGAGCACGGTGGCTTTAAAGAAATCATTGTGCGTATGGTTGGCAGTGGCGTTTATTCGCAATTAAAATTTGAGTCAGGCGCGCATCGTGTGCAGCGAGTTCCGGTTACAGAGTCACAAGGTCGAGTCCACACCTCTGCGTGTACGGTTGCTGTTATGCCTGAAGTGGAAGAGGTGGAATCCATCGAAATAAACCCTGTTGATTTGCGAGTTGATACTTATCGCGCATCTGGCGCGGGTGGTCAGCACGTTAATCGTACTGATTCTGCAGTGCGGTTGACGCATTTGCCAACGGGCATTGTGGTTGAGTGTCAAGATGAACGCTCACAACATAAAAATAAAGCACGCGCGATGTCATTATTGCAATCTAGAATTTTATCGCAACAACAAGAAAAGCAGCAGAAAGAGCAGGCAGCTACGCGTAAATCTTTAATTGGCAGCGGCGATCGTTCGGAGCGTATTCGAACTTATAATTATCCGCAAGGTCGAGTGACGGACCATCGGATTAATTTAACATTATATAAATTAGAAGAAGTGATGCAGGGAGACTTGGAGCCAGTGATTGGTCCTTTAATACGAGAATTGCAAGTTGAGCAATTACAAGAATTGGGTGAAGAGTAATTGCAAACCATTGGGTCAATACTGAAAACATCGACAGAGGCATTAACAAATACTTCAACCACTCCTCGGCTTGATGTTGAAATTTTTTTATCTGAAATATTGAAAATTAATCGGGCACAGATATTGGCGCACGGTGAAGATCAAATAACTTCTAATGAAGCTAAGCAAATTAACGCAATGGTGAAGCGACGTTTAAACGCGGAACCGGTCGCTTATATTGTTGGGCATCAACCTTTCTGGACCTTGGATTTAAAAGTAACTGTAGACACTTTAATTCCAAGACCTGAAACCGAACATTTGGTTGAATGGATATTGGAAAATACGCCTTCGCAGCAAGCGTTAACCGTTGCTGATTTGGGTGTGGGGTGTGGCGCGATTGCTTTGGCGATAGCCGACGCGCGACCTTTATGGCAAGTTGATGCGGTAGATATTTCGGCGAAAGCGTTAGAAGTTGCTAAACTCAATGCGGGCGCTCATCAAATCGAAAACATTCATTTTTTTAATGGTCATTGGTGCAAGGCACTGCCAGATAAAAAATACGATATTATCGTAAGTAATCCCCCTTATATTGCACCCAATGATCCGCATCTTTTGGATTTAAAGTTTGAGCCTAAGTCCGCGTTGGTTGCAGAAGATAATGGACTTTATGAGATTAAAACAATCATTAAAGAGGCAAGGCAATATTTAGCCGAGAACGGCTCGTTAATTATAGAGCATGGGTTTCTGCAAAGTGATCAAGTGCTGCAAATATTTCAGTCATTTAAATATTCTGATATTCAAGCGCATGTTGATTTGTCTTCTAATGACCGCTTTGTGAGCGCAAAGTTTTTAAAGGAGGCAATAAATGACTGATAAAGTTGGCATTTTATTGCTAAATATCGGAACTCCGGATGCGCCGACGGTGGCTTCCGTTCGGAAATTTTTACGTCAATTTTTATCGGATCGCAGAGTGATTGACCTGCCTTGGATTATGCGCCAATTGATTTTGAATTGTTTTGTTTTACCCTTTCGCCCGCAGAAAACTGCAAAATTGTATCAAAAGATTTGGACTGAGCACGGATCCCCTTTGCTTTATAATAGTGAGCTTTTTAAAAATAAATTAGCAAAATTTCTGGGTGATAAATATCATGTTGCTTTAGGAATGTGTTATGGGACGCCTTCAATCAGAAGTGCTGTTGCTGAGCTAGCACAGGCGAATTGCAGCAAAATTATTATTTTTCCTTTATATCCACAGTATAGTGAGGCCGCATCCGGGGCTGCAATTGCTGCTGCTAAAAAAACCATTCTTGAACGAAAACAGCCAATCTCATTTTCTGTTTGTAAAAACTTTTTTAATGATTCCGCTTATCAACAGGCGATGACCAATTCAATCCAACATGTTTTGCAAACCAATAATCCTGATTTTGTTTTATTTAGTTATCATGGATTGCCAGAACGTCAGTTAGCAAAAGCAGGTTGTGATGAAAGTGCATGTGATCGAATTAATTCTTGTTTGAGTCAAAAGCCAAATATTAAATCGTGTTATCGTGCGCAATGTTTTGCAACTACACAAGCCGTGGCTGATCGATTAAATTTAACGGAACAACAATTTTGCTCTGTGTTTCAATCGCGTTTAGGTCGGGTGCAGTGGATTCGACCCTATGCGGACAAAACGTTGGAGAATTTATCGGTTAGAGGTGTCAAACGCTTAATGGTCGTGTGTCCGTCATTTGTCGCAGATTGCTTGGAAACGCTCGAAGAAATTAATATTCGTGCTAAAAAACAATGGCAGTTATTAGGTGGAGAAGAATTTACAATGGTGCCTTGTTTAAATGCCGATCCGGAGTGGGTTTGTGCGGCTGCAGAAATTGTCAAGTCTGATTCTTTCCGTTGACTTGATGGTTATTTGTGGTTATTTGTGACGTGTAATAAAACGAGAAATGGTTTTGTATGTGCGGCGCCGTTTTTCTGCGCAAAGCTCGCTAAGACTTATTGGGAAGGCGCAAAGAAAAAAAAGATTAGATATAGTTTACAGCAAACATAAAAATAACTGCCAAACAAACTATTTTTTTTATTTATAAGAAGCCTTTGCGCCTTTTATATAGCCCAGCGCGCTTTGCGCAGAAAAACGGCGCAGCTCGTACAATATTAGAACTCATTTTTTGCGCGTCACAAATAACCTCAATTTAATAATCCAAAGCAAGAGCAAATTAGCAATCCAAAGACAGAACGGGTGTGGCAATTTGGCTCAATACTGGTAAAATCAACACTCAGAAAATTGCAATGGGAAGCGCTATGCACAAGCAGAATGGAAATACTTTGCTCGAAATATTATTAGTATTAGCTGTTTCTAGCGTATTAATTGTACTGGCTATTCGATATTTTACGGTTGTCGATCTTAATGTTCGGGTTGCAGAAGCGATCAGTAAAATTGATATTATCTCGAGGGCGAGTTATGAATGGCAGGTTGCTGAACGCAAGCAAGATTTCAGTGGCATTAAGCTAGAAGATCTCAAGCTGGGTGGCTTTATTTCTAATCAAGAAAGTAGCAGCCCTTGGGGTGGAGACATCGGCGTTGCAGAAGGTGAAGATAGGCAGCATGTTAAGATAACCATCGCTCACATTAATGCACATGCGTGTCAAGATTTACGCCGCCATCTATTGGCTATTTCATATAATGAGCTTAGCAAAAAACAGTGCCGCTCGGACAAATCTAAAACAGATGTCGACTATTGGGGAGAGTTTTAATATGTTAGAGATCGTGCTAGCCAGCTCAAATCCAGGGAAAATTAGAGAATTTGAGGCTATTTTTGCGAATTTAGCGATTAAGCTGATTCCACAGTCTGATTTAAATATTTCTGATGCCGATGAAACTGGAACCACTTTTGTCGAAAATGCCATTATTAAGGCGCGTCATGCCGCAGAAATTTCGGGTTTACCTGCTATCGCAGATGATTCTGGTTTGGTGATTGATGCCTTGGATGGCATGCCTGGGGTGCGATCCTCTCGTTTTGCTGGGCCAAATGGTGATGATGCTGCAAGGATTAAAAAGGTTTTAGATAAGCTTAAGAATGCGAAAATGAGTGAGCGTGATGCTAGCTTTCACTGCGTGACCGTATTAATGGAGGATGCTCTGGATCCAGCACCACTTATCTGTGAAGGTGTTTGGGATGGGCAAATTATATACGAACCTAAGGGTGATAAAGGTTTCGGCTACGATCCCATTTTTTATGTTCCAACCCATAAATGCAGTGCTGCGGAGTTAGATCCGGCGATTAAAAATCGCATAAGCCACCGAGGCCAAGCTTTGGAGCAGTTGGCGGCTGCGCTGCAAGAAATCAGCATGTAGCTCGGCCCCGTCTTTGCGAGGACCGCGAGCGGGACGGAAGCAATCCAGAATTTAAATTACAGGCTAGGGCCTACACAATATCAAAAACTAGCTTCTTGTCATCAAATGTTTCATAATAGAGATCTGCATTCTAATCACTTCATCATACGGACTTGAGTCGCTACTAACCACATTATGGAAACGTAGTGCTTATGTCTGCCCATAAATTAAACAATATAACGAGCTGTAAAATAGGGGTTTCCAATATGCGTGGCATTTTAATAGTCATTATCTCATTGTGTGCAGGTTCTGTTTATGCCGGTGGTGTCGAACCACCTCGGTATGCTTATACAATGACAAGTAATCATTATACGGTTGCAAAATTTGATCGAATTGTAGCCAATGGTTATTTCAATTTGAAATTGATTCCAAAGGCTGCAGGTAAGGCTAAAGTCACTGCGTTGAGTTATGAGCAAGCGCCAATTTCAGTCGCTATACATAACAAAACACTGTACTTAACTTCAAATCCATCGATGTATTTACATTATAAGGTGCATCCAAAAGTAGAGGTGTGGTTGCCATCATTGAGTGAATTAGTGGTTAAAGGCCCAGTGAACGTTAACGCCAATCACATTAACACTAAAGCCATGCAGATAGACTCAGTTGGCTATGGCAATATCAATATAAAGAATATTAATAATATTCGCACCATTAAACAAAGCGGAAACAATAAACTCCGTATACAGAATATTCGAACACACTTACTGGTATTGAATTTAACTGGCTTTGGAAAACTTTATTTACAAGGTGAGACCAACCAATTATTTGCAAGGCTAAATGGCAGTGCTTTATTAAAGGCGCGTAAGTTGGCAGCAACAAATATTATGATTCAAGCAAAGCATAATTCAGAGGCTTATGTTTACCCGCTTAAGTCTATTCGCGCTTTTTCAACAGGCTCGGGTGAGATTTTTTATTATAAGCATTTAAGTGATTTAACACGTTACACAGTACAATCAGGCAATGCATTGCAAATGGCTTGGTAATCAAGCCTTTTTTCAGGGGAGATTTATCATGGTGATAATAGAACTAAAATATAAAAAACCATTAGCAATGGTTGAGGGATATTTGGAAGGACACCAGAAGTTTCTACAAAAGTACTATGGACAAGGGATATTTCTACTGTCGGGACCTAAACATCCTTGCACCGGAAATGTGATCGTGGCGACTGGTGATTTTGAAATGGCACGGAACGTTATTAAAGAAGATCCGTTTTACCAAGCGGAAGTTGCTGAATATAACATCATTGAGTTTGATGCTTCCAAAAGCACAAATGTTGACTAGGCTCAACACAATATTCAAAACCTAAATCTTACTTGCGCTTGGTATATACTCAACGCGTTTGAAAATTTGACCTTTTTAGTATGAGCTTTGACGATGGTAGCTTTGACTTTTTGGCTAAAAAGCTGCTCGAAGATGTTTTTTCTTACGCAGCGACGCTGCGGCTATGAAAAGAACGCAAAGGTCTCTTAATATGAATCCGTTGCGCCTTATCATAACCGTGGCGACCGCTGCGTAAGAACGGCGTAGCTCATGGGTTAATAAAACTGAAGTTCTTATCGGCCTTTGAACTAAATATTACAAATCAAAACCTAAATCTCACTTGCGCTTGGTATATAGTGCCCGCATTTAGGATCGCGGGTTTTATTTATGGCACTCGTAGTCTGGACGGCCAGGTTTTTATTTTCCCGGCCGCGCAATCAAAGATTGCTTGTCCGGGCTACGTCAAAGCCAATTCCGGCAGCCGGTTAGTTTACCTGAATAACCACGCGACGATTAAATCCAGCGCCGATTGCGGTTTTTGGATTTGCTATTGGGTCAGTGGCACCGAAGCCTTGCACACGTAATTGTTTGTGTGAAAAACCTTGTCTCCATAAATACGATGCAACCACATCCGCATATTGGTGTGAAAGCTGGTAGCGTTTACGTTTGGTATATACGGTGTCGGTAAATCCGGCAACAGTGATTACGGGTTTAACATGGTAATCTTGCAAGTAGCCTTTTAGATAAGCGGCAATTCGTTTTAACGTTCGTATTTGATGGGGTTTTATTTGAGTTGTTTGCAAACGGAAAAATTTATCTATCGGTAAAACCATTTGTAAGCGAGCACCTTGTTGAATGATTTGTACACCAGATGAGCTAATCTTTTGAGGCAAGGTTAATGGCACGATTTGTTTAACAGTAACAGTAGTTGCGTCAGGCTGTCTACGATGTGCACATGATGAAAGCAGTAGAACTGGCAAAACAGCACATAAAGCAAGTGCATAGCGCTTACGGGAAAGATTCATGAAGGCCTCGCTAAAGATTATTTAAGGATGATGGTCAATTTTATCTCAATAATGGGCGGTTAGCAAATAGAATTGGCGCCTCGTTATTTCTGCGAAAGACCGGAGGCCGGTACCCAAGCCGGTATGATTTTAGGTGTCGTTTGTGGGCGCCATCTAAAGTAGCCTGGTC
The DNA here is from genome assembly GCA_964196565.1 of uncultured Legionellaceae bacterium. GTDB lineage: Bacteria > Pseudomonadota > Gammaproteobacteria > Coxiellales > Coxiellaceae > 2-12-FULL-42-15. Next base: position 21,981 of record CAXMUH010000141.1, on the reverse strand, counting down.
GGTAAAACCGGCCAGGAAGCATCCAGCGAAGCTGGATTCATGCTTTATACCCCGGCCAAAAATAAATTTTTGTCCGGGGTATACCTATCTGATTTGATTTTGAATTTGCCCCAAAGACTGAATGCTTAAGTCTTTTTGGTGCAGTAAACCGGGTAGAGTATCTAAAGCAGATTTAGCCGCACGTGTGGTGAGGTAGTCGCCATAGACCAAAGTGTAATAAGGTTCTGGGTGCGACTTATTCGAATAGCAAAGGGTGCGGCCATCGATATGATATTTTTTAGCAAACGCATCCAGTTCTTTTTTATTCGCTGAGCTTTTGAGCCAGATGGTATAGCTTTTAGCTGGCATTTCAAGTAGCACAGTCTCATCAAGTGTATGCTTTATTTTTTTTGGTGGTTGAGTTGGTTTAAGCACTACTTGATGATTTAATTTAACCGGTGGTTTAAGGAGCGCAGTTGTTTTATTTTTTTCAATTGGTTTTGAGACCGTTTTTATTTTTGATGGTATTTTCGGTGTGATAGGTTTTTGGGTAGTATGCTTTTTTATTGGGAGTTCGGTTGGGCGCATTACAACCATTGGAATAACAAGCTTTTGCGCAGTCACTGCTTTCACCTGGAGTTTTTTAAGCGCGGCGGGGTATGAAGGATTTAGCGCAGCAACTTTATGGTGAATTATTTTTTGTTCGATGAATGCTGTTTTGCGTTGAGTAGATTTGGCTTTTTGGGTCTTCATTGATTTTGATTTTGATTTTGGCTTAGCCGCTTTTTTTGGCGAGCTTGCCTTTTTAAAGAGATTAGTCTTGGTTGTCGTAGCAAAAGGAGACTTAGATTGATTCGGTAATGGGGTAATGCCGTTAAAGCTTAAATTATAGCGATGACTGCCGGATTGAATTAAAACACCATGACGGTTGATTGCAATAATATGGCTGCCATCGGACAGTTGGGCGCCTGCGTTGATCTCAGAAAAACGATTGCCATTTTTTAATGTCGCGCTCCATTGGTTGTTCTGATAGTCTAAATAGACCAGTTTAATTTCACTCTTATCTGAATTCGCGGATTGTATACCAAACCCACCAAAATTTGTCCGTGCATCGTTGTCATCAGTAGACAGCGTTTTTTCGTTCAGCAGGGCAATTTTATGACGCACGTTAGCGATGGCGAGTTCTTCTTGTAAAACTTGGTGCTTCATTTTTGCGAGTTTATAATTATTGACTAGAGTGAGGTATGGGTTTTTATTGGTGACTTTATGTCTTTGCAACGCAGTGATAGCTTGCATTGGACCACTTGTTACGGTTGGCGGTGGTGCGCTTTCAACTTTATTCGACGTAAGTATAGCTGTTTTTTCCATTGGGGTCTCGATAGGTGCAGCAATCGATACACTGGAGCTATTGTTAGAGGAGATGTCATTGCTCATTAAAAGATAGACTTGCCAAGCAAAAATAACAATGGCAGTAATTGTTATTACGATAATAGAAGTTTGCTTTTTCCTAAGTTTCATATTATTCCCCCCAAACCGATAATTTAATCGACCCACAAAGCAGTGAGTCTTGTGTCAATGTAAGTTGAATTGAATTTAGCACAACAGGCAAATTGGTTAGAATTTTATTAAGCAGTACTAATTGTTGCGGTGAAACATCATTAAGATTGAGTTGCAATAGGTTGCTTTTACTTTTTGCGTGCGCTGTTGTTTGGATCAAGTTAACTGAGATGTCCGTAAGCATATCGTTAATTGTGTCCAGTAGGGTCGCTGTAATATCGGTTAGTGAGTAAATGTGATTTATTCTTTTTCGTGTTGGTGCTATTATTTCGGAAGTCAATCTTATCCCCCTTGGGTTCAGGTGAAGGGAAAACTTATTGTCATTTGCCCATTGTTGTAGTTGGTGAAGATTGCCGCCTGTCAATTTGAGATCAATCGTGTAGCGGCTGCCTTCTTGATGAAAAGAAGTTAATTGCCAGCCTGGAAGTTGATAGAACATTTCAACGATCTTGAGTGATGATTGAATAATCACTCCTGGTGTAGGGCTTTGCAGAGCTGTATAATATTGGGAATATGGCATTACTTTTTTAATGGTTTTTGTAATAATTGGTTTTGAATCTTGTGTGTCTCCAAAATAGAAAAATATAAAAACTAAGACACCTAGAGAGATCAGTAATAGAATTCCGGTATTGATGAAAGACTCATTATTTAGCCGTTCAGATTTTAGCGCCAAAGGCAGTGGCAACAAGCGAACGCCAGGAACGGTTGGTAACCTTGGTAATAAGGGCGCGTTAATATGTTCGAAGGATTCGGTTAACTCTTTAGGGAAACAAAATATTTCATCGGTTTGCTCGCTCGGATTATTCGTTAATGGGGAATCTCCAGAGGCTACGATTTGAAATGGAATTTTAAGAGCTGTGAGCGGCAATAGTTCATTTTTAAGTTGGGCGTCGCTGATAATGATATCGGTAAAAACATTGTTATCATTAATAATAACCAATAAATTCTGTTTGCTGTCTTTTATTTTTTCACAAAATATTAAATTTTTCGCTTGCTGAAAGTATTGTTTTACACTCTCGCCTAACAGGTAGCCTGGCTCTGAAGAAAAGACAGCTTCATATTCACCGGTACGGCGTTTAAAAAGGCGTACAAATTGGCCCTGACTTTCAGCAATATACCGTATTCGTTGTGCGGTCAGAGCTTTCTTTTTGTATTTTACCAGCTCGCGATACGCTTGTATAACGAACTGGGTGCCATCACTGCGTGTTAATGTTGACATTAGTTTGACTACTATGAAGTATGGTTGGTGTAATAAGTACGAGTGTTTCAATATTGGATGACGAAGCACCTTTGCCGCCTAATGGCTTGATGCCAAAAAAGCTGGCATCCGAGTTTGTATCACGCAAACGTTTGTATCCAGCAATAACCAACGTTGAACCACTGGTTACTAAACTGCGTTGATTAAATGACTTTTGTGCGAGCGTCGGCACTTGAATTGCCTGATATTGTGATGATGAGGTTGATGCGTTTGAGTTAGGAATATTATTTACTTTCTCCAGGCGTTCTAAACTGGCAATGGTGCTTGAAAGCTGCAGGAATACTTGTTGCTGTTGAATCTTAGGTAAAATATAAAGTGTAAAACCATCCGTAATGCTGCCTGGGTTAATTGAGCTGGTGCTAAAGTATTGGGTATTGGTTTGACTAACGCTTTCAATATAACCGATGCTTTGGGTGATGCGAATGGAGGCAATCTGATTATTCAGGGTAACTACTTCAGGTTCGGTAACAATGCGCACCTTACCTTGTTGGCTTAGCGCGTTGATAAAAACATCCATGCCATTTGAGCCGATACCAATTCGGCTGAGAGCGGAATTACTGCTGTTGGCGATAAGGCTGTCGTTAACAAGGTTGGTGGAGCTGCCGGCATTGCCGGTAATTCTAAATTTTGTACCAAGTCCGCTGGTGAGCAAGTTCCAATCAATGCCATAATTAAAATCTTTGTTAAGCTGTACTTCTAACACTTGAACTTTAATCGCGACTTGTTGACTGAGACGCAGGTTAATCTGTTTAATATAACGAGCAATGGATTTAACATTGTTGGGCCGATCATGCACCGTTACAGTTGTTGTTGATTCTGAGATGACGACGTGGCCTTGTTTCGATTTGAGTTCGTTGATAGTTTCTTTTAAATCATTCCAAACCGATAATTGTGCATGCAAATTACTGTATTGCTGATCGTTGATTTGATTTAATGGCGAGCTGGAACTGCTAGATGAAGTGCTTCCTTGGCCTTGATTCTGCCCAACTAAGTAATTGGATGTGCCAGGCATAAAGGAAATATCAAACGTTTTTGTTTCAAAGGCTGACCAGTTAATGACGTGCGCGTTGGAGCGATAACTCATGTTGGTGGTTGAGGCAAGCGTGTCCAGAGCGCCTTTTACTGTTCCGCTATAATTTAAGTTGACCAGTCGGTGTGGCTGCACGCTGCTGTCGTAATTAATCGCAATAGGATAGTAACGCAATAAACGGTGGAGCAGTATATTTAATGGCATGCTTTGTGCGTGTAAATTGATATGTCGATTCATCCACTCGGGATTATGATTCAGTGGTATGGCTTTGTTATCGACATAAAAACCGCTTTTGGTAATAACGGCGGGTTGCTCCGTGTCGAGGCTATCATGTGCCGCTTTAATTTGATTGATCGTTTGGTCAATCTTCTTATCAGTTTGTTTATACAAGGTGCAGGCCGCAAGTAAACAAAATGCTGTCAGTAGAATGTAAAACTTAAAATACTTTATCATTGGATGTTCCTGGGGGCTATGACTAGAATATGATTACCTTGATAAAAGATAGCTTGCAGAGGAAGGTTGTGAAGAACCTGTCTTAATATATCTTTAATGTTTGAGGGTTTGAAGCGCGTAACGCCTACCCAGGAATAATCATAGTTAGGCAGCCACACAACATTATGCCAGCCGAATTGTTTGGCTAAGTGCGAAATGTTTTTTTTCATTGAGCCTGGGTAAAAAGTGTAGCGCGAACGCTGTTGATTTGCATCACGTGCTGGTTGATGATGTCTTATTCGTATGATTTTATGAGGCTTTTTTCTAGGTTGGCGCTTTTGGGCGCGTAGCACTTCTAGAGGAACATCTTTGCTATAAGCGCACGGAATAGTTGTAATGAAGCACAAGGCCAATAAGATAATTGCTCGCATTGAGAACTCCTTTCCACTGTAAGTTACATGTTTACGGCGGCTTTCCTTTATGTATAGGTGAAAAAGCAAGCTTATCAGTCTTAATAGACCTAGAATAGAATGATCGCTAACTCAATCGTTTTGCTCTTAGAGTTCCTTTCAAGAGGCTTTTGCAATATTTTTTTAGTAATATCTCCCGTGGCGCTTCCCTGTTTTGAGTATTGTTATGCTCTGTGGGAGTCTTATATATTGTCGTATTATAACGGTAATCCCTGGCACTTGTAAAAACTATTTTGCTTTAAAATAGCTTATTGATTATTTTTAAAGTAATTTAATATTTACTTAATTTATTTCTTTACCATTTCTGCGAAAGCGGGAATTTAAGCTGAAATTTTTTAAACACGGTTAATGATAGCACATTCAGATTTTTCTTCTCCAATAGTCGCAGCCACTTCAGGTTTGCTCTGAAAAAAACTAGAGAACCAGCTAAATCTTGATGCAAAAACCTGACTGGGTTTATTTACAAAGTATTGCGATAAAATATTTTGCTGACTTTTGTTAATAACATCCGGATGAAGTGACTGTGGTGAATTGATAAAGCGAAGATACACTTCTCCATAATTAGATTTTAAAGTCTGTGTTAGCGATAGATCGCCGAGTTTAGGTATAATCTCGGTAAAGAAATTACTGAGTATTTTGCGAAGGATGCGTTGTTCTAAGCTAGAATTTTGTTCTGTTTGTGTATACATATTTTCAAGTCGGTCGACAACATGGTCTATCAAGGTTTTAATCATGTCATGCTTGATCTTAGTATTAGTGCGGTCTGTGAAGATATTGAGTGCACCCAGCGTTGCTACCAGGTTAATATAACTCGGGTGATCATGGTTGAGGTGCTCCCAATAGAATCTCATTATTGTCAAAATTGACGCTGCGGGTAAGTGCCTAGGTTGGTCATAGTTAATTTGGCTAATGATAAGTGAAGATGCAATGAGGGGTACTGCTCTGTCGTTGTGCTCGACTCTGATTAAATCTGAAAGAGTTTGCAGCAAGCCTTCGATTGTATGTTGATTATAAATACGGGCGAAGTTAATAAGCTGCAAGTTATGAGAGCCCTGTAACTCCCTGTTATTAAATATAAGATGGGTTAATTTATGAGCGGCCTGGTGTTTTAGCGGATCGAGAGATGCAAGTAATTGTTTGCAATAAGCCTGGCAGATATCAAGGCCATGACTTAAGTAGAACGCTTTTTTGGGAATTATAGCCGTGAATAATGGTTGAAAGAATTGTTCAACAAGTTCACGGCGACCATACATCAGTCTTATTAAACTGAATAATCGGCGTGGCTTGGTTGCATTAACAATATAAAATAGGTAGCTTGCTTGCAAGGTGATTAGCTTGGAAACATCTCTGACTTTAGCGTGTTGCATGGTTATGATTGAGTGGGTTACCCTCTCGAAGAGCTGCAGATTTAGATTTATGATGCGTTGATTTTGAGGGATGGATTGCAGTGCACGCACAATCATATTGATATAATAAATTAAATTGCTTGAGTCGGGTTGCGATAGTAAAGCAGGTAATTCTGACAGCTTGCTTTTTATGTGGGGGTGGAACAAAAAAACAGCTGCTTTATCACTAAAGTTTGTCTGTTTGTCCTCATCAAGATTTAAGTCAATGCGCCCATCATTAAGTCTTGTGAGCACTGACGTTAAAATAAATTCGACCATATCGTCAGAATCGTTTTTTTGGTCTGTTAAGATTTCATAAAGTGAAAGTGGAGTGCTGGATTGAGTATAGTATTGAAATAAAATGTCGGTAGTTTCCGGGTATTTATGTTTGCATGCATGTTGAATAATTGAAGTTATTGTACGTGGATAGTTTTTTTTATTTTCAGGGTAAATAGACAGCAGGCTAGCAATAACCTTTCGAACCAGTGCTTGGTCACACTGAGTGGATTGAGTCGCAGCATTAATGGTGCAGACGATCATTAGTTCAATTGACCATTGATTTTCTTCTGTTAGGTTGGCGTTGAATCTTTTAATATGTAGATAAATTAAAGCGACTAAGGTATGTTTGAACTTATAAGTGTCGTTTGAATTAAAGAGTTTAAGCAACACGGCGTTTAAAAATTTAAAGTAATTTCTTTGTTGCTCGGGGTCTTTTTGGTTAGAGCAATCACCTAAAAAATCAACTTGCAGCGCAGTTCCCTCTTTGGAGTCACTGACTAATAGTTCGGTGCTGCTATTGTCACGGTTAAGGTTGTGCCGTGAGAGATTGGTTAAGGTCGCAAGGCTATCTTGATCGACTCCCATCAGTAGCTGGATGCGCTCCGCTGTCTCAAATGAGTCTTTAACTGCAGCTGCAACAGCTGATTTTGCTAATATATTAATTAGAAAATCAAGGTGTTCAGTTATCTCTGCAGGTTCATGAAGTCTTGTAGCAATTGCATTTATTATATCGATACATGTTTTAGCATAATTAACTTTAAAGTGTTTACCTATAGCGGGAGCTAATAATGCTAGCGTAGATTTTAATTTTGTTACTCCTTGTTGTTGTAATTTGCAGCTTAACGCGATTAAGCCATTCACAGCGGCGGCATAGTCGTCTTGATGTTGGACGCATAGCAGTAGCGCTTTATGGGCAGCGTCTTGATTGGGAAATTTCTTAACGAGCTGATCAAAAGTCGGTAAAATCGGATTCTCAAATTCTTGGTTGATTTTGGTAATGACAATTGCCGTGGTTACAAGGTCAATCTCTTGAAGCAGTTGCACAAACAGAGTTCTATTTTCTTTTTTCGCTTCTAGAAAAGATTTAATAATATTTAGAGTGGCTTGATTATCAACAGCAAAATACTGTCGATAATTTTCTTGCCTGTCGACCATTGTTCGTGTCACGTGAAGGATATTTTCATTGGGCATGCCCCAGAACAGTTGAATTTTGTCAATTGCTTTTCTCATGCTTTAGACGCTACTGCCAAAGTGCGTTGCTGCTGTTTCAGGGTTTTCTTTCAATAAAGGCTCTATCAGACTTGGATCATTGCCAATGGTTGCTGTGATATCTGTGTCCCCCCTTTTAGTCCAGAAGCTAAACATGCTTTGTCGAGATTTTTTAGGAAGCGCCTTAAATAATAGAGTGGCAAGTTCTTTTCCAGCGGCGCCATAATAATTTAATGTTTCTGTCACGATACGCTGAGAATCAGGATCAAGCGCTTGAAACGTTTTGATATCTTTCATTTTTTCTTTTTTATACTGTGTATCAAGTTTGTGTCGTTCGTGGCCTGATTTTTCCTTATGTTCAGTTGCGTCGGCGCGGCAATAGCTGAAGAAAACATATAAGATCGGAGCCAGAGCCAGAGTCATGGACTCGGTGGCATGAATGTTTTCTTCGGTTTGAGTTGTATAAAATGGATCATTAACCAGTGTTTTAAGAAAATTGGCGCGATTTTTTATGCTGGTATTAATGCCGGAGTGTGACATATGTTTGCGGATGCTAAATACCCACAGTGGGATAAAGGTGAAATTACTTACAGGGGGTTTTTCCCTATCTGGGTGATGCAAATTAGACAGCACAGGGTCGGGTTGACGCAAATTAAGCAGCACCGTATGCTGGGTATGTCCTACACTTTCCCCGTGTTCCATACGGGATTTATATTCATGGTGCATGTTCCCAATTTTTTGTATCTGTTCTGGAGCCAGCCTTTTTTTTACTGGCTTATCAGTTGAGCCAGCTTTACTCTCGGGGTCCTCACTATCCTCCTCCTCACTATCCTCCTCTTCACCATCCGGGGCGCTGATTTGTTTTTCTTCAGAATCTGTTGAAAGTGATGCTGAATCAGCAAAACCAGTTTTATGAACATTGGCGAGTAGGTGGGCAAGTGCTATGTTTCCGTGACGCTTGTTCAGTAAAAACAGACTATGCGCTTCAAACTTATTCAATAATTGCTTTTGCTCAACTTGAGACAGTTGATCTATACTATTTTCGATGCCCATAATTCTAGTGAACTCGCAGTAGCCTTTGATATATTTTTTTTCATCATGTAAATATCGAATCAGAAATGCGGTTAATATAAGCGGAATCCAGCCTAAACCAAAAGTCATTCCAGTATTTGTATGCACGGTATCGACATTATCCTCGTGCTGATTTTGTGACACGCCACCACCGTCGTTATCATAGCTGTCATCATAGTGATTTATCCAAGCACCCATACCATCTGCTGCAAGAAACACAAGCAGAGTAACACCGAAGACAAGCATCCAGCTTGTGCCCACTTGCCATCCTCTGCTATGGCCTAGGCGACCGTGACGAGAAGTTTGGCTTAAATAATTAAATCTATGGTTGGTGATAATTTTGTGGGTATCAGCGCCAGGAGTAAAGGGTTGATGAATAAGCTGGTAGTCGTGTGCTGTAGCATTGATTTGTACATAGTGAGATTGATCATCTTCAGTATGGCTTCTGGGACTGGGTGAAGGTGAAGTTTCTGTGTGTTTTCTGTCTTTTTGCATACTCTGTCTCCTCTACGGTGAATGAAAATGTTGCCCCAGTTGAATCGCGATTAACTGGGGATTCTAGGTTAAACGCTATGCCCTGGCTCTGGTTTTTTTACGCAATAGGCGATATAGGTAGCACCAACATAACCGCCAGCGCCGGTTGCGATGCTGCGCCCATTTGCGCGGATAGAATTAATTTCGAGTATGCATTGTGTATTTGCTTTGCCAGGCTCCGATGATGTCGATAGGCAGCCTCTGGAGTCAACACTCATGGTACGCAAGGCATAGGGCCTGCCTTTATCGACTTTGCCAATGTCAAAGAAATTTGCGCTGCCGACAACACGACCCTCGGTATTGGCTGAGCATGTGAAGTTAACCTGATAATGCACCAGCTGCGGTTTGTCGCTAGACTTGCCTATAAAAGTGCAACTGGTGTTTTGGCCCGAGCCTGGAACCAAAGCTTCTCCTGACTTGCAATTTCCAACGCCAGCCACTGTATTATTAGCTGATTTTCCAGTTATCCAAGGCGATACTTCGATGCGAACATAACATGAGCCGCCATCCGATTTTTCACACGCTTGCTCATCTGGTTGGTTGGGGTTTTGAGTTGCAATTGCATTTGGTAACAAGGCTGCAATACGTTTGGCAATGGTGACATTATTATGCGGAACTTTGAATGCTAGCCAGAATAAATGGTCTGAACTAATGGTCGCCCAACAATAAAAATAACCAAACATACTTTTTGCCGATCGATTGGGAATATAATCCTTTATAAAGTGATCATCGCTTGGAGGTGCGATGGTTGAACAGGTGCCCAAATTATTGTTGGCAGTGGGCCATTCGCCGGTATTGCTTTTAAAGTTAAGTGCGGCCGATAACATATTTTGCATTTCAAGACTGGCTTTCTCGATGCGGTTATTGATTTGATGGTGGCGATACACGGTAATAGCAAGGGACGCCATAATCGCAATAATGGCAATTACTAATAACAGTTCGATTAATGTGTAGCCATTTCGACGCTGTGTTAGTTTACTTTGTATCTGCATTATCTTTTTCTCTTACTGTGCGCAATGGGATTGATTGCTACCTGTTGAGTTTTGTTCTAATGTTTTTTTAAATTTACGTAGTCGAGAGGCCAGTATCCAATTGTTGTTGGTTTGGTTTAATTCATGTGCAGGCAGTGTTTTCCATTGCAGTAATGATGTGTCATTATCGTTACTGTAGCCATTGGTTTTGCTTAATATATAATGTATTTTTTGTGGGCTCAAATGATTGGCAGAGGCCGAAATAATAAATTGATATAATGGCCTATTGTCAACGCCAGGGTTGTCAAGTTTTTGAATTGTAGCTTTATAATCTTGAAGCAAATGAGGTCGACGGAGGTCTGATTTTTTTAATTTTAAGTCATCTTCAAAGCTAGGTTGTGGTTTGCCAGCAAAGTTGCCATTGCCGAGACAACCGGTGACATGGAAGTAATTATTCACGGCATATAATATGGTATTTAAATCTACTTTCACTTGTTTTATTTGTACTTGTTGTTGGTAAATACGACCGCGTTGAATGCTAAACATTATTATAATTGCGATAACAGCGATAGCAAGCAGCTGTTCTATTAAAGTAATCCCGCAGTTTTTCCTGCGTCTATTCATTACGGAAATATATAAGTAAATGTACTGTCTGCACATGCTGCGTTGATATTTCCGCTTTCATCTTTGGGATAAGCGCGAAGTATTGCATGACAACTCCCAGGGTTTGGTAAATCGATGATAATTTCAGCTAGATTATTTTTGGGCTGAATGGATATGGTGCCACCCCACATGGTTGATAGGGCCACTGTTGCTGAGCTGCCGCTGCCTGATTTGTTAAACCCGGGAAAGTTAGTGAGCTGACCAGCATCGCTAAGTTCATTTAAGTTGATGCTTGTACCATCAACACTATAATTGGAGTTGGCGCCTTTCCAGATATGTGCAGCTGCAATTAAAGCGCCGACTTGACTAACGGTGGTGTTCATTTTATCGTTGTTACTGGCAACGAAAAAATATCGTGTGGCCATAATAAGTATGATAGCGATAATGGATAGGGATAATAAAACTTCAAGTAGACTGATACCCGATTGCCTTTTGAAGTTGCTGATTTTTAGCATTGCCAACGCTCCGTATTTTATGAGGACTGAATTAATCCCTGTTATTTAAATTATAATCGAATACCATATCGTATTAAACTAAGTTGTTATTAATAATGCCAAAGCCGGAAAATTAATCTTAGCTTAAGCTTTTGGGGTGTATTTTGCTTACCTTGTTAATGCACTGCCAACAGAATAAATGCCAAAGATAATATTTGCAGCAATTATTGCTCCTGAAATTAAGATGCACGCCCCAACAATTCGTCCGACGAGTATTGCTAATTGTTGTGTGCGTTTCTGTGCTTGTTCTCCGAGACTAATTAATGCAGGGGCAAAGCCCTTACCTTTTGATACGACTTTTAAGCGTAACAGGTCTTGATCGCTTAGCAATTTAGTATCGAGCACGTCGGCAATATTATCGATGCCGCCGCTTAAGCGATATTCCATATTAATAATGTGCCAAGCCAGATAAGGTTGTGCTTCATAAGACATTATATTTAAAGCTTTTTTGACGATAATGCCATTACTGATGAGTAGCCCAAGTGTTCGCATAAAACGAGCCGCTGTTGTATCACGGTACAAATTGAGCAAAGGAATTTTATCGAGCTTATAGCGTGATTCACCGGTAAAGGTAGTGAGAAATTTATAGATTAAAATCCCGAGCAACACAATAACGCAAAGTACTGTCCACCACCAGTATTCGATAAATTCAGCAAAATGATACAGCGCGATGCCATTGCTTGGCCACAGGCTAAGCGGTTTGATGCTGGCGAAATTTTCCAGTACGGTCTTTTTGATAACAACTAACATAATCAGGCTTAAAGAAAATACAATAATAGGATAGGTAATGTTGCTAATGGTGCTAGAAATTAAATTGGTTTGTTGTTTGAGTGAATCAGCAGCAGACTGGATAGCATTATTGAGTGTTCCAGAATTCTCTCCTGCGCGGATAATTTCCACAATAGCGGTTGGGAACCAGTGGCTTAAACCATTGGCAATCCCTTGGCCTTGTGCCAGTGAGCTGTTAATGGCGGCGGCGACTTGTTTGTTGCTACCCGTGGAGATGGACTCAAGCGTTTCAGCCGCTTCTTTAATATTTACCCCGTCATTAATTAATGAGGCAAGATTTTCTAAAAATGCTTGCTGTTGTTTTTTGTTAAACTTGATGCGAGCTTTTATTTTTTCGAGTTGTTGATACATTTAACCTCCAATATACCCCAGCGCGGTTTAGTTTTAGGTGTAGCCCGGACAAAAATTTATTTTTGGCCGGGAATGTTGCGCGAAGCGCTTTGAAGCGAGTTGGAATCATGCTTTGCATGATGCCTCCCGGCCGACAAGTCGTCCGGGCTACTTCAGATGGTGCTTTAACAACTCCCGTCAATTTTTGTGATAACTAAAGCTGGTCTCCTCAAAGGGCTGTATCTCACCAATTAATTTTTCGATATCCAATGGATCGCAAAGTCCTTCGGTTGTCATTTGGATTAATCGATCATGGTATGTTTTCCAGCCATTATGTTTTAAGTGCTGTTTCCAAGCGACAAATTTTCCTTGTTCGATATATTCGCGTCCTTTGGCATCTAGCCAAATAATTTCTGCAGCAACAGTGCGAGCGCTGATGCCTTGTGAATGGCATTTGGTGCAGTTAGTTCCGCGAGCTTTAATTCGGCTAATATCATGAAATGATTGTTGCCATCGACTAATAAAAGGGCGGTGTTTTTCTGACTGTTGCACCGGTAATGCGCAGTGCTGGCAAAGTAGTGGGACCAGTCGTTGGCAAACGAGACACACCACCAAGTTGGAGCTCGCCAATAAGGATAATGAAATACCTAGGTCATGTAATCGAGTGATAATATCGATGCTGGAATTGGTGTGCACAGTTGAAAAAACAAGGTGCCCAGTGATGGAGGCGCGCATCATTACTTTTGCAGTATCTTCATCACGCATCTCGCCTAAGATAACCACATCGGGATCCATGCGTAACGTGGTGCGAGCCATGCTGGCAAAGGTTCGGTCATAGTGTTCAGTGTTTACTGGGACTTGAGTGATGCTGGGGACGATTTTTTCTACGGGATCTTCGATGGAGTAAACTTTACGTTCGGAATTTACCAGTTGCATGCAGCTTGCCAGTGTTGTTGTTTTACCAGCTCCGGTTGGGCCTGAAACAATAATTGCGCCCGAAGGCATGTTGATGGCTTTTTTCAGCAGTTGTATTTGTTCTGGCATATAGCCGAGTTGTTCTAGGCTACTGATGGGTTCGTCAGACGAAGTTAAAATTCGCATGACCACGTCAAAACCTTGGTGTGCCGGCAGGCTTGCTAATCGCAGTCGAACTTTTTGTTTGTCAATGGTCAGCGGCATGGATGCGTTTTGTGGAACCAATGGATTGAAATGTGATATGGCGTGATCTGTTTCTTTATTAAATGCAACGGAGGTAATTTCGCGTGCTAATTTAGGCAGCCATTCTGCATGTAGAATTAACTCCCCGTGTTTTCGCATACGAATTTTTGCGATATCTTCACGGACCTCTATATGAATATCTGTGGCTTTTAATTCAAGGGCTTCATTGACGAGCATGCGTAAGCGTTGTTGTTGTGTGCTAACGACACTTGTTGCTTGTGGTATTGTGTCATCGTGTTGAAGTTCCGCATTTTCGAGTAAAATATTAATTAGGCTGGTGGTTGCTGCATAGACATTGCAAGGATTAAGTCCTTTGTTAAGCATCACGGATTTGCAATTTTGAATAATTCGAGATGTGGGTTCGCTACATAATATATTGCCGCTTTGCAAAACCACAATGTGGTCTTGTTCGCGACACCAGGCCAGCATGCTTGGCATGGCGCGATCTTTAGGATTCAGGTCAGATTGGCTTTCAAGAATTTTGCTTTTAGTAATATGCGCATATTCTTTAAGGCTCTGGTGTTCCTGTTGAGAGTCCATGTGCTGTCCTTTTTCGAAATGGCTCCGTTAGTATATACCTGGCGCGGTTTAGTTATAGGTGTAGCCCGGACAAAAATTTATTTTTGGCCGGGATTAAAAGTATGAATCCAGCTTCGCTGGATACTTCCCGGCCGACAAGTTGTCCGGGCTACTTCTGATGGTGCTAAAAAAACACCTATATTCTAAGTGGCTTGGGTATAGCAGTAGTATATGTTGAATCCATTTGAGAAAGGCCGCATCCTGCGACTACAAATAAATATTATCTTGACGTAACAAGATAGATTAGGACAGAGTGATGTGTCAAGCAACCCGGGTATTTAATATTTCTTTAATCTTATTTAGTGAGTATATGTTCAACGCAGGTGAGTTTTAGGCCCCGTCATTCCGGCGTATGCCGGAATCTCTTGAGTTAAACGCCATCTTAATGAGATCCCAGCTTTCGCTGGGATGACAGTGCCAGAGGGTAAACATAATTTTATACTGGGTTGGGTATATTAGGTTTAAAGCTCTTCGAGTAATAGCTGTTCGTAAGTTAGCGGTTGTTTTAAATGGTGGGCGCTAATATGTTGTTGGCAAGCGTCATTAATATCGTTTTGCTCGTGTGTGTCAAAGACCACAGCTAATAATTGTTTGAGGGCAGAGATTTCTTCCTGATCTAATTTGCAGGAGATTAATTTACAATACACGATAATATTTTGGCAGGCGTCGCTGACCAGCAATTTATCCGCTCTTTTGTTATGTCTAAAAACAGGAAGGTTCGTTTCAAGTAAATTAACCTCATAAACTAAGCTAAACTCGAGCAATTGCTCAATCTCAGCGGTCAGTTCGCTGGTTTTTTGCTTTATCAGCAGTTTTTGCAAGCGTCTCAATGGATTAATAATTCGTTCGTGCCAGGCGCCAATGGTGTTTTGTAGAGTTTTGAGTTGAGATTGAGTGAGGCGCCCCAGGTGATTTTTTATGTGCCAGAGCATAAGGAGCGTTAAACTGGGGTACCAGTGTTTGCGTTTTTCAAAGTGATTTATCGCTTTGACCGCTTCTGGCATTTGATATATCTGGTGATGGAATTGGGCAAAGTTATTGTTGACCATAGTTTTTCCTTGGACTCATCCTTGTCGCCAAGTAAAAATGGCGTTGCTTAAATTACTATTATACATCATTTGAAATTATTCGAGTAGCACTCTGAGTACTTTTGGGGACATCTAGCCGGCACCCGCCATGAGTGTGTGGGTAGAAGCAATAAGACAGGCTTTGGGTAAGCCTCTAAATGCTGTCCCGGGATACGCTATAAAGGATCCCGGGGATAAGCAGTCTAGAACAGAGTGGCTTTTAAGAAGTCGTGTGCCAACAGCCAGACTGTAAAATATCAATAACAATATGCTTAAGCCGCTGACCTTTTGGTCTCTAAACAACGATTAAATTGCGCTAGCGCATTGCGATAGCAGCCATTTCGATCGTGGATGTGTTTGCGAATCATATTTTGCAAAGTGTTTTGATACAATTCAAGCTGTTCTTTAGAGCCATGCAACGCAATCATTTCGTGACAGTTTGCAATTTCTTGTTCAGCTTGTTCAGAGTTAGCATTTAATGCTAACAGTTGCGTCACCTTAACCATATAGCGCGAAGCTAATTGTGATGTGTGAACGACGCGATCATACCCTTTATCTATTCTGTATTTATCTAAAAACTTTTTCAAGTGCGATGCAAATTGACTAATACCAGAATAGGAATAATAGCCATTTTTAGTGTTATCCAGTTGCTGCAAATGATCTATGATTTTATATCCCAGTTGATATAGCATCACTTCACTATTATATAGCTGTGGATTTTTTAAATTTAATCGATGCAAATGATTAATTCGCTCAGCTTGCGGAAGATATTTTCGTAGCATCGCACGATATTTCCGTATGGCTTCGACCATTGTATCTGTAAATATTGACATAGCAATGTAACCCCTAAACAGTCCGTTGGAACAAATAAATAATAAAAATTATTTAACGCTGAAACCAGTATAACTGAGCAGCCTTAAAATAATATTAAGCTTATAAACTAATTTGAGTATTATTTTCATTAGCTTAATTACCGGGGTATCGGCAGCACGGTTGACTTGTAATCAGTGGATTAGCTGAAAACTTTCGGGATTCATACTATAATCGATATTAGGAGAGTAAGGAAAAAGGACTCATGAAAAACAAGCTTCTTATACGACTGTGTATTACCTTTACTGTTTTATTGGGCTTTGCGGGGTCAGCAACTGCAGAGTCAAAATACTATGGTGGACACTTGTGCGCTTATGATGCCTTTAGCTGTGTAAATGTTGGCCGAAGCGATACTTGGGCAAAGCTTTTCCCAAATGAGCGTGAGCGAGCGATTGTGAAACGCTTAAATCGAACCAATGTTTCATTACGATATCGTCGATGGATTGTAGTGCCAGTTAATTTGAAAGACATGAATCATATGGATTTATCCCCATTTCCTGATTTTATGAGCACATCTGGTAAAAAATTGGTTATTGTCAATCTCGGTTTGCACGCCTTTGCTGCCTATAACGAGGAAGGATATTTGGTCCACTGGGGCCCCGTTTCAGGTGGCAAAGGTTGGTGTTCAGATGTTAATCAAAAATGTGAAACTGCGGTGGGCTCGTTTCGGGTAGTGCAAATGCAGGGTCCTGAGTGTGTTTCCAAGAAATTTCCTGTTGAGACCGGTGGTGGTGCTCCGATGCCTTATTGTATGCATTACTATCGCGGCTTTGCGTTGCATGGCTCCACATTGCCAGGATTTCATGCCAGCCATGGCTGTATTCGCTTATTTTTTAAAGATGCAGAATGGTTAAATAAGCAGTTCTTGACGGTTGGGACAAGAGTTGTTGTAACCAATTAAGCTGCGACTGACAGACTTTTTCTGTTTCTTTTGCTTGACCTTTCTCATAAGTTTTTCTAGTGTTCGGTTAGAAGTACGAATTGACAGAGAAAACTTAAACAATGAACACTAATAACGCAACTTTATGGAAAGAAATAGATCAGCCTGAGGGTAATGGTCTTTCTCCATCGCAATGGAGTTGGTTATGTGATACGAATTCATTAACGCATCGTTTGCGAAATACTTTGTCGGAGCAGATTGAGTTTCGATTAAAGTCTGCAGGTTTTGGCGAAATCAGTGAGGAAGAGCGTTTAGCGCTTGATATCAAAGATAATTGTAAACATTGGGTGCGTGAAATTGAGTGGTGGTATTTAAACAAGCCGGTGATTGCAGCTCGAGTTGTGATTCCAGCAGGTTCAAAGAATTCACATGCTTTATCTCTTTATCGTGCTGGCAATGCATCGATAGGTGATTTTTTGTTCAAAAAAGGTGGTTATATCCGCGATAAAATACGAATAGCAAAATTGCCGCCGTCACATGCTTATTTTAAGTTGGCTTACTCAGATGCTGAGCCTGATGTGTCTCATATTTGGGCAAGGCAGAGTATTTTTAATTGTCAGCAAGAAAATTTATTGGTCAGTGAAGTTTTTCTACCAACGTTCTTTGCTAGTTGCGAACCCTGATTAGCCAGTCTATCCTCTGTACCTATGACTCGTACAAATAAAATTGCCGCGTACTTGCGTATAATGCGCTTTGATCGCCCGATAGGCATCCTTTTGCTGTTGTGGCCTACCTTATGGGCGTTGTGGATTGCAGCCAGAGGTGTGCCGCCTACAAAGATATTAATCATTTTTATTATTGGGGTCGTTTTGATGCGAGCCGCTGGCTGTATCATTAATGACTATGCTGATCGGCATTTTGATGGATTGGTGGCGCGAACAAAAAACAGGCCGCTGGTGACGGGTGCGGTGAGCGTTAAAGGGGCGATAACCCTGTTTATTCTATTGTGTTTAATTGCATTTATCTTGGTATGTTTTTTAAACAAACTGACGATTTTGTTAGCCCTAGTTGCTGTTGCCTTGGCCTGTTGTTATCCCTTTATGAAGCGCTTCTTTGCAATCCCACAATTAGCATTGGGTTTGGCCTTTTCCTGGTCAATACCGATGGCGTTTGCTGCAGTAAACAATCGAGTGCCATTGGTGGCATGGTTGTTGTTTTTGGCCACATTTTTTTGGATTGTTGCGTATGACACCCAATATGCAATGGTTGATCGCGATGATGATATCAAAATTGGGATTAAATCGAGCGCAATTTTTTTTGGTAGTTATGATCGCTTGTGGGTCGTTATTTCTCAATTCGCGATGTTAATTACCTTGGTAGTGATCGGTGGATTGCTTGGGTTAAATCTGTTTTATTATTGTGCTTTGTTATTGTCAGCTGGATTAATGATTTATCAGTTTTGCTTAATTTATAGGCGAAAACCAGCCAATTGCTTTAAAGCTTTTTTAAATAATAATTGGGTGGGAGCCCTTATTTTCATTGGAGTTTATTTCAATTTTAATTGAAGCTAGGCAAATATAGCACATTATTAGGTAATAGTTTTGAAATATTGTTGTAATAGCATTGAAGGTTATCTAATATACAAGATATTAATGTAACTGTAAGAGTTTGGGCTGGGTATAAAATATGCGGAAAATAGGTAAATTAGTAATTGGGCTGCTTGCTTTATCAACAGTAAGCGGAGCGTCGTTCGCCGCAAATTTGGTGCAAGTTTTTCAACAAGCACTGGTCAATGATCCAACCTTTATGAAAGCACAAGCCGATTGGTTAACAGCAAGAGAAGGCTTACCACTTGCTATGACTGGAACAGGTGCTGCGGGGACTGGTTTGTTCCCAAATATTACCGCTTCGGGGTTGTATAATGATAACTATAGCCAGATTAACAATCATTTTGGTACCAACTCGGGCAACTTTATCAGTAAAAGTTATTTAATTAGCGTAACTCAGCCGATTTTTAATCTTTCTACTTGGATGTCGATTAGCAGCGCACGCTATAGCGTACGAGCTGCAACAGCTACTTATCTTGCCGCAGCGCAGGATTTAATGTCACGTACAGCTAACGCCTATTATGAGGTGTTACGCGCTAATGCAAAATTAACTTTAACTTTGGCGCAGAAAAAACAATTCTTGCATCAATTGGTCACAGCAGAGCAGAAATTTCGTGTAGGTTTAATCGCCATTACGGGTGTTTATGATGCACAATCGAGCTATGATCGCTCGATAGCGGATGAAATTAAAGACCGCAATGATTTGCAAGATCGACTTGAGGATTTGCGGGCCATTACCGGGAAAAAATATACAGCACTTCTTGATTTAAAAGCGAATATTCCATTACTGGTGCCGCACCCAGATAACATTGTGAGTTGGGTAAAAATCTCATTAAAGCAAAATTACAACATTCAAAGAGATTTGAATAATATGTATGCAGCACAGCAAAATATTAAAGCTGCTGGGTTTGCTAAATTTCCAACACTTAATTTTACCGGTTCTTGGCAGGATGGCCGCACAGGTGGAGTGAACCAACCACCATCGCTACCGCGGTTGCGTAATACACCCACCACAACCACAGAATCAGGCGCTGTCGGTTTGTCGCTTAATTTTCCTATATTGCGCGGTGGTTTTGATATTGTAAATACGCAACAAAAACGTTATCAATATTTATCTGCCAGCGATCAATTGGCAATAGATCATCGCACCGTTGAGAATGATACTCGCCAAGCATTTTTAGGCATTGATTCAGGTATTAGTCAGATAAAGGCTGATGAGCAAGCGATTATTTCTGCGCGTAATCAATTGGAAGCAACAAAAGCGGGTTATATTGTTGGTACCAGAACCATGGTCGATGTTTTAGATAGTGTTACCACATTAACACAGTCACAATTAGCCTACGCGGACGATCGTTATAATTACGTTGAAGGAATTGTCAATCTAAAAGAACAAGCCGGTGTTTTATCTCCAGGTGACATTAAAAGGCTGAATCGTTGGCTTGGACCAAACATTAAGTTTTCGCTGAAACAGCCGGCAATTAAAATTAGGCCATCACCAAAAGGTATGCCGCAAGTAAAAGCAAATTTATTAGAGATTAATACACCTGAAGCTACGTCGCCAAAATTAGATAGTAACGCGGAACCAAAAATTCCATCTTCGATTTCAGTACCTGATGGTACGGATGGTGGAAAACCTGGTGGTCCTACGGCAACGCCACCATCATCAACTAAAAAAGCGCCTGACAGTGGTGATGCTACACCAGAACCATCTTCAGTTACAAAAACAGCGCCTACAGAAGCTGAATTACCCGCTCCCTCCACAACTAAATCATCGCCAAGCACTGTGACGCCATCGACTAAAGCACCAGCTTCAACAAAAGCAAAAAGCCCGTATGGGGTGTCGAAGGAATCTACAACCACATTGCCTTCACTGCCATACACGCCACCTTCAACAGTAGCTCCAACTACGAAGGGAACGCCTTCATCAACAGTAACGCCAGCTCCTTCATACCAGGCGCCTTCAAAAATAACGCCGTCATCAACAGTAACGCCTACGCCTTCAAAAATAACACCACCTTCTTCGACCACTACTGGCGGTGGAAGTCCGTATGGTAAAGCAAACGCGCCTACAACCAAGCCGTCATATCAATATGATGCGCCTTCAAAAATAACGCCTCCGAGTACGTTGCCAAGTAGTCATAATACCAAGCATAAACTTCATGGGCATCACAAACATCATGCGCAAAATAAAGTTACCAAAAAAGGCTATAGTATAGAGCTTTTCGCTTCACACTCTAAATCCTACGCACAGAAATTTTATAAACAAAATAAAAAGTACAGCTCGCTGTTTTTAGTTAAAGCACAAGGGCATCATAAAGGTTGGTATCGCGTAGTTAAGGGACACTACAAAACACAACATGAAGCAATTCAAGCTTTGCATAAATTGCCAAAAGCATTAACGGCTCTACATCCTTGGGTGGTTTACCTGCATAAATATAACATAATAAAATAAAACACTACTCCGGAAGTCGTAAACCATGCAAAATGGTTTGCTACTTCTGGAGTGGCATTTCTCAAGTATCGAATTAAACCAAGTAACTAAGACTGTTTTAACAATGCTCTGCTATAGTCCGAATTTATTTTAATCGATCGGAGAAATAAATAATGCGCCTCGGAAATATTGTAAAGCAAACAAAGAGATTATTACAGTTCGGTTTAGTGGCATCGCCAGTTGCAGCCGCAACAGCTCTGCATCAAAGTAATTATAAGTTCCCTCAACTGAAAGCTCGCCATAAGCTATTAACAGAAGTTGACCTTAATCAAGAAATTAAACAAACAAAGCAGATAATTAATGCAATGTCATATATGAAATATGGCGTTTTTGCAATTAA
Organism: uncultured Legionellaceae bacterium; assembly: GCA_964196565.1. Lineage (GTDB taxonomy): Bacteria > Pseudomonadota > Gammaproteobacteria > Coxiellales > Coxiellaceae > 2-12-FULL-42-15. Next base: position 478 of record CAXMUH010000141.1, on the reverse strand, counting down.
AGCTAACATGCATGAAACTAAGCTCGAGCAACTTTTAGAGAAAAAAGATGAGCTGGATGAGCGCACTGCAAATCATCCATCTGCGAATTGCTGATTTTAGACTGAAAAACTCGTTGCCCCGGGTCATCAGTAATCCAGGGTTCAGCTCAAAATGAATATTATTTTCCCACATTAATAATGCCTTAATAATTATACGGTATTATACCTAGCATAGATTTATACATAGAAAAATAACATATTAAAAGAATAGAGGTATTTGGCGATGGCAGATGATGCAAAAATTGAAATTATGGGTTGGGCTCAAGTAAGGCGTACGCTATTACGATTCTCTAAAGATTGTCAAACAAATCGGGCTGCTGACCTTCAAAGTTTAAAAAACATTATAAAACACTATGACGATGACCCTAATCTCACCAACAAGCAAAAACTTGAAGGTTGTGAAAGCGCATTAATCGAATTATTTTATGAAATTACAGAC
>CAXMUH010000140.1:0-33746 GCA_964196565.1 uncultured Legionellaceae bacterium | reverse complement strand
TTATCTTTTGAATAGAATAATTGAGAGAGGTTGGTTTTATGCCCAAAAGTACAAAGAGAGCTGCAAATGGTAAAGAAGCACCACAAAATAAACGTAATAAAGGTGATGGTGAAAAATCGGCTTTGGATATGTTGGCGGGTGTTGTAGTTACTGGTTCTGGCTCAGGTTCTGGCTCAGGTTCTGGCTCAGGTTCTGGCTCAGGTTCTGGAGCTGCAGGGGTGCCTAGACATGCAGCATCAAATCAATCATCTCTTTGGTGGAAACAGACACTGTCACTTCAGCGTCAATCTCAAAATCGTACTGATGCTCTTGTACGCCAGGCATTTTCGTTTGATCGGCCAGTTGCACAGGATAGCATCTCTGTGCAGTTGATGTTGCAATTGTTAAATGGTGTATCTGGTGTTGAACGTCCTATTGAGCACCTGATGCAAGCTATTGCACTTACAAAAAGAGTAGTATCAAGCCAAAAGCTTTTAGCTAAGTTTTTAAGTCGTTTATTTCTTGAGAAAAAATCAGCTTGGGATGAAAGCAAAGAGAGTTGGTGTAAAGTCCTTATTAAACTTATTGATCAAGCCATGCTGAAGCTTAAAGGTAAAGACATAAGTCACGGAAAACTTTTGATTAAAACGTTTGTTCACAAAGACCAGACTAGTATCGACTTAAACAAAAGCCTGATTAACTATCTCAGACTTATTTCTATGGCTTTTGATGATAAAGCTGAATCTTATCTTTTGTTTTCCTTTTTCAAACGTCAAGCACAATATTATGCTGATCCACAGCGCTGCTGGAGACCAGCGGAAGAACGTGCAACAGAACCCTCTGATGCTACATTTAAAGCCGTATACGATTATTTAATTAAACATCCAGAATTACTTTGTGGATCCATTGACGAGGCCATTGTGAAACTCAAACATGTTAGCGTTAATGATTTGCATTCTGCGATTGATACGCTTGTGGGTTGTTTTGTGGGATATAATTTGGCTCCACATATCGAAAAGTTAACAGCGTTGCTTACCCCGATTGTTGGTTACGATTTTGCGATCGAGAGCGCGTCTGCTGGTTGTGGTTCTTCGGCATAAACTTATGACTAGAAAAAAACTATTGCAGGTTGTAGCACGTCGTTTGTCGCTATTGGCGTTGCTTTATGGTGGGGAGGATTTAGAAAAATTATCCAGAGTGATCCGTACCTATGGTGTGCTTTATAAAAATTCAGGGCTGATGTTGCTGGATACTCCACAGTGGTTTGATACTCAAAACGACTTGTTAAGGCAGCGGGTCGAGGAGCATCTCCCAGGCATTCGTTACTGTTTTGCACATAGCACTTACCATGATATTCAAGGTGGCTCTCTTTTATCGGTCAGTGAACAGCAACGATTAAGTGAAGGGCAAAATGCTGTGCGCAGAGGGTTTGTGGAGAATAAGCCATACAATACGAGGGATTTTGTATATGGGCTATTGTTACCTGAGTCGATGGCAGATTTTACTTTACTAGATAAGTTCGACAATCAAAATAAGCCGCTTAAAACCCATGTTATTCCTTTGCATGCTTTGCTTGAATGTGTTGGAGACGTGGCATCAAAACCAATTTCACCATCAATGTATCAACCTAACCCACAAATATTGCATGATCGGGAAATTTTGCCGGGTGTTTATTATAGATTGATTGTTTCAAGAGAAAATAATTGCAATTTTATACAGTTTCAACTTTATTCTTTATCTAAATCAAAGAACTTTACGATAACAGAGCATGAACATTATGCACACGGCCGTGATATTTTAAAACGACAAGTTGATTTGGTTGTGAGATTTTCTGAGATATTGTTAGAGTTTGCTCCAAAAGCAGGTCGAGATTTTTTAAAGCCATTGCTAGAAAAATCTCACCCTAAAGAAGAAGTGTTTGCTTGTTTATTAGAAATAATTTCATGGTTTCCAGTTCCTGAGTTGACTATCCCCCTCGATATACCATTAGAAAAACTGTCCTCGGTGACAAAGATTTTAACCTATCCAGATCACAGTGTGTTGAGCCGATTTCATAATTTGGTAGTTGAAGATAAAACAGATGAATTGAGATGTCATGTAAATAATTATTTGCAAGTAGGCAATGGTGTCGGTGAAACTAAAGCAGAAGAAGCATTGCCTGAGGATTCTATGCTGAATATAAAGCTTAGGAGTTTGTCGTGGAGGCTAGGCAACAAACCTAAATTTTTACACCTCAATTTATTGCATTTAGCTATCTTTTCGGGCGCGAGAAAAAATGTTGACTACCTGATGCAGTGTTATCCTTTTCTTTCATGTCAAACTATATACACTTCCACTTATCTTGCAGTTGGCGGTTTGTATGTTACAGAAATGACGAGCAAACATCTTGCTGCAGGGAAAAAAAGGCCTTTTATTTTGGACAGATTGCGTCAACACGACCCAAGGAAAATTTTAGCTAAAGGTCGTACGCCAGAGTTGTTCTTGAATAGAAAAACAATTGATCCTTTTTATAAGAATGCGTCATATCATGTTAATGGATCCGCATTTTTTCAGGTGAATCTGATTCGTTTGCTGGCCAATCTGTTACTTGAAACAGAAAGCCTTTCAGCTTGCCAAGTTTCTTATTATCTTCATTGGCATGCAGGCATTGATGTTTTGAGATTTACATTGCATATCACACCTAATGCACATGACATTGGAGTGCATCAAGCACAAGCGCCTATTTTATGGAATGTGCTTAAGGAGGAGAATCAAAATAAAGACTCCATGCGTGTCCAACTGATGTCTCATGTATTGCATCTTGATGTATCATCTCAGCAAGGTAGGCTGATAGCGATTATAGAACAGCTTTTTATCCGAGAAATTTATACCATCTTATTATGCGCACAAAATACGGATTATTGGTTAGCCAATGCTAAATATCATCCCAAGAGCGGAGAAGGTGCAACAGAATCCAGTGTTTTGTTGCAAAAGCCACTACCGCTAGATCATGATTATTTATTGGGGATAAAACTGCTGGCGGATTTTTCGATACAGCTGATGGTTGAGGCAGGATATGAAGAAACCTTGTTAACTGTTATGCACCGTGCCTGGCGTATCCCGTTGGATAAGATGAAACTAGATAAAGGCTCAGTTTATTTGAAGGCACATGTGGTTGATTTGATTACCAGAGCACATCGCTATCGCAGTAATTATCAGGGCTGTTTGCTGGTGAATGCGCAGGGTCAACTGGCCTTGGCAGAAAGAAAAATCGCTGAGAAGAGTCTGGGATATTCTAGTGCCGGAGGACACAATAATGATCCTTATGCGATGCCACCATGGACCCTTGGGGATCACCCTTTAGATCAAGATGCTGTTTATCCTTCCGTTGGTGTGGTTAAAGGATTGGAGGATGAGTTTGGGATGGTCATTCATCCGCAACACATGTCGCAGTTAAAACGCCTAGGTAAAGTGGATCACAATGAGTTTTGGCTGTATCAAGGTGAGTATACGTTAACGCCAAAGGCCGATGAATTTTGCAAAGAGCATAACCTACCTTTTATGGCAGAGAATGATGAGTTTGACCCTCTCACCGCAAAATTTTCTTCACTTTTGCAACTTTCAAAGCAACCTGGACTACAATGGAGAAAAGTAGGTATGCTTGATTGTCTTATTGACTATACCATAAGAGAAACAAATCGATTACTAAAGAGATATTGTAATGATATTTCTGTAGAACGTGAACACGACACAGATCATTTTAGGGTGATTGGTCCTGTGGTTGCACATATGCGTTTTAAGGCTGAGTCCGAGCAAGGTATTCTGCGTATTGATGAGTTGCGCAAGCTCTTAGGTTTGGCGGTATATGACGAATACATGTTTGCAAAGCAACTGAAAACGACTCGGGTGGTGAGACTGTGTGTTAGAGATTGTTTTGACTTTATGAAAAAGTTGTCTGAATTAGCACAGTTGAGTGATAGCCATAAATTACTTAATGCTGAATTAGATACAGTCTATAGAAATAAAATCACGCTGTTGAAAAAAAAGTTGCGGCCTGAGTTATCAGCATTAAAGTATAAGGTTGTTCCAGTCTATCAAACGCTTGTTGGCTTTAGTACCTACATCATCGAAGTGACGGGAAGTGTAAGAGCTATTTTTTCTTTATTATCGTACTATAACTTTGGTCGTTGGAAGGTTGGCGTTGCAAAGTGCTTGAGTTATGATCCATCGATAGGTTTGTGCTTTAAATTTCCTGAGCGCCCAGTAATCTTTTGTGAGCAAGTTATGAGTGGTATACCATACCGGAAGAAAGTTGGGATTGGCAATGCTAAAGCAATTTTTTCTTCTGTGATAAAACAGCTTCGACTTTATATTGAAAGAATGGACGTTTTGCCAGTGAATGCTTCGAATCAGGATGTTATCAACGACATGATTCAGCACATTTCGGATTGCTGGGGTTGGTTTTCTGTGCAAAGAGAACCATGCGTGGGGGATGTCGAGCGTGCGGTGTCGATTTATAAAAATTACTGCGAAGGATTATCACTTTTTTTATTGTTAGATCAGAAGTGCAAGCAAGCAGAATTGAAAGCTTATTCTGACATTGAAGCGTTTCGATTGAATATTATTTATGCTTTGTTTTCAATTAATCCCTTCTATGGAGAGGATGAGGATGTGCTTATTCCTGAGTGGCGGCATATGCCAGAGTACGTTGATATCATTAGAGCGTCCATGGATGTGTTAAAGCAGATTTTATTTACGCTATGCTGCCGTTATAATCGACAAACGTATGAGTCTGTTCAGCTGACTATTCTGGGTATTTTGAATCTGGGAAATGTTAGGAAGTCGTTGTCTTATGAGACTAATCTTAATAATGTTTCGAATGTGAAAAAAATTCTAGCATGCATTGGGGTTGTTTTTTCTGGGGGAGAGTTTCCCGAGGAGCGGGCTTTTTTGCAGAATGAATTTGGTAACCGTCTTGATATAGATAAAATTGCTCCTAAAAAAACAGGATCCAACTTTGGCAAAAAAACTTTTTTGGAAAGGTCATATCATTTATATCGAGCCTGTGATGATCGTGCGATGTCTTTTTTCACCCAGCAGTCTGCCATAAGAACTATATTTCACGCTTTTTTAATATATAGTTCTGTTTACAGCTCACCTGATTGTGAAAAACCTACGACTAATCAAACACTATGCTTTTTCACGATCGTTTTGTTGTGGCTATTCGTTGCGCACGTCTACAAGCAGAAATCTGCTTCGTTAGAGAAAAAGAGTAGCGCTAATGCGCCTTTGAGCGAGAAACTAACACCATTGATGCGCGCTATTAAAGAAGGTGATCTTAATGAAATTAGTAAGCTTCTGAAGGCGGGCGCTCCCATTTTTTTTGAGGATGTTGACCGCCAATCATCAATTAGATTGTTGTTACATGCATCCTCTGAAGTTATTACGACAGTGATGAAAATCTTGTTGCTTAAAGCTATTATTGCATCCGATAAGGATTTTTTAAGCTCAGATTTCTATCATGCGCAAGCTTACTTGCAGGGTAAAGTAACGTGGAAAGAAGATGAAGTTTATAATTCGCCAATTCCTGGAGCAAGTCGTTCCGCAATTTCAATCGCGATGGCGGAGGATAATCAGCAAGCCATTAAGTTTTTATCAACAAAGGTGGAGTTACGCTTCCTGTTAATCAAAACACACTCATGGCCGTGGGGCATCGTGCCCACTTAAGGCAATGGGCGACTGACATACACCTTCACTAAGGACACTGATTCTTACAACCGTTTGCCCCGACAGCGCCTTATATCACCGCGGTGAAAGACTCAAATCATGATCAATTTCTTTATCAATGTCACCCGCTTTATCACAGGAAGTTAAGGTTCTTCGTATATTGAGAGCATTTTTCAGATTTTCAACACATTTAGAAATCTTGCCATCAGCTTTTTCGTTTGACCCTCCCTCTAAAGCTAAATTTAAATCTCTAATAGCCTCTCTAATAGAAGTGGCTTTTTTGCCTTTACCAATTGCAAATATATTATTTTTAACTCGAGAATAACCATTAGCGGCATCTTCTGCCTTTAATATTAACAATCTGATTCGCTGCAGTTGTTGTTCGCGTGTTGGTGCTGGTTTTTCTTGAGGCACATCTTGTTTTGCTTCTGCAGATCCACCTTCTTGATCCATCTGATATCCTGCAGCACCTTGAGTTGATCTAGCTGCCTGATCTCTTGGCAGGGCATTTACTTGAGGCGTATCTTGTTTTGCTTCTTCTTGATTGTCAGAAGTACCATACTTGACTTTCTTAAACGCTGACTTACAAAACCACTCGGCGTAGTCTTCTCTATTTGGTGTTAATAAGGCTTTGAAATCCCAACTTAATCCAGTGGAGTAGAAATCAAACTCTCCCAATGTAATATGTTTAATGTTTGCTGCGCCACGCATCAACCACCCTAATACTGCACCGGTTCCTCTTTGAAGAGGCAAAATATGTGTAATTAAGTGACTTAGTCTTCCCATATATTTCAAAAACTCTTCTCTTCCATTGGGCTTACTGGTATCACAAGCCATCATAGCTTTATAGTAGCGATTAGCGAGATTCATATCACCTTTAAAATCATATTTATTTATGGACGCATACCATATGGTTACCAGTTGCTTTTTTTCGTCATATAAAATTAGAGCGAGTCTCTGTGTATGATTTTTGCCGTCAATACGCTGCTCTTGTATAGGGGACCATACGCAGATTGTATGCACTCCCCCCTCGATACCATAGTTCCAGCACTTGTTTTCATTCTTAGATAACCTAATTAAATCTTCAATATATTCAATAACCCGCCTACTTTGAGAAGCCCATGGAGATTTATCTTCGTTACTAATAGACTCATATGTACCACAGTGTTCACCTCGAAATTTGCCAAATTCCCACCACCTATTAGGCTTTAATTCAGAAGCAATCTCAGCTCTTTTCTTTGCAAGATATCTAAAAACGTTTTCAAAATCTGCAAGATTGGTAGGAAAATTACTTATAACGTCTTTACTAAATTCGATCCAGCGTTCCTGATTACCTTCCGCAAATGCCCTATCTGAATCAGGACCAGAAGCTAATGGGTTTGTAAAAACATACGCTTGTTTTGCTTCTGCAGATCCACCTTCCTGATCCTTCTGATGTCCTTCAGCACCTTGAGTTGGTAGCAACTGTAGCGCCACTTCACCTTTCACATTAGCAGCATTTACGTCAGCTCCTTCATCTATTAAGGCTTTAACTATGTCTTTAACCTCGTATACACCACCCTTCTTTGCTAATAAATGCAGGACAGTGTTACCCTCGGCATCAACAGCTTTTACATTCGCTCCTGCCCGTATTAAATATTTAAGGAGTAGTCTCTGCTCTTTTAGACTAAAATAAGAGAACGCCCCTACTACTACATGCATGGCCTCATCTTTCAAATTATGCGCGACGCACAGGTTGATTAGTTGACAGGCGATTTTGAATTGTTTGTTTGAGGCTGCATTGCGAAGGTGTTGTAAATAAGTATCAGATTCCTCTTCACTGATACCTTTTTTTTCTGCTAGCATTTCACAAAAGAATGTCACATTTGTTAATTGATTATTCTTTACGTTTTCACCAAGTTCATTAGAATAGTTTCCAGAATTTAATGTATCAATCCAGAGCTGTTGCTGTTGCGGCATTCCGCTACGGATAAATTTCACAACATCCCATTGATTACACATTATTGCATTTACAAGGACGTCGGGCCCATTGCCTCGACGAAAAAAAATAGATAATATTTTTGGCCTCATTGTGCCACAGATAAACTTCACCGAAGCGATACGACCGTTCTTTACTGCACGCCATAATATATCGCTATATACAACGGCACTAGTGATTCCCCTGTCCCAGAGCACTGGATCCATTGTCTCATAGATATTTTTCAGTACGTTCAGGCAGCCTTGCTCTATAGCAAATTCAAAAATCACCCTAGAGTCTTCAGCATAATTAAAGGGACTACGACAGAAATGATTGAGAGCAAGAAAGTAGCGTTCTTCGAGCACTCTAGCCCTTGTTTCTTCAAATATCGCATTCTTGTAGGCACTAATTAGATAATAAGTGAATCTTTTGGTGGTGTAAGTTTCTTTTTTCTTCAATAAATCTTTAATTCTATCTTCGGGTTTGCATAAAGTTGTAGGTCTTTTAATTTTAACTTCCTTTGTGTCTACAGCAGATCCACCACTCTCTTTTTCCCCAGCAGCTGAGCCGACCGCTTGCTTTGCTTCTGCAAATCCACCTTCCTGATCCTTCTGATGTCCTTCAGCACCTTGAGTTGATCTAGCTGATTGATCTCTTGGCGGGGCATTTACTTGAGGCATATCTTGTTTTGCTTCTGCAGATCCACCTTCCTGATCCTTCTGATATTCTGCAGCACCTTGAGTTGATATAGCTGATTGATATCTTGCCGCGGCGTGTTTCTCTTCAAGATAATTCATAGCCTGCTTTACAGCGCGGTCAAAACGTTTTTTAGGTAACGGTTTACCATTACTGTACTTCATAAGATTCCTTTTCAATAAAGCTCTTACACCTTCTTCACTTTGGCACTGAGGGTGGATGTCTAGTAACCCTTGTACCTTGTGTTTCGTTTGGTTTCTAGCTTTTTTCAAGTCGAAGCTTGGTTTAGCTAACACGGCACCTTCGTTTTTTTCTTGTGTAGGAGTTCTCATATCTTTGCTGCTCTTTTGACGCACTCCGATATGCTCTTGATCATAAAGCGGTGTCGGGGCATTTACTTGAGGCGCATCTTGTTTTGCTTCTGCAGATCCACCTTCCTGATCCTTCTGATATCCTGCAGCACCTTTAGTTGATTTAGCTGATTGATCTCTTGCTGCGCCTGGTTTCTCTCTAAGATAATTCATAGCAGAATTGGCACTCGATTGAACTACTGGGTATACTGGGGCGTAAGAAAACCCATAATGCTTAAAAACTTCCCTAAACATGGATATTGATTCAGAATCTCCTTTAAGTATAATCTGTCCATTTTTTAAGTAAGCTGCGAATTCCTCAAAAATTATAGGACTCAACAGTCTTGTAAACGATGCTACAGCTGCTTCCCCTTGGTTTATAATCTCGTGTGGTATGGATGCTGTTTCTGTTGTTTTAAGAAGTTTAATTACTATACCTTCACCGGCTGCTGGATCTCTTAAGCGGATACCGAATGGTGTACTAAATGTTGAGTTGATAAAATTTAGTGACGACTTTAAATTAGGAATCCAATAGTGTCCTCTTTCTGCAGGTTTATAGAAGGCAGCCCACCCGGAGAAATTTATGCCGGATTTGTTTTCAGCTTTATTGAATTTAATAGTTACATGTTTCATTTCATTCTCTTTTTCAAGTTAATTTTTTGATCGAGCGATATCCTGCAGCACCTTGAGTTGATCTAGCTGCCTTGGTTTTTTTTGTAGAAGTTCTCATATCTTTGCTGCTCTCTGAATTTCAAGTTGTCATCTTAGAAAATGATTATACGAATAAGTGCTTAAAATAAAATTAAATGAACGGGTGAAATGCTTGATACTTCTTGCTCTTTTTATTAAGTTTTGCAGTCGCGGGCACATTGCCCGTCTATCTTATTGATTCTTTAAGGACATCTGATTTATCCAGCTTCCTGCTCAGCAGCTTGATCTAGGACAATACTCAAGGTTTAAATGTATCAAGGATGGGGCTCGATCTTTTGAGACGTAGCTGGTATCGTTCATCGGACGTTAAATTATTATTTTTTGCTTCACGCTCAATTTTATAAAGTTTACAATAAACTCGCATAGCATGATGTGGGGCATCTTCTGTCTTGACAACTTCCGCTATAGGTTCGAACTTTCTAACCCTCTTTCACTTTTAAATCACCATATGACAAGGCATAACGACAATACCAACTTACAAGCCAAAGAATAATCTCACCTTTGAAGTGTTTCCATTTAAATGGTTTGCTGCTATCTTTTCATTGATTGGACATGGCCGCTGCTTCCTGCTATTAAATTGGGCGTGAGTTCTAGCACAACTTGATTGCTTGCAACAGTGCCGTTCTGTGTGTTTATAACGGCAGGTAATGGGGATATCCCGCGGCTTACCGCGGGATTTGCATTAGAGGATTAAAATCTATTTATTCAGCTTTATCCGCTTCAATCCATTTATTTAGCGCCTCAATAATCTTGGTCGCTTGATCTGTGCTGGAAATATTAAATTTAGAACGTTGTTGATACGCGCCTTCGCGTTTTTGATAACGACGAATTGAATAAGCAATGGGATTATATATTTGTTTCGCGCGATTCCAATTTTGCAGTTTATATAAAATCGTGCACCATGCACCCTTGGTTAGAACCACTTTATCTAATTGCTTGATGGTAGTAACGCCATCTTCTACGTACTCAATGGTTAGATCATCAACATTGTCAGACATAAGGCTCTCCAATTAATTTTAAGGGTTTTATTCTAATAATTTAAATCGGCGCAAGGGTATATAAGTGCTGCCCCGCGCTGCAGGTTTGCTTTCATACAATACTAATTCGCGTACCGGCAAAATTAGATCAGAATATGACTTAGTATCCGTATAGTACCCATTTGAGTGACACTTGGCCAGGGTAATGTGTGGGCGATAGCGTCTCGTCTCAGCTCGCAGGCCAAGTTTTTCACCGGCTTTATCTAGCAACTTATGGATATTGCGAAGTGTTTGATGAGGTTTAATATGAGCGGCAAGTGTATTTGAGTTTGCTAATGGAAAAGGTGATATCTTTCTGACAGTTAGATTAAATACCTTGATCTTGCTAATCATCTGCGCTGCCGCTTTAGAAACTGTGACCAAAGCTTCAGGCTCAATTTCTGCAAAAAATTTAACCGTAATATGCAAAAGCTCAAAATTAATCCAACGGATTTCCGGCTCTTCAATTTCCCCACAGACTGACTTGGCGTCTTGCGATAACCTCGCAATAACCGATTGATCAATTGGGATGCCAAAAAATGCACGTATCATCAGGCCATTATTCAGACTATTTGTTGATAAATCAAGAACATTGTTGGCTAAAATTGCTGTCTTGCTTTAAAATAATTATTTAAGACATCTATGCAAGGATTGCTGGTTACAATGCTCCATGAACCTTATACCATTCTCGTTCTGTTATTCTTTACTATGGTACTCTTTATTTGGGGATATTGGCGCTATGATGTGGTCGCTCTACTCGCATTAGCGATAGCGGTTTTAATTGGCGCTGTACCCTTTAAACAAATTTACAGCGGCCTAAATAATCCTGCGGTAATTACCATCGCCTGCGTTATGGTGATATCAAAGGCCATCCATTACTCCGGCAGTGTGAGTTTTCTGGTTACAAAAATTAGCCGCGTGAGTAAATACCCCAGCTTACACATTGCTAGCCTTAGCATAATCACCGCAATTTTATCCGCATTTATGAATAACGTTGGCGCGTTAGCGTTAATGATGCCGATTGCGATTCAGACTGCAATTAAATCCAATCGCTCACCGTCCTTGGTTTTAATGCCGATCGCTTTCGCCTCAGCATTGGGCGGCTTAGTTACTATGATCGGAACACCGCCCAACCTATTAATCTCAGCTTATCGCCAACAAGTTAGTGGCAAGCAATTTACCATGTTTGATTTTGGTCATGCGGGTATTTTCGTCGCTATCGCTGGCATTATATTTATAACCTTTATTGGTTGGCGACTTATTCCAGGTAAGCGCAAAAGCCCAAAATCAGCAGAAGATGTTTTTCATATCGAGGATTATATTGCCGAAGTAAAGGTGCCTGATGAATCTGTGGTGGTCGGAAAAACCATTAAGGAGCTCGATGCTTTACTTGATGTGGAGTATCTATTAATTGGAATTATTCGCAACAAACGCAGACGCTTATCTTTGCCTTCTGATTTAATTATAGAAAAAGGTGATATTTTTATTATAGAATCCACGCCGCAGAATTTAGAACGTATCGTGCAAAAAGGCAAGCTGGAAGTGGTCGGCAGTGACACAACGGGAGCTGAAATTTTAAGTGCGCATGAAATTGCTAGCATGGAAGTGGTTGTCTCTCCTGGATCTCGCCTTGAAAATCGCTCTTCAAAAGGCAGTCGCCTAAAGAGCCGTTTTGGAATAAACTTAATTGCAGTTGCGCGCGAAGGCAAACCTTTTCGAGTGCGAGTGAGTGAGGTCATACTCCGAGCTGGTGATGTTTTGTTGCTGCAAGGCTCTAGTGAAAGTTTATCTGAAAATACAGCAGCTTTAGGACTTTTACCACTGGTTGAAAGAAATATTCAAATTGGTGTAAAAAAGAAAAAATGGTTGCCGTTATTTATCTTTGCTATTGCGATTGTGTTAGCAGCGCTTCAATGGGTGCCAGTACAAGTTGCCTTTGGCGGCGCTGTTGTGGCGTTAATTGTGTTTCGCACCATTCCAACTCGGATGATTTATGATGGCATTGAATGGTCAGTTGTTATTTTATTAGCGGCGATGATTCCGATCGGGCAAGCATTGCAGACAACCGGTGGTACAGCGCTTATTACCCATTTTATATTATCATTAGCGCCGCACATTGCCCCGATTTATATCATTACCATATTATTTATTATCACCATGACACTATCTGATTTTATGAATAATGCCGCTACCACGGTGGTGATGGCGCCGATCGCTGTCAGTATCGCGCAATCAATCCATTCCAATATCGATCCTTTTTTAATGACAGTAGCCATTGCTGCATCTTGCTCTTTTTTAACGCCTGTTGGGCATCAAAATAATACCATTGTTATGGGCCCTGGGGGCTATAAATTTACGGATTATATCCGCGCAGGTCTGCCGTTAGAAATTGTTGTTATTGTTGTAGCAATACCTACTATTCTGTGGATGTGGCCTATTTAAGAAAGGATGATTGTGACTGATCCAGCAATTAACATTTTATGCTTAATTGCGTTATTAACGCTATTTTGTCAATGGTTTTCTTGGTGGACGAAACTGCCTGCTATTTTATTTTTATTAATTTCAGGTATTATCATCGGCCCAACGTTAGGCTGGCTTAACCCAAAACTTTTTTTCGGAGATTTATTAACACCGATTGTGTCACTCTCAGTTGCTATTATATTATTTGAAGGCAGCCTTACTTTAAAACGACGCGAATTCTCCGATGTGAGACATGTGGTTCGAAATTTATTAACCTTTGGGCTTGTTATCACCATTGTGCTAACCGCCCTTTTCGCACATTTGTTATTGGCGATGGATTGGGGTTATGCAATTTTGCTTGGTGTTATAACCTCGGTAACAGGCCCAACCGTTATTGTGCCGATGTTACGTACGGTTAAACCTTCAAGGCAAGTCTCTAATATTTTGCGCTGGGAAGGCATTTCGGTTGATCCTATCGGTGCAATATTGGCAATACTCGTTTTTGGTTTAATGATTTCAATCAATCAAAATATTCCGATTACTCACCTGTTATTAAACTTTGGCGCTTTAGTCGTTGCCAGTGCAGTGTTAGGCATTGGAGCAGGATTTTTGTTTGGGCAAGTGCTCAAACGTCATTGGTTGCCTGAGTATTTGCATAATATTAGCACCCTATCGTTGGTGCTTATTGTTTATGGAATTGGTAATTTAATCAGTGACGGTGGCGGCTTACTGGGTGTTACCGTTATGGGAGTAACTTTAACCAACATGAAAAATGTGCCCATTGAGGAAATTCTTGGCTTTAAAGAAAGTCTCAGCATTTTATTAATTTCAGCGTTATTTATTATAATTTCAGCAGAGATCCAATTTAGCTATGTGAAAAGCATACTTTATAATGGCTTACTTTTATGTTTAATATTACAGTTTGTTGTTCGCCCAATAAGCGTTGCATTATCGACCATAGGCTCTGGGCTGAGTTGGCAAGAACGCGCATTATTAGCATGGATTGCTCCTCGCGGTATCGTCGCCGCGGCTGTAGCCGCTATTTTAACCATTAAACTAAACCAATTTGGATATAAAGGTTCAGAAATTTTATTTTCAATGACGTTTATTATTATTATTTTTACCGTGGTTTTCCAGAGCATTACCGCGCGTTTTATTGCTTCTATCTTAGGGGTTGCTGAACCTGAGGGTAAAGGGTTTTTAATTATTGGCGCTAACCCACTTGCCCTTTCGATAGCAAGTGTTTTGGTTGAAAATGACTTTAATGTTCAGCTCACTACGCGTAATTGGGACCATGCGCATAAAGCGAGAATGCAAAATTTACCTGTGTATTTTGGTTCGCCCGTAGGAGACCATGCTGACCGTCATATGGATTTACTGGGAGTGGATCAGTTACTCGCATTAAGCCCTGAAGCTGATTTAAATGCACTTGCCTGCATGCGCTATAAAAACGAGTTCGGCGCTAAATCTCTTTATAGTGTTCGAATACCTGTAAAAGGTAAATTACTTGAATCCTCCGGCAAAACAAAGGGCCCAGGTAAGTTTTTATTTGGGGATAAGGAAACCTTTGTGAAATTAAGCAGCCTGCTTGCACAAGGCGCTAAAATTCGTGGCACACTGTTAACGGAAAATTTTAGTTTTAGCGACTATCAGAAACAATATCAAAATAAAGCCATACTATTATTTGCGATTGATCCTAAGGGCAAGCTTGCTATCTTTACCGAGGAAACACAAGTTGAACCTACCGACGGCTGGACGCTGATTGGCTTAACTCCGGGTGAAGCCTAGACCCTGCACACCTGTCGCCCCGGACAAATCCGAAGGACGCGAACCGGGATCCAGGAATTTCACTATACAAAAAAATTTCTAAACCTTTTTAGTATGGGCTTTGACATTGGTAGCTTTAACTTTTCGGCTAAAAAGTTGCTCGAAGATGTTTTCTCTTACGCAGCGGCGCAGCGGCTATGACAAGGCGCAACGGATTCATATTAAAAGAACTCTGCGTTCTGTCATAGCCGCTGCGCCGCTGCGCCGCTGCGTAAGAGTGTGCGTTTATACGTGACACCTTAAAGTTTTAAAACCTAATTTCAAACCGGGATAGATATAAACATTATTAAAAGAGCAAAGAGCACTATTATGCGTGAAAAGCAATTAAAAACCACAGATGGCCCTAATAAGTCAGTAAGTCCCTATTCTATTTAACTAGTAGTTTGTTGATTGGGAGTATCTTGTATTGGGTGAGCGTGAGCGAATGAGCCGATCGCAACAAAAAATCCAATAACCCACACGATGGATACCAATATAACAAGCAATTTGGTTTTGCTTTTGTAGCCTTCGCTTTTCCGAGAGACTCTTACCATTTTGCATTGTTTAAACCAAGCTAGGCTGCTTTTTTTATACATAAACGCAAGTATAACAATGCTTAATATATCTAGAAATAAACGAAGTGCGGGGTGAGGCACTTTATTCGACATAACCAAAGCGCTCAAAAAACTAAGCGCTGTCAATATAAATATGAGATTAAGAAGCCACTTACGCCCGGTGCAAAAACCCCAAATAATGAGCAGTAACGGGTACAGCGAAAATACTAATAAAATGTCTCCTGGACCGTGGGGTGCATTAGGTGGACTAATCATACCTGGGTAAAATAGAATTAAAATAGCAGCACCAATAAGACTGATGATCAAATAATAGATATATATTGTCACTGGCAATGGAATTGGGCGTGGGTAGCTGAATTTATTCATGATTTTATTGGACATTTTATTCTTCTTATTATGTGGATCTATCTATATTTATATAAGGAAATCTTAACACTGGTTAAGGTTTACAACAAGCGAGGGTCGTGAAAAACTCTTTTTCCAAACTCTAAAAATAACCCTTAATTTTGGACTTAAGGTACGTAAGGAGTAATATTAATAAAGGGAGAATTAAAGTAAGGGGGATGATATGAAACTTAAAAGGAATGCTGAAAGAAACCTTTATGCTAACATTAGTCATTACGACAATATATTACCAACACTTATTAATGCACTATTCACAATCCCGATTAATCAAATCAAAGTGTCATCTAAGCTAAGATGTATGCCTAGACCTAGTGATGACCTGTCTGAATATCTAACTAATCATCTAAACCAAAACGATTTAGCACAAAATCTCGATGCTCTAGACAATGAGCTGGGAAGTCGTATGATGTTTAAACTGCCGTATATACAAGGTATCGCATTACTTATCGCTTACCAATATCATCATAGTGCGCGCTTTACTCTTCGTCATTACAATAGTAAACCTCTATTTACGATTGCTCACACAGACAGTATTTTTCTGGTTCAAGAATATGAAACAAAAATATCTGGGGCTGTTGAAAGTTCAGTTAGACTTCAGTAAGCAACTGGTCTTGCTCCAGGTTTCTAAAATCCCATAACTCATGGTCCATCAACTGGCTGGGTTTAACATTACTGATCGAACGCAGCATATTACTTGGGATCTTTGGATTTTGTTTGGCTAGATCTTGAATTAGCTTTTTGACTTTAACGCGAGTCAGGTTGTCTTGTGCGCCACATAAATTGCACGGAATAATAGGAAATTGCTGTTCTTGTGCAAACTGAATAATGTCTTTTTCCTGGCAAAACGCTAGCGGGCGAATCACAATATTTTTCTTATTATCACTTAAAAGTTTAGGCGGCATAGATCGCAGTTGGCCACCGTATAAAATCGACATCAATAAAGTTTCAATCATATCATCACGATGGTGGCCCAGGGCTATTTTATTAAAACCATTTTCTTCGGCATAACGATAAATGATTCCACGACGCAATCGAGAACACAAAGAACAGTAGGTTTTGTTTTCTGGAATTTTTTCTTTAACAATTGAATAAGTATCGCGGGTTAAAATCTCATAAGGGATTTTTTTATCCTCTATCCAATTCCGTAATTTTGAATCATCCCAACCGGGTTGAGATTGATCCAAAGTAAATGCAAAAATATCAAACTTATAATGTGACTCAATACGAATTTCATTTAGCACCGTTAGCATGGTAAAAGAATCTTTACCGCCAGATAAACACACCATCACTCGATCGCCGGTTGCAATCATGCGATAATCATTCATTGCCTTTTTAGTGTAGTGAATTAATTTTGCCTGTGATTTGCTTTGTCCCATGGTTTATTTACTCCGTAACATGGTGATATGCTCTATTCCAGCGTCCATATAAGGCTCTCCGATTACTTTAAAACCAAAGCCAATATAAAAGTCTTTTAAATACAGTTGCGCTGATATTCTTATTTCGCGGCTCATAAATTCTTTTTCGATAAAATCAATCGCACGTTTAATCAATTCACGGCCCAAACCTTGGCCGCGAACTATCTGAGTTGTCAGGATACGTCCAATCGATGCTTCTTCATACTTAACATTAGGCTTTAAAATCCGCGCATAAGCCACTGGCATTGCTTGGCCCTCGAGATAAGCACTGAGGTGAGTAGCGTCCTGATCAAGATCATCAAGGTCTTCATACAAGCAATGTTGCTCAAGCATAAAAACTTGCTGCCGAACGACAAGAATATTATATAACTCATTGATTTTAAGTTTGTTAAAATGGGTATGTCGCCACACGATTTTACTTGCTATCACCAAATTCACCTAACTCTTTTTAAGGCGAATCAGTATAATCATTTCATGAGAAAAGCGCAATTTGCATTAAGGGCAAAGCAGCCTACCCCGAAAATATCTAAATAAAATAAGGCAAGCTGCACTGCCGATGATCGCTATTCAGTATGTGTGCCAAGTTTTTTTCGAAATCGAAAATAGTCGATGCTGATAGAACCTGCTCCTAACGCCATAATGTACAGCGTACCGCCGGCAAAGCCTAAATTATCAACAAATTGCATAAATGAGGCAAAAACAGCAGGGATCGACTGCGCATGTATTGGTACCGTTAATAACTCCATCCAGGTCATTAATGCCAGCGCAATAAACAGTAGAAACGCACCAAATCGGGTAAACCAACCGATAATGACTAAGACACCACCCAGTAATTGTAAAATAGTAATTACAATTAATAAGCCTTCCACATGTTGTACAGAAGGCATGGATTGCACAATAGCACTAAACGAGAAGGCATTATGTAGGCCACCTACGATAAAATAAATGGCAAAAAATACCCGACCAATAAAGGCAAAAGTATGCGATAACCCTTTTGATCCATTAGACATCTTCTTCTCCAGTTGGTCAAACTAACTACAGTAATTATAGGACACTGGGCATATTTTAACCGAGCGGAACTCTCTGATTTATCGTATACTTTAATGTATTTTACGTGCTCGCAGAGCTAACGTCCGTTCGCAGCGAGATAAAGTTTCAGGTAGAATAACTATGCGTAACCAACCAATAAGGAAAATCATGCTAAGGAAATGCTTAACTGCCCTACTGCTGTTATTTATTGTAAACCTGTCCCAGGCGTTGACCGGCTATCAAATCGAGCTTATTGTTTTTTCGCACATCAAATCAAAAAACTTAAGCTCTGAAGATTGGCCCGATATCGGTAAAAAGGTAGAAGATTTAAAAGATGCGATTAGCCTTTTCCGTAAAGTTGACTCCCAATATATGATGAGCGTTGCACCAGCAAACTTTACTTTAAAGCGTGAGCAGCGTCGAATTTATAAGCACTCTAGATACAAAACTATATTACACCTTGCCTGGCGTGAATCATTAATTAAAATGGCGACAAAGACCACCATTCATCTTTATGGTGGTGAATTATATGATGATCAAGGAAACGCTATAAGTCTGGTAACCAATGAGTCCACATCTTATGATCCTGATCAAAACTGGCAGTTAAATGGAACGTTTACCATTAGCTTGCAACGCTACTTTGATGTTAATTTAAATTTGGTACTTGCAATACCAAAGCAAAAAATTGCAGATTTGACCAACCAAAAGTTGGCCAAATCGCCGCAGGTTTTTAAATATTTTAAATTATTGCAAAGTCGACGCACACGCAGCAAGGAAATAAATTATATCGATCATCCATTATATGGGGTTTTATTTAAAATCACGCCGATCGATCAGGAGTTTAGTGAACCTCCCGATCAATTTAGTGAGAACTAACAGACCGGCGTGGGTTGTCATTCA
Organism: uncultured Legionellaceae bacterium; assembly: GCA_964196565.1. GTDB lineage: Bacteria > Pseudomonadota > Gammaproteobacteria > Coxiellales > Coxiellaceae > 2-12-FULL-42-15. The sequence goes on along the minus strand of CAXMUH010000140.1, from coordinate 14,741 downwards.
TATTCAGGGGAAACCATATAAATACCCGGCGCATTGCGCAAATAGCCTTTATAATCCATGCCATAACCAAATACATAATGATTATCAACTTCAAGTCCGCTAAAATCAGCACGTTCATGGCCATCCGGTAGTCGCGCATGACATTTATCGACTAAAACGGCAGAGTAGATTTTGCCCGCTCCTTTTTGTTGGCAATAACGAATGATTGCACTTAAGGTGATGCCGCCATCTAAGATGTCATCGACAATAACGACTGTGCGCCCAGTCATATTGCATGAAGGTTCTGCTTTCCAAGTGATGTCTTTACCGACTGTGCCGCCTTGATAGCGCGTGGCATGCACATAATCAACTTCCAACGGGAAATCCAAGCGAGGCAATAAGCTACCTAAAGGCACTATTCCGCCGACAACGACGCAGAGGAAAATGGGATTTGTTTTTGCAAGGGATTCACTAATTTCATCCGCCATTTTATCTAATGCTTTTTCAACATCGGCTTTTTCATATAGGCAGGTTGATTTATCAAATACTTCGTGGATATGTTCAGGTAATAGCATAGTGTCCTCTTGTGCTTTTACATTGGTGGAATCTAATTTATCGCAGACTTCTTGGCTCATCAACATCCTCGTTAATTTTGTTAAAGGTTTCAATCCCCTGAGGGATCTCGATCGTACTTGTCGGAAATGCAAACTGCGCGCCATGTTTAGCAACTATTTCGATCATTTTTAAAAAAACATCTTCCTGTACAGTTTGGAATTTTACCCATTCTGTGGTTTTTGTAAACGTATAAATTAAAATATTTAATGATGATGAGCCAAACTCAATCAGTCTAACAAATAATGTCTGCGTGGTATCAATTTCTGGGTGCTCGCTCAGCATTTTGGTTATGTCATCAACGATAGCCGATACCTTGGCTGAGTCATTGTAACGAATCCCAACGACAGTTTTGATGCGTCGATTTAACATACGTGATGGGTTTTCGACCGAGATTGTGGAAAAAGCGGCATTGGGCACGTAGAGTGGACGTTTATCAAATGTGCGAATGGCCGTTAAGCGCCACCCTATATTAATGACCGTACCTTCAATATTACGATCTGGCGAACTTACCCAATCACCGACTGAAAAAGGCCGATCCCAATAAATCATTAAACCACCGATAAAGTTAGCTAAGGTATCTTTGGCCGCAAATGAAAGCGCCAAACCACCAATACCGCCAAAAGCTAACAAAGTTGAGATTTTAATCCCGGCAGTACTTAAGATCATCAAAAGTATTACAATAATGGCAATCACACGAAACAGTTGCGCAATGGCATTGACCGAGGTTGAGTCTTGAAATGTTTTTTTACCACCCCCATTCACCACGGCGATAAAGTTGCTTTCCCAGGCGCGGATAAAGCGCATCACAAACCAAAACAGAAAAATTAATGTTAAGAATCGTCGTACCGGGCTGATCATGTCAATAAAGCGACCATTAAAGCCGATTTTGGCAGAGACGATTTCAATCACTAGGCTCACCACAATCAACCAAACATAAAAAATGAATGGTCCGTGCAACGAAGTAATAACGATTTGGCGCCAGCGCTTATTTTGCGTCCTAGCTTTAGGCAGGTACTTTTTGCTCAAAAAATACTCAACTAGAGTGGCCACGACCCCAAGAAGGATCGATAAGCCAATTTTAATCGCCCAAGAATATGTTTGTACAAAATCTACCGTATTAGACAAGATCTAAAGCCCCACAAGTATAGAAAAGAAGCATGATACCGCAAATATCGGTAATTTGCTATTCCAGACAATGATGGGGGCGTGCCCCTCCCCTATGACCTATTTACAAACTGATGTAAGCGCTGCTGAGACTTTGGCGTTTTATGCTGACCGAGCGAATCAATCACGCTGATCACGCCTTCACGATTATTACACAGCGACACCACATCACATCCAGCATCGAGCGCGAGCTTAGCACGAGTTGGATAATCACCATAAACAAGTGTGGCATTCATGCTGATATCATCACTGAGAATTAAACCTTCATAGCCTAATTTTTTTCGCAAAATGGTTTTCAGCCAAATTTTTGAAAAACCTGCAGGTTTGTCATCTACATCAGGGTAAATAATGTGCGCCGGCATAATGGCGTCCAGCTGGTTCACAAAATGTCGGTATGGCGCTAAATCAGACTGCATAATTTCGTCTAATGGACGTGGGTCAATCGGCAAACCTTTGTGTGAATCAACCAGAACAGCACCATGCCCTGGAAAATGTTTGCCTGTACAAGGCATGCCATTGGCATGAAGTGTTGAGATAACAACTGAGGCTAAGGTCTTGATCAATTCACTATCTTCGCCAAAGCTACGCTCTCCGATAATTTCACTTACCCCATAATCAACATCAAGAACTGGGATTAAGCTGGCGTTGATATTAACAGTTTTAAGTTCTGTTACCAGCGAGGTGGTCGCAGCTTTTAAACCTAATATCGCTTCCTCTGAATTCTTTTGGTACCGATTCCCCCATTCGCGCATACTCGGCAATGTGGTAAATTGCGAGCGAAAACGCTGCACACGACCGCCCTCTTGATCTGCTACGATAAATAACTTTGGATTAACTGCTTTAATAGAAGAGGTTAGCGCTTGAAGCTGTTCCAAATCTTGAAAGTTTCGTGTAAATAATATTACCCCAACAATCGCACTGTGGGCTAATATCTCCTTGTCTTGTGCGTCGAGTTCATATCCCGCCACATCAACTAACAAAAAACTCATGACAATCCTTAATCTTCAGTCGGTGGTTTTTGACGAAACTTACCAGGGAAACTATGCACATTGCCTTTTTTCTCTGTTTTGGTAATTTTGGCCAAGCCCTTTTTCAAAACCTCATCAATGCGCAATACTAAATGCATTGGCACATAAGAGCGTTTTACGCCAAGAAATTCAGCGCGCAATTTTTCTTCACCGGGATCGACAACCAACCCTGCTTCATTTGAAAAAACAAGATCTTCAATCTCAATAAAGCCCATCAAGCTCTCTTCTGAGACGTATCGCGCGTAGACTTCATAAATTTTATCTTCTTGTGTAAATGCTACACGGTACAATGTTTGCTCATCAGCCATTTTCAACCCCTACTGTTGATCTGATTCTTTAAGATATTCAATCTCTTCCGCTTTGGATTCTCGCCCCAAAGCAATATTACGTTGAGGGAAGCGACCAAACCGCCGCACAATATTATAATGATGGTTGGCGAATTTAAAGAAACTTTCATAAATAATTTTTGTCTCAGGTAGAGCCAGCTCAACCAGTACCTCATAAGAGCGAACTGAGCTCTCTTGATAAGCAAGATGTTCAGAATGCAACAGTGGGAAATAGTAAAAAACTCGCTCAATTAAGCTCAAGCTATGATCGTATTCATGCTCCATTCCTCGTGTACAAAGACTGAGCGCATAGTCGTCTTGAGCAAAAGCAGTAGCTTTATTGCGATAAATATGTCGCGAGAACTGATCCAAAGTAATAATGAGCGCAAGCTGTCCACGTGAAGTCTTCTCCCAACCTGTAAACTTGCCGAGGATGGCGTTTTTAAGGTCTTTAGTAAACTGCGACTTAATCTCCTTATCCACATGCTCGTTTTCACCAAACCAAATGCGCGCACGGGTCTCTGACGGGATAACCGTCTCTTCAACGTGCCCAAACCAATAGTTTAGGATAATCTGTGCTTCTGGAGCAATTTCCATAATCAATACCTTACCCTCGGTCATTTATTGGCCTTATATTTACTATAGAACGATTTTGACTTAAAAACAGACATATTATAACCAGGAGTATTGATGGAGTTAGACTTGCAAACGTGTATAATAACCGTTCTATCCAAATACTTAGCATGAGAGGTGAATTGTGGCCAAAAATAATACTCGCACTGAATCTGACAGCATGGGCGAAATAGAGGTTCCTAGTAATCATTACTGGGGAGCCCAATCAGAACGTTCTACCATTAATTTTGCGATTGGCCGCGAAACAATGCCACCAGAACTGATTCGCGCCTTTGGTATTTTAAAAAAATCAGCCGCATTAACCAACGAAGAGCTCGGCAAACTTTCTTCTGATAAAACTCGATTGATCGCAGAAGCTGCGGATGAAGTGATCGCGGGTAAATTAAACGATAACTTCCCTCTTAAAATTTGGCAAACCGGCAGCGGTACACAAACAAATATGAATAGCAATGAAGTGATTTCAAATCGCGCCATTGAGCTCAATGGTGGCAAGATGGGTTCTAAAACACCGATTCATCCGAATGATGATGTTAATATGTCGCAATCTTCAAACGATACGTTTCCAACTGCAATGCATATTGCAGCCGCTGAAATGATGGTGAAAAATTTAATTCCCGCAGTTAAAAAATTAAAAGACACGTTAAATAGCAAGGCAAAAGCATTTAAAGACATCATTAAAATCGGCCGCACCCATTTGCAAGATGCGGTGCCATTAACGTTAGGCCAAGAATTTTCAGGCTATGTCGCACAACTTGGATTTGACTTAGAGGCAATCAACACAGTGATGCCATCTCTGTATCGTTTAGCGATTGGTGGAACCGCCGTTGGCACCGGACTGAATAGCCACCCACAATTTGGTGAAAAAGCCGCAAAACATATTTCTGCTATAACCGGCCTACCCTTTGTGTCTGCTAAAAATAAATTTGCCGCATTAGCATCGCACGATGAGTTTGTTTTAGCGAGTGGTGTTTTAAAAACATTAGCGTGCTCATTAATGAAAATTGCAAATGATGTGCGTTGGTTAGCTTCCGGTCCGCGTTGCGGATTAGGTGAATTATCAATTCCTGCCAATGAGCCGGGTTCTTCTATTATGCCAGGAAAAATAAATCCTACTCAATCGGAAGCAATGACCATGGTTGCCGTGCAAGTGATGGGAAATGATGCGGCAATTGGTTTTGCTGGATCCCAAGGTAATTTTGAATTAAATGTTTATAAGCCGGTAATGGCGTATAATTTAATTCAATCGATTTATTTATTAACCGATACTTGCCATTCATTCAATGACCATTGCGCAGTTGGTATTGAACCGATTCAAGAAAAAATCACTTATTACCTGGATCATTCGCTGATGTTAGTTACAGCGCTTAACCAAGTGATTGGCTATGATAAAGCTTCAAAAATAGCGAAAACCGCATTTGCAGATAACAGTAATTTAAAAGACGCCTGTCTTAAATTGGGGTTTTTAACTGCTGAAGAATTTGATAAAGCGGTTGATCCTAAAAAAATGGTTTAGTAATATTCCCGCTCAGCTGCTTTAGTGAGAATGCAGCACTTGTATACCCAACACAGGTAAGTTTTAGGTGTTTTTCTGGCACCATTTGAAGTAGCCTGGACGGCATAGCCGGCCAGGAAGCAGCAAGCCGTAGCTGGATTCATGCGTTAATCCCGGCCAAAAATAAATTTTTTGGCCGGGCTACACCTAAAATTCACCTGCGCATTTAACTCATACCCACAACCAATGGTTGAGCTTCATCTTCGTGTTTAGCCTCTGTGCTCAGTCTGTTAAAGTAACTGCAATGACTAACGATTGTTGTCACCGGGCTGATCGGGTCAGCATAACCTCTACCAGGATTTGTGCGTAATTCTTTTTTATGAAGGAGATCTCGAGTAGCTGCCGTTCCTATAGTAAATTCCGTAATCATATCAAATAATTCGTGAGTAATTAAAAATGTATCATCGCCGCATTTTTGATAGCATGCAGAAGCTGCAAAAAATGCGTAAACAGCCGGATTTTTGTATAACTCAATTCTTTGGTTCGAATCCTTTGATTCTAAAGACGAACTCGATATTGAATCCGACACAAATACAGGCAAGCCTGCGGATCCTTCAGTAATTAATTTGCTTAGCCACTTCAACCCTCTTCTTCCTGCTCCTGAAAACCCATTGGTGTAAAAGTATGAATTTTCAGGCGCATAACCGTCACCCATTATTTCGAAATTTTTAAAATGTGAATATTGATCATTGCTTCCAATAGAAATACTTCCTACTTGCCATAGTTGAGTATCAGGATAACGCTGAAAGGCTGTTACTATGCATTGCCTGCTTGGATTGTATGGCGTGACATTATCCGCTATACGTCCTCTTAAACTAATATTTGAAATACCAGGGGTACCGGGGTCGAATGGTAGAATGGCTTTTACAAGCACAAAAGCCCTATTCCAACAATCATAGCCTCTTACAACGTTTGCATTAAAATTGTTAGCCACTGTGTCTGATAAAGTGAAATCCAAATAGCCTGTTGATCCCATCATGTTATTAAGATCAAGTGTGGCAATCTTTAATATGTTTGCGATGCCTCCCAACATATGAATAAAATACGTTGGATAGCTATGTACTACTTTATCAATTGATTGCTCATATGCTCTTTCATCTACAGCTGCGGCTTTTAACTCTTGTAACTCAAAATTAATCTGCTCTGCATATTGCTTGTTTGAATTGCTATTTACAGTCGATAAAACACAACGCTCTGCTATCGTCAGATAGGCAAACACTTTAAAACTCACTATATAAGCTTCATCAGAATTATCAAAAAGTAAGGTTGATAAACTTGAACTGCGCTTTTTAGACATTTTAGAGAATAATTTTCCCATATTGCTTTCACCTCGTTATATTACAGGGGTATGCGACTTAAATTAATACCCGGGTATATTATCACGACAATATTAAAATACTCTTAATTATGCGAGTATTTTTATTATGTAACGATTAAAATTGTGGTGATGGGCACCCGCTTTTGGATTTTGTTATAGATATCGTCCAAATCCACCCAATTTGGATTGATGCTCTCTATAAGCAATAATTTCTGTTTTCTTGAGCCAGTCTTGATTTGTTTTTGCGCGTTATTGCATCATTAAACCCCTAAAACAAAACCTCAAAGATATAAATTAATCATGCTGCCCACAATTACGTGTCTGAAGTTTGCTCAACATGGTATTTATACTTACCACTTCATACTGAGTTAATATTTCTACTTTATAATAGTTTAAAATTAAATTTTTAAATTACAGGAACGGGTGAATATGAGACCAAACAATAACAATTGGAGCAAAGGATTTATAGCTGCTGGAATAACAGCAGTAGGCGGGATTATAGCTTGGATTAGCACACGTAATAGTAGACAACGAGCAGAAAGGCCTCGGCATGTGGAGGCGAAGGCAGAGATTCTTCAGCTGCCTACTTCGCAACCAGTTAATAGAAGTAGCTCGCCTACCCCAACACCTACAAGCCGCCAACTTACCCCTTACTTGCGCGCTCCTATTGTTTCTCAGCACAACTTTGTTAGACATGCTGTTGTTCGACGACCTGAGCGTGTTGCAATCACTAACCCATTATTCGTTTTTCCAGAAAACAAAGAAGAGAAAAAGCCAGACAACCATAATCCTTCAAATATAAGGGACTTAATACCATTTTCTCCAGAGGTCAAGCAAGAACAAAAACCAGCAACCGTCAATGACAACACCATCACCATTGAAGTTCGCGATCAATCACTACAGCTACTGATTCCACACATAATTAAAATATTAAACACAATATACAGAAACCCTGAGTTGCGGTTAATGCCACAACCAACCAGTACCACAACAGCTGTTGTTCCGCGGCCAACAAAGAGAGCCCCACCAAGTTATGTGGTTACTGTTGTTGATCCTAGATCACTTAAAAAGACTTCTCATCTGTCATTGCAGGGTGACCGACTTCAAAAGTATCATGTTCCTAGGCCGAATAAACTATTTCCAACAAATAATTTTATATTGCGTGATAAGAAATCTGGACGAACCTTTGTATTATCACTACGACAAGTTAAAAAATCACTATTGCAAATTTGTGTAGTCATAGTAAGTCCGCAAGCTCGCGCATTATCGCACTCCAAAGCCGATAATCATTCTCTCGAAAATATGAATATGCTCATGCAAGCACAGGCGTGTATGTTTTTAATCAACACCGTAGGCCGTGGGCTAAATGTCGTGATGGCGTTAACTCAAGTTAGCCTAATGAAATATGCTGCTGCGCGTAGCATTATGGAGGTACAGCAAAGGATATCTTTCCCACAACGACAAGCCATCCGAAATGTCGTTACCCACCCCCACCACGCCAGTAGTTCTAGAGCAACGATTGTTGAAGCTGCCGAAGAACGCAAGCCAGTAACAGATCCTACGCCACCTTTAGTTATAACCTCAACCAGCTCCAACACAACTGTTGTAACTGCCGAAGAACACAAGCCAGCGCCAGTTAAGACAATAACATTTACCGAAGTTATAAATAAAGCTATATCAGGTTATAAAGCCTGGTATGAATCAGAGAATAAAGATTCTAATGCTGATAACCGGGGCATTAAACAAGGTAAATTTAGCTTATGGCGTCACGGTGACAGCGGACAAAAGCGTGCTACTGCACTTCTTTCACAGATAACTAACGCGGGGTCTGACATCGATCGTTGTGACATATTGGAAAGGCATTTTAACCGTTACTGTGCACGTCTAAACAATCACTCGCTGGATAGCTATTTATTGGATGCGCTTAGTCAACACCTCGATTTTAAAATTAAACAAAATTACAAACATACAGATAAAATAGAATTATTGGGACAGGTTAGGGGTTTTATCAACGAGGACTCGCAGCAAGAATATGCACCTGCGTAGGGTGTATTAGTGCGTGGACGGAAACATCGTTTACATATTGTAATATACCAAATGATCTCTCGTTGATCAACGCATCTTCCCAGCCTTTACGCTACATCTTTTTCCACCACGCAAACCAGTGGCGCCAGCAACTACAGAAAAGCTGAGTAAAAGTTTGCGCGTTACGCCATGCTCGGGGGATGAGGCTACTGGTGCTGCTAATATGGCTTTTTAGCAGGATTATTTTACGACGGAACCGCTCTACTACGCTTGGCTGTTGGAGCACCATTTGGCTCTGGCCTAGCTGCAGTTGATCCACGTGCTCTTTTCGATCCAACTCCTTGAGTTTGTAGAGAGGCAGAAGCATGTCCCTTACTTGCCGCACGAGGACTAAATAAACCAGGCTGTACACTGGATGAGCCCGAACCTGAGCCCGCACCCGCTGCATCTCTCATTTCAACATCTAAAGACTCTTTTTTTACTGTATCTGCTTTATGATGACTGACAGGCTGATACGCTTCTATAAAAAACACATAAGGAGAAAAAACAACATCATCGCGTTGTTTTTTGCTATCGTTAATGGCATGAAAATAAAAGCCCGTATGATGTTCATCGGTTTTTATTAGATTGATAATGGGGTCGCCTTTTTCTTTAACAACAAAACTAGGATCACAATAGATCACCTGATCTTTTGTCGCATAATAAACAAATTGATGGCCAGCCTCAAAAACTTTTTCATTAATTTGCGCTAGATTTACTAAGCCATAACTTACTCCACTGGTTTGACGACTAGCGATTTGTTTAAGTGCATTTGTTAATCTAGTGACATGGACTTTCGTTTGCAAAGCATCTTTTACTGTCATATCAATGATCGGTGCCTTTGTTGTGTCGCAAACCCCTCCTGCTTGCGGATGGTATTGTGGCGGCGGCAATTGTTCCATTTGCGTTCCCGTCAAACGAGCAGATGATCTAGCAACAAATGACTTCATCCCAGGTTCTTGTTTTACAGAGGGTTGATCAGCACTCGTTGCAACCTCAATCAAAGCAATAAAATCCTCTCTGGACGATTTTGGACTCGCTGGTCTCGCCTCACCTGTCATAAAGTAATGTATCATTGCTTGGGCAAGTGGCACGCAGTTATTTCGTGTGCTTTGCTTGCCCCTTACAGTTTTGGCGGCAGATCGAATCTGACTTGTGCTCAAATATTCTTTAGATTCAGCTTGTCCTGAGCCTGAGCCAGAACCAGAGCCAGAACCTTCTGAACCAAAACATTCTGAACCAGCACCTTGTTTACTTTCACGGGCTCCATCCGTATCGGCACTGCTAAGGGCGCTACTTTTTCTTTTACGTTTCTTTTGTTTTGCCTGTTTTGATTCTGGTTCTGCCTGTTGCAGAAGCAATCTCTCTTTTGCTGCTTTCGTGATATCATTTATTAGTGTTGTTAGTGTCTTTAAGTTTTCTAAGAAGTTAGGCTTTATTGGGCTATGGGAGATTAGACTGACAAGCTCATGTGCAGATCTATGAATATGCGTAGCCTCGTGTGGAGAATACCCTTTTGAATTCAAAAGGGCAGCTTCAAATGCCTGAAGGTAAAATACAATGTCCTCTTTATCAAGATTAGGATTTAGCTGTAGTAAGTCATTAGCTTCATTAAAATAAACTGGTTTCCAAATGCTAATTAAAATGTCTTTTAACCGCTCTGCAATAGTCTCTCTTAATTTTGATATCATTGCTTCCAAATCGTCCTTTTTTCCTTGTATGTTTTTACTTCGTAATAATTTAACAAGTGCTATCAGAATATATACGCTCCTCCTTCCCCCTAAAAATAAAAATTGACGTGCGTTAAAAAAAGCACTAAGGTGATTTCCCTGTATATTTTTCGTCCGAAGTACCCTAACCATGCCTTTTTGGTAGGCTACAGCATCAATTGCTTGTGCATCTCCTTCAAGTAAATCACAGAAGCTACTCATAGACGGCTTTACCTCCTCGCACACATACCAAGAGAATGGGTTTAATACACCAACAAGGTGTGCTCCAGCAAGACGTTTTAACAATGGCCACAACCCACGATTCATTTGTAATTTATTTTCTTTTAACAGTGAAAACACTGCATCATAATTTATAGGTTCGACTATTTTATTATGCAATAACCACCCACCTAATTTACTGTTGTTAGCGCAAACGGCTTTAAGTGTCTCGACTGTCACAGTAACGTTATGATTATTCACCCTCGCTAATAAAACCTTTTTCTGCTCTTCATTTAAATTTAGTAAGTGAATATTTTTCAGTAAAAAAGTAAGAAACGCTTTGTATGCGCTAGGTTTGTGTTCCTTTAAGGTGTCACAAAAAATAACATTATCGATGACCCCAAATAAATCTTTAGGTGAATAACCATTCTTCATAAAAGCTTCGTAGCAACGTGGTTCATCAATAAGTGGCCCAATTAACAAAGTGAAAACTTCAACGAGCTTCTTGCTCTTGCTTAATGATTCGTCTTTCTTACCGATTAGACGACATAACAAAGATACGTGTCTGGTATTATATTTTCCAGATAGTTCTGACTTCACATAGGGTTCAAAAAAAGCGCCTCCCAATTCATCGCCTGCAAGTCCTAACATAAAATGTATTACATCAAGGCCCTTTTCGTTGCTTATTCCCCCCAAACCACTACTGATTGTATAGTAGTACATTGGCCAAATGCCACTAGCTTGCATTGTGATGTGATTAAATAGTATTTTGGCTATATCTAAAGAAAGTCCGCTTGCACTCATTAAATGCACAAAGCAGTAAAGATAAGGGTTAGCTCGGATTTCATCGGGTATCACACCGGGTACTAGATAACACCCATGGTACAGATAACCATTCGGATCTGGCAGGGAGCGACGATCAACATATTCATAAGTTCCATTATCAATAAAAAATTTGACAACTTTCACCCTACCATGTCTAGCGGCTTTTACTAATGCGTTTTCTCCCGACTGTGTCTGTGCTAAGCGAGCTCGAGAGCCCTCACATTCTTGTAATAGATATTTCACGGCATCCAAATGACCATTGTCTGCAGCTCTTAAAAAAGGTGTCCAGCCAGTTTTATTTTTGTTATCTATCCCTGTTGCACCCTTAGCTGTTAGAAATTTGGCAACCTCAACATGCCCCATAGCTATCGCATCAGAAAGTGCATCATTGCCAACACAATTATCAGCGGGTTCATTAATGTTAAAAATACCCCCAAAATTTTCTAATAGATATTGGACAACCTTAAGGTGACCGCATGCAGCGGCTTTGATCAGTGCATTTGCTCCATTGTTTTTTTGTGCTAAACGTGCTTGAAAACCCTCACATTCTTCTAGTAGATATTTCACGGCATGCAAGTGACCATTTGCTGCAGCTCTTAAAAAAGATGTCCAGCCAGTTTTATCTATGTTATCGATCCCGTTTGCACCGTTAGCTATTAGATGCTTGGCAACCTCAACATGCCCAAAAGTTATCGCATCATATAGTGCATCAGAGCCATACTCATCATCAGCGGGTTCATCGATGTTGAAGCGCTCCGCAAAATTTTCTAATAGATACTGGACAATCTTAAGGCGACCGCTATCAGCGGCTATGATCAGAGCATTTGCTCCATTGTATTTTTGTGCTAAGCGTGCTCGAGAGCCCTCACATTCTTCTAATAGATATTTCACGACATCCAAATGGCCTTTTGCTGCAGCTCTTAAAAAAGGTGTCCAACCTATGTTGTTTTTCATATCGATATTGATTGCATCGCCGGCCAAGTTATATAGCCATTGGACAGTCCTGTAACACCCAGATTCTGCAGCATAACAAGCTGGGGACACAGTAAGGGAATCTTCTTCGCAAGAGGGATACCAACTTTCAAATTCTACGCTACCAGTTAAACTTGTTAATACCGGCAACATGTTTTGATGCATGCATAAATAATGATAGACAGTTAATCCGTTCTTCGTTTTTTGATTTTGCAATAGGGAATAATCCTTATTTAAATAATTAAATAAATCAACATCTCCTTTCAGTGCGGCGTGAAATAATAAGTTTTTTCCAATTTCGGTTTTAAGTGTAACTAAACTTGGGATTTGTTTTAGTAGATAGGAAATAAGTGGTAAAGGTGCATGAAATAATAAAGGGATACATTCCTTTGTGTCAGCAATTTCACATAGGCGTTGTTCGAGTCTGACTTTGTCATGATTTAATTGTTGCTGAAAATATGCTAATGTCTTCTCTATGTTTATCTCAGGATCGTTAAACAACGCAAGGCACTTCTCTAATGTAAGAAGCGCTATATTTTCAGTGTCTTTATGTTTTATTGGAACTCTCATGATTTATCATCTCCAGCTTCCTGCTTTCGTCTGTTTATCATGGTCATCTTAAATCTCGCTTGCAAATTAAATATAATTTTAGCGATTATTTTTGACTTGCCTCCGTCCGTTGCAAAATGCTAAACAAGACGCAAAATAAATAAGTTGGCGCAAGCTTGTAAACTAACTGATGGGTTGCCCCTTGCGCTATCGTTATTCTATTAAAGACTACATGATAAGACTTAAAGTAAAATGAAACTATACAGCACTTAATTGATATTTGTTGCTAACTTACTTGACATAAATTGCTTTTTTAAAATCTGGAAATCAAAAAGTTAGCTGTGGGGTAAGCGAGACAACACGCCGAGCGTAGCAAAATATGCAATTTGGGGAAATTATCAATTTGCATATTTTGCATTTTTGCTACGCCCGAGCGTTCCTTTGTCTGCGCTTATACCTAAGCGCACCTTATATTTTTTTACTGGAGAGAGCAGCAATCCTGAGTATCAGCAGCTGAAGCATCTTTCGCAAGTCCCGTTGTGGTGGCAGGAACACCAGCAGCTTCCCTCACTGAATTAGCTTTTGGTGCAAACATGCCCGCTGTAGAAGGTTTGGCAGCTTTTTCCTCTCCTGCACCGGCTTGAGGGTGAGCGTCTTTAGCTTCACCATCAGCGGCAACTGCGGATGGTTGCTGATGAAGCACATAGCTATATACCGTTTGCAAGCGCGCGCGAGAAGCCATTAATCCTGACCACTGTTTTGTAGTATATTGGTCTTGTTTTAAGCCATTTAAATCAGTTATCAAGTTATGTACTTGCTGCTGATTCATTACAACTCCAGTCTCTGTGTGTCCTTTTACAACTTTGCTATCAAGATTTTGACTGAGTATGTCCATTGTATCATTTGAAACATGTTGAACGCTTAGTATTTGCGCCGACCCCCCGCGTTTGCTCTCAGAAATAGTAATAAGTTCATTAGTGCCTTCGATCATGGGAATTAAACCCAATTCACGCCCCTCTGGCTTTAAACATTCTTCTCCCACTTCTCTTGCACCAGCTACTAATTCTTTTTCTGAAGTTAGTGTAAAACCATTTTGAGTTGCTGCGATAAATGTCTCAAATCGTAATACAATTTCTTTGAAAAAAGTAAACATAGCATCCTGTGTTTTAGACTTGTTGACTACAAATTCTAGAAAGTTGTCATACCGTTCCCCCCAAACTTGTTTGCAAGCTTTTATTAAGTTAGTACTTAAAGCGTCATTCTTTACAATATCTTCGGCAAGTTTATGAACAGGGCCTTCATTATTTGAGAGAAATTTTCCATCTTCTTTAAAGCAGCAAATGAGATCACTAACATCAACCCCTTGTTTCTGTAGAATTATCAGGAGTTTGTAATCAGAGCTTGGTTTTCCATCAAATTTAATTGGCTTTCCATCTTCATCGCATACTGTGGTTCCATCAGGAAGGGTTATTGTGACATCTAACGAACCAGAAGGTGGGGAAACTGTCTTAATACCCGTTCTATCGTCTTCAACAAGAAGCACGCGCCCATCGGGAGATACTACTAGCAACCCAAACGATACACCTTTAGCAGCATATATAGGAAGAGAGCTTAACGTAGTCACAAGGTTTTCAATATTTTGTTCTTGAAGTTGCTTTTCTTTATTCAGGAAAGCTTAACTCTTTAAGCCAGCTAATTCTCTCAGTTTTCGCCAAGAGTATATTGATGAATTATGACCATCATTCCAATTGATTACCAATGCATACCTGCCTAAAGTTTTCACTTTTA